>JAZNYY010000038.1:0-2892 GCA_045594645.1 Candidatus Fimenecus sp.
AACTTACAGCAACAGCGAGTTGCTTGTTCATTTTACCATTCGGTGTTACAATATTCTTGAGGTGATAACAATATGGAAACTAAAGATATTATTCTTGAATTGAGAACTAAAAAAGGTTTATCGCAGGATGAACTTGCTGAAAAGATTTTTGTTACCCGTCAGGCAGTATCCCGTTGGGAAAATGGTGAAACTACACCCAACACAGAAACCCTGAAGCTGTTATCAAAACTATTTGATGTATCTATCAATACACTTTTAGGCTCTCCAAGACAGCTTATCTGTCAATGTTGCGGTATGCCACTTGAGGATTCAACCATCAGCAAAGAGAAAGACGGTATTTTCAATGAAGAATATTGCAAATGGTGTTATGCTGACGGTGAATATATGTATCACGATATGGACGATTTAATTGATGTCTGTGTCGGACATATGGCAAATGAGCAGTTTACACCCGAGCAGGTACGAGCATATATGAAAGATATGCTTCCGAAACTTGATTATTGGAAGAAGTATAAATACCTCGACGGTGCAGAAAAGTTTGAAGAATTCAAACAACAACTCATCAGCGAATTTAATGATTTACATATAGACGGAATGCCCAAGGTTGAAAAGCTTAACGCACTTGTGGGTGGATATATTAATCTCGAATACCGTCTTCCGAATGGTCAGACAGTAAAATTCCTTGATGATAACGCAACCTATCTCGGCAATCAGCTGGAGTGCGAATTCGGTGGTGACAGATGCTTCGGCATCGTGGCAAATATGGACTTTATCCTTATCTGCACCTATGAAGAAATTGGTGAAAATCCCGAATTGGTTATGTATAAAAAAAGATAACAACTACACGAGCAACAGTATTTCACTGTTGCTTTTTTATTTATGTGAGTGGTATAATTATCTTGTAAAGGAGATGTTACCATGAAAAAAATACTGTTATTAATCATTCCCGCTGTTTTAATAGTGGCAAGTCTTATTTTTTCGTATTATTCACCACTTTTATTTTGGGGGAATATGACGAACACACCTTATACAAATGATTACCAGATTCCCGAAAGTATTCCTGAATACCAAGTGATTTCTACGGGCGAAAAAACTGATTGGACGGCTCATTGGATTTGGGACAAAGAAAATCTTACAGAAGAAAATACATGGATGTGCTTTAATAAAAAGATATATCTTGAAAACAAACCTGAAGAACTTGTTGCTCATATTTCAGCTGATTCAAAATATTGGCTTTACATAAACGGAGAAACTGTTGTTTTTGAAGGTAGTGTGAAACGTGGTCCCTCTGAAAACAGTTGTTATTATGACAGTATAGATGTTGCCCCATACTTACAAGAGGGGGAAAACACTATTTGTGCTTTAGTGTGGTATTGGGATGATGAAACAAGTTATTCCTATAACAGTAGCGGTCAGGGCGGATTCATTTTTGAAGCCATAAATGATGACATCACCATAATTTCCGACAACAGTTGGAAGGTAAAAAAGAATGATGCTTATGGTAACAGCATTCTTTATAAGCCAAATTATAGACTCCCTGAACACAGCATTTATTATGATGCAAGAGAAGATATGGGCGATTGGCTCAATACAACTTTTGATGCATCTTCTTGGGAAAATGCAACCGAATATGCTGTCGGTGGCGAGGGTGCTTATGGCAAACTTTATCCGAGAGGAATACCATTCGTGAAGGATTACGGTCTTAAAGATTATGAGAATTCAAATATTTACGAAAACTATACTGTAAGCAATCTTTTCGGCGAAAAAATCACAGTTGATATTCCTTACAACGCACAAGTTACTACATATCTTAAAGTTATAGCACCTGCTGGCAAAAAGATTCGCATAATAACAGAGAACACTCCAATCGGTGCAGTTTCAACTACATATATAACCAAAGAGGGCGAGCAGGAGTTTGAGGCATTAGGTTGGGTTAACGGTGAGCATATTACTTATGACATACCTCACGGCGTTACAGTTGTTGCTCTTAAATACCGTGAAACAGGATATGATAGCTCATTTGCCGGTAACTTTAAGTGCGATGATGAATTTTTGAATTCTTTGTGGCAAAAATCATTGCGTACTCTCTATGTTACAATGCGTGACAATTTTATGGATTGTCCCGACAGAGAAAGAGCTCAATGGTGGGGTGATGTCACAATCGAAATGAATATGACAATGTACTCTATGGATAGCAATTCTTACTTGCTCTATCAAAAAGGCGTAGATGCTATGCTTTCTCACGTTGATGAGTCAAAGGTGTTACAGACGGTTGTACCTATTAGTGGTGACTATTTTGAACTCCCTGTTCAGCAGCTTGCAGGTATTGTCGGCTTTTATACTTACTATGAGTATACAGGTGACAAGGCATTTATCGAAAAGGTTTATGATGCATCTATTGACTACCTGAAGCTTTGGGAAATGGGAGAAAATAATCTTGTTGTTCATCGTGAGGGCTCATGGGATTGGGTTGACTGGGGCTACAAAGCAGATGTGACCGCCATTGAGAATGCATGGGTTTATTATGCTCTTTCCGCCATAGAAAAAATGGCAGAAAATTTAGGAAAAGATGAAGATATCTCGTTTATTACCGAAAGAAAAGATACTATCGCAAAGGGTTATAAATCACTTTGGACAGAAAACGGCTTTAAAAGTGATGATACGAAAAAGCCTGATGACAGAGCCAATGCTCTTGCAGTTTTGTCAGGACTTGCAGACAAAGAGCAGTATGACACTATCAAGAATGTACTCGCAACTACTCAAAATTCAGGTCCGTACATGGAATATTATGTTCTTGAAGCTCTTTGCAAAATGGGAGAATATGAACTTGCCAAAGACAGAATAAAAGACAGATATGAAAATATGGTAGGCAAGGATTATTCAACCTTATGG
>JAZNYY010000039.1:0-5975 GCA_045594645.1 Candidatus Fimenecus sp.
TATCTTGTAGTCTGCGCTTCAACCAGCCTTGCGCCTGCATATTTTTCTCTCAGCTTGGGCTTTTCTATTTTGCCCGTGGGATTTCTCGGCACGTCGGCAAAAATTATCTTCTTCGGTCTCTTGTATTTGGGCAGTGAGAGACAGAACTCGTCTATCTCGCTCTCCGAGCATACGACTCCCGGCTTTAACTCGATTATCGCCGTCGCGATCTCACCGAGTCGCTTGTCGGGAAGACCTATTACCGCGGCATCCTTAATTTTTTCAAAGGCACGAAGGTGGTCCTCTATCTGAACGGGATATAGGTTTTCTCCGCCGCTTATTATGACGTCTTTCTTTCGGTCAACGAGATAAATAAATCCGTCCTCGTCCTCCTTAGCCATATCTCCCGTAAGGAGCCAGCCGTCCTTGAGTATCTCCTCGGTAGCCTCGGGATTTTTGTAATAGCCCTTCATAACCATAGGACCTCTTGCCCAGATTTCGCCAACGCCCAAATCATCGGGATTGTGAATTTTCATTTCAACACCGGGAATGGGAGTGCCGACAGAGTTTGTAAGCATAAGCTTATCGTTTGTGCAAGAGAGTAGTGGTGATGTTTCTGTAAGACCGTAGCCGATATAAATATCAACACCCATTGTAATGAAATCTTCAACAACGCGTGGGTCGATTGCAGAAGCGCCCGTAACAATAAGGCGAAGATTACCGCCGAATGTCTGAATAACCTCGTTGAAAAGGCTTCTGCCCACCTTATTCGTGCCTAAAAATCTGCCCGCTTTTGAAGCATATTTACCAACCTTGAAAATAACTCTGCCCGCGTTTTTAGCCTTGATTTTCTTCATAATTCTTGCGTGGAATTTTTCAACCATCAAGGGTACTGCTACAAAGATTGTGGGTTTAACCTCTGCCATATCTTGAACAATATAGCGAAGTCCGCGACAGAATGAAATACAGGCGCCCGATGTTATAAATGCAAAAAATCCGATTGTACATTCATAGGTGTGGTGAATTGGCAAAACCGAAAGACAACTGTCAGTTGGATTTACCTTAACAACACCCAAAACGCTTGTAACATCAAAGCAGATGTTATACTGGCTAAGACAAACGCCTTTTGAAACACCCGTTGTGCCTGATGTGAAAAGAATTGCAGAGATTGCATCCTTATCAACAGTAACGCCGTAGAGATTTTTATTGCCATCGTGATAAATATTTCTGCCGACTTGAACATAATCGTCAAATTTAAGAACACCGTCAATATCAATATTATCAAAGCAACAGAATTTAAAGCCCTCGGGGAGTTCGTCTTTTCTCTTCTCAATTGCAGTAATGAACTTCTTATCGCCGAAAAGCATAATCGAATCAGAGTCTTTGAGAATGTCCATCATATTGTCAATCATAAGCTCTTTGTCAATGGGAACAATAACATTATTACTGCAGGTAACACCCAAATATGTTACCTCCCATTTATATGAGCTTGCGCCAACAACCGCAATATGAGCGCGTGAATAACCGTCGTTTATGAGGCTGTTGCCGAGATAATAAATATCGTGACGGAATTTTTTATAAGTCACTTCATAATAAACGCCGTCTTTATTGCGAAGGCGGTATGCGGGGCGTGACGAATAAAGCTTTTCACTGTTGTCTATCATTTCTTTGAATGTAGTTATATGAGGAATTTCATAAAAAGGTTCATTAATGGGGAAAATCTTTTCTCTTGTCATATTTGTATACCTCTGTTTTTTTATCGCATAGGGATAATTAATTTTATCATAAAACCGTGAAAAAAGGAATAGTATTTGCTAAATTTTACATTCTGTACACATTTAAAGTGACATTTTTACACGATTTACTGCGTCTTTATATTCATCGAAAGTTAAATAAGTGTTGATTATTTTAAGAAGTGACGAGGCAGAAATTCTTTCTGGTAATTGAAGCTCCCTTGCCAATGCCTTGCGGATTTCACTACTGTTATCTCTTCCGCTTATGCCGTCTTCAAAAAAGTCCGTTCGGGTAATTTCTCGGCTTTCGGTTTTACTGTTTTCTGTGCACAGAACTCCCGCTTTTGAGAGTGCGGACATAATAACCTCTGTTTTCATACCCTCAACGCCTATTTTGCCCTCTTTAGAGGCTTCGGTTTTGCGTTTTTCTTTGCCGTAAATATCGGGCATATAAACATTTTTTATGTTTTCACTTTTGGTAATTCCGTTTATGAAAGAACGGATTTTAAACCCTGCCGAGTCAGAATCGGTCATAATTATTATTCCTCGTTTTTCTGCTAAAAAACGAATAAGCTTTTGTTTTTCTTTATCTTTAAATATGGCAAAGCCGTCGGTCTCAATGATAACTGTATCAAGAACTGCCGACAGCTTTATTTTATCGTATTTTCCCTCAACTATTACTGCTTCGTTGATTTTCAGCATATTTTCACCTTGCAATAATTAAAGAAATCTGAACAATGAGTTTTTCCAAAATCAGTTCACCGCTTTGTGCCGTGCTTTTAAGTGCGCGGTCTGACTCGGAGAAACAGTCAAAGCACTCGCGAAGCTGTGCGTCCGAAAGCTTTGAAGCGTATCTGTTCGCATTTTTAAGGCGGAATTCTTTGTTTCTGTAATCGAAAAATTTTGCAGGGTGCGTTACGCTTTCACCGGCAGACACCGATTGCTTTACGCGATAAATATCTACAAATGACATTAAAATTACGCCGAAAATATCAATGGGCTCGGCTTTTTGAAGCATAAGTGTGTGCAAAAGCTCAAGTGCACCTTGAGGATTATGAGAAAGTATAAGTTTTGACAGGTCAAAAACCTTTGCCTCAAGTGAGCGCACCGCCGTACCCTCAATATGTTCCTTTGTAATCTCGTTTCCCTGACCCGCAAAGTTGCAAGCCTTTTGCACCTCGTTGAAAAGCACATTAAGACTGTCGCCCACAAGCTCAATAAGATAAGACGCAACGCTCTCACTCATAATGCAACCTTGCTTGCGTGCGTATGCACAGATAATTTTTCTCAATTCTCTGCCGTCGGGTTTCTCAAACTCAACTGCAGAGGCGAATTTAGTGAAATTGTCAACAACCCATTTCCATTTTGCATTTTTGGGCTGAACTTCAATACTGTCCATCCAGAAAATTACGATTGAGGTGTCAACGGGATTTTGAAGATATGCCAAGAGCTGTTCTTTCTGGTCATTGCCGAAAGTATCAAGTGTAAAATCGCGGGCAATAACAACGCAGTATTCACTCATAAAGGGCATGGACTGAGCACCCTCAAGCACTTCGTCGAGAGTGTTTTCTTTACCGTCATATTTACGCAAAGAGAAGGTCTCACTGCCGGGAGTTACAAACTTTCCGCAAATTTTATTCACATAAAACTGCTTTAAATAATCTTCACTGCCGTAAAAGAGATAGCAGTTTGACATATTATTCTCTTTGAGCTGTTTTTTGATGTCATACTCTTTGAGTAAAGGCATAGTCGTTCTCCTGTTTAGAATTTCACCGATACGAATTCGCCTGAAGGAACTTTAATGTACTCATTTTCTTCAAGCATTATTAATTCGTCATATGTAATTATTGTATCATATACTTTTTCATTTTTAAAGGGATTTTCTTCGGTTTCGCCGTAAATATAGGCAATATTTTTACCATTATAAGAGAAATCAATAAGATTTTCATATTGTGAAAGGTCGATTTGAAAAGTTTTATCTATAGAAATTGATTTAATATTTTTGTCGGCATTTTCATATATAGCAAGTCCGTCGCCACAGAAAGCCGTCTCTGAAAAGCGAAAGGTCTGCTGATAATTTGAAATTTGCGAAAAGGTGCAATCGTTTACATCTGTGACCACTAAAAGCTCAGGGGATTTTTGCCCGTGACGATTAAGAATATCTTTAAGCCAGCTTATGCTTGTTTTGTCGGTGCAACCGATTATCACACTTTCCCCCTTGTAATTAATGTGAATTATAGGCTGCGAGTTGAATTCGCAGATTTCAACTGTGGGCGTGTTGTAATCATAAATCAATGAAGAAAAAGCAACTAAAATAAAAATAACCGACAAAGCCGTTGCCGTTGATTTTATAATGTTCGGTATTCTTTTTCGCATAAAATACGCGAAAATTACACAACCCGCCGCAATGACAAGAAATTCCTTGTAATGTATATTTGACATAGGTAGTCCTGACCACTCGCTGAGTCCGATTTTTTCAGCACAGAAACGCAGAAACCCGCTGAGCGTACCTGAAATCCAATATGCAAGCTGTGCTAACGGATAAATATGCAAGCAATGAAAAACTGCACCAAAAACTGTTGTTACCATAACAATCATTGCCGAATCCACCATAAGAATATTTGAAAGAATTGAAGCCCAAGGCAAAAATTCAAATTTAATGATAAAAACAGGCAGGGTGCAAATGGTCGCACTTATAGAAACGGTTGAAGAAGAAATTAAAAATCTGAAAAAAGAAAAGTTGATTAATCTTTTACCGACAGAAGTTGAGAAAATCCAATTTTCGAGTGGTTTTTGAAGAACTAAAATCCCAACGGTTGAAAGAACCGTAAACCAAAGCGATACCGAATATGCCGCAAAGGGATTTACAAGCATTATTCCTGTAACACCTATGCCGATGGAGTTTAAGCTGTCAGCATCCCTACGAAAAGCTTTTGCGATGATTACTGTACCCACCATTGCACCCGCGCGGATAACCGAAACCGAAAATCCCGTAAGTGCCGAATAAAAAAGTAATACAGCAAGGGATATGAGCACTGAATATCTCCTCAGAATTGAACTTTTATTCAATAATCTTATTACACCAAATGCCCATAAGCTTAAATGAAAACCCGACACAACAAGAAGATGTGACGAGCCTGCGTAGTTGAATTGTTCGGTTGTGGATTTTTCTATTCCTGAGCGGTCACCAATTACCATTGCATTGGCTATTCCGCCATTTTCGCTTGGGATATATGAATAAGTAAGATTTGCAAATGAATTCTTTATTTCGCCCAAGGTTTTATAAATAAAACTCGTTTCGCCCGTTCGCCTAAGCCGAAAATCCTCTGTTTCAAAAAATGTGAAGTAAACCTTTGATGCAAGTGACGAGTCAAGAAAATCATTTTCAATATATTCGGTGGGTTCTCTTTTTACTGTTCCGCTCACAACTGTACCCTCTGAGAAAAATTGGTTATCCTCTGTCACATAACGCACTTTGTAATTCTTATTTTCAAGTTTAATTATATATGTATGTGTATAATCGGAGTGCGTGGGAGTCTGGCACACAACCCCACGGATTTCAACGGGTTCACTCATATTCTTTTCAGCGGTTGCGTATTGAAACTGACAAAATAAAAAGGATAACGAAAAAACAATAATTGCTGCAAGTGAGAACAGAACAAATTTGTTTTTGCGCAAAGCCTTAAAGGACAAAAATAAGCAAAAAATAACCGTTGCCCCGATTGTGAGAGCAACAGATGCTTTGAAAGAAACATTGTAAAAAATCAGAGTTGACAAAAGCATTGAAAAGCCAATTACCGCAAAAGGTCTTTTCACATCCGCAACTCCTCTCAAAAATCTAATTATAACCATATTTTATCCATAAGTTGCTTTTATGTCAAGTAACCATAGTAAAACCAAGTAATCAGATAAGATATTTCATAAGATTTTTATGTTGATATATCTATTGTTATATGGTATAATATCAATAGAAAAGAGGTGCTTTTTATGAGTGATATTGACCGTATTGTTAAAGAGGTTGACAGTTCAATGGCGATGGAAGGAATGCCATTAACTAATGAAGATAGAAATCGTATTGAAGTATGCTTGAATAATCCCGACGAGTTAAATAAAATTATATCTAATCTTTTAAAAAAGCACACGGTGTTATAATTATGAAAAATTATAGTTATGATTATGAATGGGATAGTGAATATTGTTATCCTAATTCAAATGTATTAATTAACAAATTGAATATAAAAGATAGTGATGATTTATCTGTGG
>JAZNYY010000040.1:0-25615 GCA_045594645.1 Candidatus Fimenecus sp.
CTCTGGGTATGGACCAAGTATTCCAGCTGGGATCCCGACGTGAACACCTATGGCGGTATCAAGCGTAAAGGAGCCGATATGGGTTCATACCCCGGTGCCCGCAGTTTCATGCTGGATGTTAAATTCATTAGCCAATCGAATCCTGCAATTAAATCTGATTCAGAAGTAACCGAATCAGAATTAATAACATAATTCTCTTCCGTACCAAACAAATCCCTTGCTATACCACGGCTCTTTACCGAATAACCAATTACCAATGTTGGTACACAAGTAGAATAAGCAGCAATAGTAGAGTGTGTTCTTGCACCGATGAACATTCTGCATTGAGAAATATACCATTTCAACTGAGTTGCATTGCAATCTTCAATTTTTACAACTCTGCCTGTATCTTTGAATATATCATAGATTTTCTGTATGGGTAATCTGTCGTTATTATCATGCCAAACAACATGAGGTATCAAAGCAACTTGCAAATCTGTGGTATTTATAATGTGTTCTACCATTTTACAATATGCTTCAAATAATTTTTCACTGCCAAAATTCAAAATCATAGGACTTATGTTGATACCAATAGTGTTACCCTTTACAAAACCTTCTGGTAAGACACATTCATTTTTAGGAAGTATGAATGCAGAGTCAGGAACTAACATAATATCTGTTTTAACTCCTGCTTCTTTCATTGCGTTATATGTAATTGACTCTCTTACCGTAATTAAAGAATATCTGGACATATCTTCCACTACAGCGGGGTCTTTTAACAAATCGGGCTCAACTGAGCAACCGTATAAAACGGTTTTTGCACCGCGTTTATTGAGTTCTTTATTCAGTAATGCTAAAACATCAGGTTTACCATCATAACAATAGTTATCACCGCCGATTGAATATGCAACTGTGTTTCTATCTGCCAAAGATAACAATTTACGATAAGCCGGTTTTACCCAAGACAAAGGTTGGTGTAAAAATTTGCTTTTACAAGCAGCAAGAAAGCCGATGGGATGTTTAAGTGGCAGAATCACTCCGCTTTCAATAAACTCTATGTCTTTACGGTCAGGCGTATAATAACGGTCTTCGTTCGGGTCGTGTGAGCAAACAATTACTTCTTCCTCAAAGTTTAATAAAGATGTAATCGTGCGTACCAATGCTTCACAACCGTGATTTCCGCTTCCACCATGAAAATATAAAACTGCTTTCATATTATTTCTCCATTCTAAAAAATAGTTAACAACCTATACGGGCAATAATCTGAGACGAATATAAAGTATCGTTAATATCCGAAACTTCAGTACCTCCGATTGCCTCATTTGTATATTTGTTTTTTACAGGCACTTTTTCAGTTGCCCCCATTAAAAACCATTCATATTCTATGTCCACATGCCCAAGGTCAATAGACTGATAACCTTTTTTATGTAAATCATATGCCATTGCTGTAGCTGTAGGTCCTAAAGCCAATAAAATCAACGCATCTTTTTCGTTCTTTTCTACTTCCTTAATGATTTCATCATAATAAGTAAAGGCATCTTTGGCAGGGCAGAGAATTCGTCGAATACTTTTAGCAGAATCAAATAAGTCATTTCCAATTCCAAGACGACTTTTTTCACCCTCTACCATAATGATATTTCTATCCTGCCAAATTTGCTTTAACAAGCTAAAATATAAGGGAGATTTTGATTTATCTTTTAGTCCCATATAAGGACGAGTAATCTGGGTACAATAATATGTCTTTTGTGGTTTTAAACGCTTATACCATAAATGACGAGTATTTCGCACATGATTATCAAAATATTCTTGAGCTTTTTCAGTCAAATAAGAATAATCATCAAAAATATCATGCAAGCATACTAAAAAATCATCTTCTTCAGTCTGAAGAATTGCCTGCATTTTATCTGCAAGACGCTTATCATATTTTTGAAATGGAATATCTTTGCCAACCATAATATCTAACTCTCCATCTCCATAACGAGAAACAGATGGGTTATTAGCAATAATCACTCTAAGTGTTTCTTCAATGTTTTTTACAATCGGCTTTGGATAAAAAGTTTTATAGAACCAGTGGTTCGGATATGACAAAAGCCATTTTGTACGATTTTTTATTTTTGTTGCAATACTCATTTTAAAAGTCCCCTTATTGCTTTTTTTAGTTTTAACAACAACAAATACATTTTTGTGCTAAATACCACGAATGGTATATTCTTACTTTTCATTGATAAGACTATCATTTTAAAAGTCAATGAATCATTGTAGTCTAATGCAGATTGAACCATTTGATTGTTACAAATAGCTCTCAGGCATTCATTTCGTTCATTGGCATTTGCCAACATAGAGCCGGTAACACATTCCATAATATTGCCAAAAAGACGCTTATAAAAATAGCTCTCATTTTCAGCGGTATATGCTTTCTCAGCAACCAAAAATTCACGAATTTGTGTATAACCTTTGAGATACCAATCAAACAATTGCGGATAATATCGTTTTGATAAAGAAGTGGCTGCCTGTCTGTACATAACCAGAGCATCTTTTTCAAATGCAATATTCTTACAATTAGAATAATAAGCCAAATTGAACAGCAAATCTTCGTTAATCGCAATGCTCGAATCAAAATGAATATTATTATTTAAAATAATATCTCGTTTATAAAGCTTACCCCAAGGGAAGTTAAAGAGTGTGGGAAAGAAAATATGGAAATGATTTAAAAATCCGTGTAAATCATATTGAGTCTGTGTGCAAGATACATCTATAGAAAAATCAGGACTACCATCACTATAGAAAGCCACAAAATTTCCCAACACCAAATCAGCATTATGAGATAAAAGTTTATTGAAATAACCTTCAGTAAGATAGTCATCACTATCTAAAAAGAAAACATAATCGCCTGTTGCTTCTTTTAATCCGGTATTTCTTGCAACAGATGCACCGCTGTTTTGTTGATGAATTACTCGAACACGCAAATCTTTAGCCGTATATTCATCGCACATCTGGGGGCAATTATCCGGTGAGCCGTCATCAACTAAAATTATTTCGCTGTCTGCCGGTGCTTCAGATAATACGCTGTCAACACATTGACAAAGCGTAGCTTCTGATTTATATACCGGAATAATAATACTTAGCAACATTGCTTCAGTTTTCCTTTCCATCACCAAAAATATTATTAAATGCCTGTGGATAATTTTGCTTTAATAAGCTTAAAGCTTTATCGTTTGCACCGCCGATGCAGTTTTCAACCTGCAAGCTCTCGGTTTGTGAGCCGTCAATTACAGTAAATGTTTTATGATTTTTAACAGTTTTTACAATTTGCGTTCCGTTTAAAGCACTCATAAAACGCATCCATAAATCGTCGGCAGAAAAAGCAATCTCTTTCATCTTTTCAACATTAAACGCTTCTTCATTAACAGCGTTATATGGGTACAAAGCCCCACCGCCTGTTGAAGGGAACAAAACCGAGGAGGGTTGCTTTACACCTATGGGTGAACGCACCTTCCACTTAGAATAAGGCAAAAACTCTCCGTTTTCAATCGCTGCTGCTTGCGCGCGATTAGTAATTACACATTCCGGATACTTTTGATGTAATTTTACCAATCTTTCTATTGAATTTTCGGGATAAATTAAATCATCATCATAGGTTATTATAAGTTCATCGGGTTTTTGCTCTTTAAGGGCATAGTGATATTTTTTATGTGATTTTAAATCTTCGCAAAATCTGATTTCAAGTCCTTTGCTTTTAAGAGTCTCTAAAAGCTCGGGCAATTCTTGATTTTCAAACTGCTCAGTTGCCAACCACAGAATAATTCTATCAGGTTTTACCGTCTGATTAAACAGGGATTTAATGGAATACCCAACACAATCAATTCTCGCGGGAAAGCTTGTAAGTGAAACAACAATCTTTTCGTCGCGGGGAGTATCATTGAGCGAAAGACCGTTAACAGACAAATTTTTTATGTACTGTCTTTCAAGTTTAGATATATAATTATAAATTCTACCGCTGAAAAAAGGTATTCTTAATCCTTCGGGCAGTTTAAAACAATCCAATGTTTTTATTTGCATACTTTTTCACCCAAAAATCTCATTAATCGTGGTAATTTTAAGCAAAGCGGTTTTACTATTAAACTACTGTACTCTCTGTATCCGTCAACCACCACAAAGCCGTCTTCAGAATTAAAGGTATGAAATCCTAAATCATAGGGTTTATTACCCTCAGAAGAAATCATCTTAACTTCTTTTTCTTCAAATTCAGTTTCAGATAACTTTAAAAGCTCCATTATTCTGATTCTATGACCGTACAATTTTTCGGAATCCTGAACAGGTCGGTATATTTTACCGTCTATTTCAAAGAAATTCCCTCCGGGGCGTGAATTTGTGACATCGCTCTTCACGGGATTGTTCTTATGCTCTTTCCATTCATCTGTACCGATTTCACGATAGAATATCTTTAATCCGCAAAGCTTATTGTCGGCATCTGTTGCAAACATCCACTCTTTGCCGTCAAATTCAAGAATAGTCTGGTCTATAAGACCTTTATTAAAGATTGTTTTTTTAGAAGTAATATCATTATTTTTATCCAGCTTATACGAATTGACTTTATCACATCTGAAAGACTCGGGAATAATCTCACCATGGTATACAAAGGGATAAGACAAATGCACATCTTCTTCTATAACAGTCTTTTTGCTTATCAACTTCATACTTTTGCGGCTGACTGTAAGCAAAGAAATAACACCTTTGTTTGTATAAAATGGAAATTCTTCTACTAATATGTAATAATGGGATTCATCAACTGCATATAAAAACGGGTCGGCAAAAAAGCGGTCTTTATATTTATGCTTCATCCAACGAATTTTCACATCACTATCGGATTTGATAATATCCTCTGCGGAATTTTCAATTATTCCGATATTATAAACACCTAATTTCAGTTTTTCTTTAAACATTTATTCTCACACCTAATTAAAAGAATACAAAATGCGAATATGCCGAACTCCAGAAAATATACAGGATAAACACCAGTGATATCAGCATTTCCCACATTCTTTTCTCTTTATTTTTCTCAAGAGCAATCACATTTGGAATAAGCACAGCTGAACCGATGCTGTAATACAAAGAAAGACGGAATGCCTCGGCAACAACTGTTGACAACGCCAAGAAGCAAATACTTACTATAAGACAGTTTATTAACATATCAATTGAATGCAATTCCGGATTTTTCAGATGATTGTTTCTGATAAACAAACAGAATATTAAAATAGCAAACTCGATGATAAATCCACTCCACGAAAGTGAAACAGTTCTGTCAGCATATTCTGAAACCTGCTCAGTCCAAGCCAGCGTTTCAATTAAATTTCTGAATGTATCCGGTGAGAAGTTCGCAACAAAGAATACTATGGTTATATACAAAAACTGTTTAAGACCTACTTTTTGCTTTGCAATTAAATAGGCAGGTAAAAACAATATTGCAGATGAATGGAACATTATAGCAATAACTACAAAAACTAAGAATTTTACAGGTTTTTTCTGCAGTATGCAATTAAATGCCAAACATACAAATGCCAAAGCCATAGTCTGACGCAATCCTGTTAATGTAAAGCTGAAATGCAAAGAAATCAAAATCAGCATACTCATCCATACATTTTTGGAATTCTTAAACACAAAATAACAAAAACATACTGCAAACAGTAAAGCTATCATTCCCATCCAGGCTTCAACCGAGAAACCAATACTATTGAAAAACTTTGCCACCACAGAGAAAATCGGGTCTTTTAAGTCGCCGCGTTTACCCAATTCCATAATGTAATCGTATTCCATTGAGCCTGATTCTAAAAAGATATTCTTATAGTTTATCAAATCATCTACCGGTGATTCATCAATAGATTTAGCAGCAGAGATTACAAAAAGAAAAATGGCATTTAATACATTGGTATATTTCTGTCGAATATAATTATTTTTAAATACAACATAGTATGCTACTGCAGAAATAAAAATCGCAAGCAAAACATAAATCATATTTCTTTCCCCATTACATATTTATTAATTCTTCATAAAGATTCATATACTCCTGTACACATAATTCTTTTGAAAAATTATTAACAACCTTATTAATACATGCCTGACTGTATGCGTCTTTTCCGTTTTTTTGGATTTCAAGTATACAGTCATATACTTTGGAAATATCTCCTTTAGGAACAACATAACCACATCCGTCGGACACAAGCTCCGGAAGTGCAGTGCTGTTATACACTATTGCGGGAGTACCACAAGCCAAAGCCTCTGCTATAACCTTTCCAAAGGTATCTTCATATGACATATGCACATAAACATCTATTGAAGAATAAAGCTTTGCTAATTCTTCTGTGCTGGATATGTATCCTAACGGACGGATATTATTGGGCAGCTGAACATCTTCCAAGCCGTTTCCCGCCAGCAATATTTTCACATCATCGCCAAGCATTTCTGATAATGCTAAAACATCTTTGAATTTGCTGGAATTAACATCCCAACCGGCACTCATAAACAAAACTGAAAATTCAGAATCAGAATTACTATATTTATCTGTTTCATCATTGCGTGGATAAAACACCGACAAATCAATCCAATTATATATTCTCTGTAATATCTTGGCATTACTGAACAACGAATGTTTTGCCTCTTCTGTTATCCAATCAGAAACACCTATTACCGCCAAACGCGGTATATTGCCAAAATATCTTTTTTTATCCTGCCACAAGGTTTTTGTGCGGTCGAAAAGCCAGCTTGCATTGTCATCTTTTAACTTTGGGCAAGAATGACAGCCTGTCTGCCATTTATAACAGCCTTTAACGGTATAATGAGTACATTTTCCTGTGTAAAAAAAGCAGTCGTGCAATGTTACTACTGTTGCAATATCTTTTTTTGCCAGATATTTCAAAAGCATAGGTATATTAATATAGTTTGCGTGCAGATTTCTTAAATGAACAACATCAGGATTACATTCAGAAATATATTTTATGGTTTTTATTGTACTGATTACAGAAAAATAACCCTGTTTTCCAAATACTCTTGATAAAAAAGCGTGTGCTTTTCTGTCAAGCTTATTTCCTATTGTATATATATTGGATTTATATGTATCAGTTTCGGTAACTGCAGCATAAGAATTATGACCCTTTGATTGTAAGTACTCGTCCAATTCCTTTGTGGTTCTTCCGGTACTGCCTATTCCATAAACTGCGTTGATTTGCAAAATGTTCACGCGAATACTTCCTTATACACTATATTCTTTATAACGCCTTAAGTCTGTTATAAATACCTTCTTGAATAAATTTTATATTTCTTTCTCTCTTTAAAAATGAAACAATGTTATCACTCTGCTCTGCAACATCTATCTCTTTATTGAAAAGTTGTTCCAAAACATCGCGCATTTCCTGAGAATCAGTTATGACTGTTGCTAAATTGTCTTTTTCTAAAACCATTATTGAATTTGCCTGACGAGGTCCAATAGCCAAAATCGGAACGCCTGTCAACATATAGTCAATAATTTTAGTAGAAAATGACATTTTAACTTCAAAAAGTGATTTTTCAGAAAAGCCTTCAATATGCAAAAGCAAATCTGCGGATTTCTGAATATTTTTAACCTCAGTGCTATCGACAGCACCTTTTAATTCAATAGAATTAATTGAGGCGAACTCTTCTTCCATCTCTTTTGAAAGATAGGTTTGAGTATAAATATCAATAACAGCTTTATTACTAAAATGAGTATCAATTGTTTTGCCTAGCGAAGACAAGACACTGAAGCGCTCTGCACTTATATTACCAGTATATATTATCTTTAAAATATCTTTGTTTTTCGGTTCGTGCAAAGGAATAGTGTTAATTTCCTCTTCAGTTACGCCTTTACCGATTAAATAACACGGCACCTCAAACTGTTCTGAATATTCATCTGCCATATTCTGCGCAAATACCTCTAAATACTTACAGGATTTAATAATCTTTGTTATCTTCTTTTGCAAGTATTTACGATACTTTTTAGCGACAAACGACAGGTTAGGTGGCATATTATATACATCATCTGAGATGTGCCCTACCACAGGGACATTTAATTTATCAATTATATATTGTTGTATGTCACACATATAAGGTGTTGCATATATGGGCAGATAAACAACATCCGGTTTATGCTGCTTTAAAAATTCATTCAGCACCTTACTTTTTTTCCATCTTCCGATTTTCCAAATCAAGTCACGAATAATAAAAGAAATTGTTCTACGCTTTTTTATGGCATTTACGGACATTACGCTATTAACTTCATCAATATTTTGGTTTTGCACTATTTCCCAACAAGGGTCATAATTAAGTTTTAAAATACTTTTAAAAACAGACTTATCGGTCATTTGAATTTCTTTTGCAGTAACATTGTTATTAGAAACACCGTTTCTGCAAGCTATGTTATATATTTCGACATTTTCCATTCCGCCGAAAAGGTTTGAAAAAGTATTACCAAAGCTATTTGAATTATCCCAAGTTGTGCTTGATATTGTTAATATTTTCATAGTTTTCTTAATAAGCCAATAATTTTTATTGACAGTTTTACCCCCAAAGCATTAATCATTAACTTTAAAATTCTGCTTCGTTTTGAGCAGGCATAGTTTAAAATACTTTTATTTTCTTTTACCCAATTTATTTCTTCGCTATAATCTGCGTACACTGACATAGTAACAATTACATTTGTGTACTCCTGTGCTAAATAATAAGACAGAATTTCCTTTTTCTTATCTTCAGCCTTTTGGCAAAGCTCATTAATTTTTACTATATGTTTTTTTAAGTCTACAATATTTTTTTTGCTTATCGAGTGAGAAATTGAGCCCGCACGCTGACGATAAACATAAAAGCTGAGATTGGATGCAGATATATTTTCTGTCAAAGCAAGTATTTCTGCCGACCACTCAATATCCTCTGACAGCTCATTATAAGCAAAAAACAATTCATTATTTGCTATTAATTCTCTTTTAACCGCTTTGCAACACGCTGAAACATTATAATTTTGGCTATCTATGAATGTTTTTGCATCAAAAGAAGACGAAACATAGTCATATCCTACACTATCAGTATATTGCTTTGTATCTTCAAAGTATTTTTTATATCGCCAGGTTACAACATCGGGATTTTTTTCATCAATTATTGATTTGATTTTTTCCAACGCACTGTTATCGTCCCAAAAATCATCAGAATCAATGAAAATTACATATTTCCCTTTAGCTTGTAATATGCCTTTATTTCTGGCGTCGGACAAACCACCGTTTTCTTTATGTATAACGACAATCTTTTCATTGTTGCTTGAAAATTCATCGCATATCTTAGCAGAAGAATCTGTTGAGCCGTCATTAACCAAAATCAATTCATAATTAGTATAATCTTGCGATAAAATGCTGTTTACACTTTGTTCAATATATTTTTCGACATTATAAACAGGCATAATTATACTGAATAGTACTTCTGAATTCATATTTTCACCTGAAAATTATAATAAAGTTTTTTTCATTGACTCTTCAAAATCAAACAGACTGTAATTGCCTAAATCTGTTTGGGCATAGTCCTCTGCGTACGCAATTCCGCCATAAAGCTTGTTTACTAATCCTATCTTCAACACTTTGAAGGGTAATCCAAAAAGCTTTGAACTTTTTTTATTTAAAGTAAGAGCATTTGACATTGCTACCATAATTTCAACGGAAGAAACCGCAGGATTATCCTGTGCGGGGAAAATGCCTTCGCCATTTTTTTCCACAACAAGCTTTACAAGTTCACAAAGATTATCAATATAGAGCATACCCTGCTTAACATCCTCATAAGCCATCGGAATAACCGGAAGTAGCTTCACTATTTTTTTGAAAGTAGATATGTATGCACCTTTACAATCCTTGCCATACACATTCGCAGGACGGATATATGCGATTTTGAAATCTTCGGACTCAAATTCTTTCAATGCCTGTTCAGCCTCTAATTTGCTTTTTCCATAGAAAGAGTCAGGCACACATTCTGTTTTTGAATCAACTATATTTCCGTTTAAGCTTTTTCCACCTTTATAAACTGCCATTGTGCTGAAAAACACAAACTGCTTTACTCCTGCTTCTTTTGCAAGGGAAGCGGTGGATACAGCCAAATCAACATTTACCTTTTTATAGACAGAATAATCGGTAATATCTTTTCTGTGAACAATGGCTGCCAGATGAATGACACTATCATATCCCAAAAAGATTTCTTTATTTAAGTTTTCGTGTTCGATATCGAACTCGTCAACCTGATGATTAAAACCAGCTAAATAGCTTTTTATATGTTCACCTATATAACTGTTTTTTCCAATAAGTAATATTTTCATTTATTGTTTTTCCTTTGAAGTAACTGATTTCTGTTTTCGAGGATTTTTTTAAGCAATATTTTATCATCAAAATTCTCTACAACAAACTTTCTTGCTTCAGCACCCATTTTCTTGCAAAGATTTTTATCTTCAATAAGCAAAGAGACTTTTTCTGCAAGAGCCTCTGCATTTTTAGCGGGAACCTTATATCCTGTAATACCATCTAACATAGCATCCTGCGGTCCCGGAACATCAGTTACTACAACCGGAACGCCCATTGCTTCTGCCTCTATAGTAACACTGCCGAAGCCCTCGTGATATGTAGGAAATACAAAAACATCCATAGCGGCATAATATTTTTCAGTATCATCAACCCAGCCACCGGTGTAAATTATCTTGTCACAGCTATCAAAAAAATCTAATGCCTGTTTTGATACTGTTTCGGGCTTTTCGTTAGGCCCCACATATAACAACACAATGTCCGAATGCTTTTTTGTTAACATTTCAAACATCTGCATTAATTCTTCAAAGCCTTTTTCTTTACCTACACGGCCCACATAACCAACCACAAAAGTATCTTCTGAAATATTATACTTTTGACGAATTAACTGAGCGTAGTTTTCTTTATTCTCAATAGAAAACTTGGATAAAGAAATACCATTTGCGCTTCCGTTCCACACAACGCGTGATTTCTTTTCACTATAAAAATTTAGGCTTCTGCACAAATCCAAGTTACCTTTACTATCTGGTTGAATATCTGTGGATAAAAAGCAAACAAGTCTTTCTATCATTTCAAATATTTTTCTTTTCAACCCCGTAAAGCCTTGAAAAACCAAACCCCATTGGCAATACAATCTAATCGGCACTCTTGCAAGCCACGAAGCGATAGAAGCATAAAAGCTTGCGTTGGGAGTTGAATACTGTACTATATCAAACTTTTCTCGTTTAAAAACAGAATACATCTGAGAAATGGCTCTGAAAACATCTTGAAATCTGATTCCTCTGCCCATTTTAACAGGTATTGGGTTAACATAATCAGGCAAAGAATCTATAAAACTATCGTCCATATCACAAATAAGAGATATTTCATATCCGTCGTTACGAAACTCCTCAAATGAGAATCGTATAAACTGGTCAACAGTCATAGAAACAGTTGTTATAAAACATATCTTTTTAGCCATTATATTACCTCATTTAATTCTAATACCGAAAGTCGCAAATTTCAAAAATTATGCACTATAAATTCTCTTTGTACCACTCTATTGCAAGCTTGATGCCGTCCTGAAAGCTGTAGTCAGGGTCATAGCCTAAAAGTCGGCGAGCCTTTGAGATATCGGCATTACTATGTTTGATATCGCCCTTACGGTCGGGACCGAAGTTTGGCTCAACATCTACACCGAGAGCCTTTGTGAGACCATAGTAGATATCGATTAAGTATTCACGACCGCCATAAGCGATATTATATGCCTCACCTGCCGCCTCACTTGGAGCAAGACAAGCCTTAAGATTTGCCTCGATTACATTATCAATATAAGTAAAGTCACGACTCTGCTTGCCGTCACCATTGATGGTGGGTGTTTCACCGTTAAGCAGCTGCTTTAAGAATTTCGGGATAACAGCGGCATATGCACCATATGGGTCCTGACGGCGACCAAACACATTGAAATATCTCATTCCGTATGTATCAAGCCCGTAAAGCTTTGTGTACAGCTTTCCCCATTCTTCATCACAACGCTTTGTGAGTGCATAAGGAGAAAGAAGATTACCCTCTCTGCCCTCATATTTGGGAAGATTTGGCTCATCACCATAAACTGATGAACTTGATGCATACACAAACTTTTTAACACCGTTCTGTCGAGCAGCCTCCATCATATTGAGAGTGCCCTCAATATTGTTCTTGCAATAGAACAAGGGCATTTCAATTGAACGGGGAACGCTACCCCAAGCAGCCTGATTGAGAACGAAATCAACACCCTCACAAGCCTTCATACAAGTATCAAGGTCTTTAATATCACCTTTTATAAATGTATAGTTTGGGTTATCAAGGAACATATCAATATTCTCTTGCTTACCTGTTGAAAGGTCATCAAGAGCCTTTACCTTATAACCCATATTAAGTATTGCCTCACAAAGATTTGAGCCGATAAAACCAGCAGCCCCCGTCACGAGAAACACTGAATTCTCGGGGAATTTCAAATGCTTATAACCCATAATTATAATCTCCAGTAGCTATAACCTGCTGCTTCGTATTCTTTACGGTTAAGAAGTCCCTTAATATCAGCGAGCACTTTTGTGCTATTATCACCTGCTTTGAACATCTTGTCAAAGTCAGCCTGTGTCAAATCCTTAAACTGCTCGTGAGCAACTGCAAGGATAACTGCGTCGCAGTCCTTGATTGTATTCATATCAACAAATTCCATACCGTAAAGGTGCTTTGCCTCATCAGCGTCTGCTGCAGGGTCAGCAACTGTTGCGGTAATGCCATATTCTTTAAGTTCATTATAGATATCGATAATCTTTGTATTTCTTGTATCGGGGCAGTTCTCTTTGAATGTAAAGCCGAGAATTGCAACCTTTGCCTTTTTAATTGCCACATCAGCTTTAATAAGATTTTTAACTACACTTTCAGCAACATATTTACCCATATCGTCATTAATACGGCGTCCTGAGAGAATAATCTGGCTGTGATAACCGAGCTGCTCTGCCTTATATGTAAGATAGTATGGGTCAACACCAATGCAGTGACCGCCAACAAGTCCGGGGTAGAACTTAAGGAAATTCCACTTTGTACCTGCTGCTTTAAGAACCGACTGAGTATCAATGCCCATCTTATTGAAGATGATTGAAAGCTCGTTCATAAATGCAATGTTGATATCGCGCTGGCTATTTTCAATAACCTTTGCTGCTTCAGCAACCTTAATGCTTTCTGCACGGTGAACTCCTGCTTCAACAACAAGCTCGTAAACCTTTGCAATCTGGTCAAGTGACTCTTCGTCCATACCTGAAACGATTTTTACGATTGTTTCAAGGCGGTGAACCTTATCGCCCGGGTTGATTCTTTCGGGTGAATAACCGATTTTGAAATCTACGCCACATTTAAGACCTGATTCCTTTTCAAGAATCGGAATGCAGATATCTTCTGTAACACCGGGATAAACTGTTGACTCATAAACAACGATTGAACCCTTTGTAAGATTGCGTCCCACAATTGCTGATGCACCCTCAACAGGTGTAAGGTCAGGGGTATGGTCGTCATTTACAGGTGTAGGAACTGCAACGATGTGGAACTTTGCTTCGCGAAGCTTTGTTTCGTCAGCAGTGAATTCTACTGTGCAGGCTTTAATAGCGTCATCACCAACTTCGTTTGTAGGGTCAACACCATTTTTGTAAAGTTCAATTTTCTTGGCATTAAGGTCAAAACCAACAACCTTTACTTTCTTTGAGAAAGCAACTGCAATTGGCATACCAACATAGCCAAGACCTACAAGGGAAATTTTTTCTTCACCATTAACAATTTTTTCATAGAGATTTGTAAACATAAAAATCACTCTTTCTATCACTTATGCGATTAGTTATTTATAAAATTAATAATTTTCTTTCACTTTTTCAATAATAGCCTTAGCATCTATAAAATACTGTTTTCTTAAATACTTCTGGCTACCTACAATTGAAGAATATCTGTCGTCCAAAGCAACTCTGACGAGTTTAGCTTTAGTTACATCAGTTTCAGCAAGAACCTCTGCAACTGCTGAGCCAAAGCCTCCGCTTAAGTTGTGTTCTTCAATGGTAATTATTGTTCGGTGTGTTTCTGCACACTGTAATATAGTTTCTTTATCAATAGGTTTAACCGTTGGGAATGTGTAAACGGTAGGAACAATACCTTCTTTTTCCAAAGACTTGCAAGCCTCATCAACCTCATCAAAAATTGCTCCGGTTGAGAACAACGCAACATTTTTACCGTCTTGTATCTTAATTGCTTTACCTATTTCAAAGTTTTCAATACTTTCGTGAATTTGTTTCTCTCCGCCCCTGCCCAATCTTAAATAACAAGTACCGGGAGTTTCATAAATAGCTTTTGTTGCACAAGCAGCCTCAACCAAGTCGCCGGGAGCCACTACTGTAACATTGGGAAGTGAGCGCATCATAGCAATATCTTCTGTTGCGTGATGGCTCATACCAAGTGAACCGTAAACAAATCCGCCACCGACACAAACAACTTTAACATTCGCATCGTGATAAGCACAGTCATTACGGATTTGTTCAATACAACGAAGTGTTGGGAAGTTACCAATTGAATATGTATAAACAATCTTACCCTGCAACGCAAGACCTGCTGCAATTGAAGTCATATTCTGTTCGGCAATACCTGCATTTATAATCTGGTCGGGCAATTCATCCCAAAAAGGCTTTAAAACACCAAATCCAAGGTCGCCCGTAACAATATAGACATTTTTATCTTTTTTAGCTATCTCAAGCAAGGTTTTTACAAATGTATCTCTCATTTGATTTCCTCCTTACAATAGGGGTCAACGACACCTTCAGGCATTGAAGCGTGTAATTCTTTCAAAGCGCCGTCATATTCTTCACCTTCGTGTGGGAAACGATAGTGCCAGAGAATATCACTTTCCATAAATGAAACACCCTTGCCTTTTACTGTGTTTGCAATAATCACAGTAGGCTTGTCGTTTGAGAGTTTTGCGTCATTGAGTGCTTTACGGATTTCATCGTGGTTGTGTCCGTCTATATCAAACACATTCCAGCCGAATGCCTCCCATTTTTTTGCGAATGGCGAAAGCGATAATGTATTTTCGCAGAAGTCAAGGCTCTGCATCTTATTATGGTCAACAATCACAACAAACTGATTAAGCTTAAAATGGTTAGCAAACAAAGCCATTTCCCAAATCGAGCCCTCATCACACTCACCGTCACCAACGATTGCATAAGTGTAATATGGTTTATTATCAATTTTTGCATTCAAGGCTATTCCGCAAGCGATACAAGCACCGTGACCCAAAGAGCCCGTTGAAATTTCAACACCGGGTATACCCTTATGAGAAACATGACCCGAAAGACGACTGCCATCTGCATAATGTGTTTTAAGCTCTTCAACTTGGAAAAAGCCTTTTTCTGCCAATGCGGCATAAATAGCAGCACCTGCATGACCTTTACTCAAAACCACTCTGTCACGGTTTTCATCCTTAAGATTTTCAGGTGTAATATTTGCAACATCGTTATAAAGAACGGCTACAACATCTGCAACAGATAAAATTGAACCAATGTGACTTCCGTGTGAAATATGCGTCATTTCAATACCGTGGCGTCTGATGAGCCACGCCAATTGTTCACTTCTCATTTCATTACTCCTTCGATATTTCATCTAATTGACTAACTTGTTCATCATTTAATGTAAAACTTAGTGACTCTGCATTCTGTAAAACCTGTTTCGGTGATTTAGCACCTACAATAACAACAGAGTCTTTCAAATAATCTAAAATCCAACGAATAGCAACTGATGAAACTGATTTTCCCGTCTGAACAGCTATTTGTTTGAGAACTTCAACAATCTCAAGATTTTTCAAAAGCTTTTCGCCATGGAAATTCACATAAATCTCTCTTGAACGACGGTCATTTGAATCAAACTTACAATTTTTATCATACTTACCGCTGAGAATACCTTGTCCTAAGCTTCCCCAAGTAAAAGGAGTCATCTGGAACTCATCGCGGAAACCAAACATATCTTCTTCATTCTTACGGCAAGCAAGACTGTATTCATCCTGGAACGAAACAAACGGATTTGTACTGAACTGTTTTAATTCTTCAGCGTCTTCCTTATGAATATTGGATAAGCCGTAATATCTGATTTTCCCTTGTTGTTTTAATATTTCAAGACTTTCTGCAACATCGGCAAGAGGTGTTTTGCCATCTCTGTAATGCACCTGATATAAGTCAATGTAATCTCTGTTTAACCTTTTTAGACTTTCTTCAACTGCTTTAAATATGTATTCTCTGCTGTTATCATAAAAAGTTTTTCCGTTTTCAATTCTTACACCAAACTTTGTTGTAATAACAGCCTTATAAGTATCTGCGCCCAAAGCCTCAGCCAGAGTTCTTTCACTTTCACCAAGACCATAAGTGTCGGCAGTATCAAAGAAATTAATACCGTTATCCAATGCAACGCGAACGGCATCTATCAATTCTTGTCTTGAAACATCGCCCCAGCCGTATCCGCCGAGTGGACATCCGCCCATACAAAGAGCAGAAACTTCTAAATCGGTTTTCTTAATCTGTACCTTCTGCATAGCTATTCCCTCGTTGTTGTTTTCTCGGTTTCTACAACCGCTGAACCGTCATCCTCATTGCCCTCATTTGTCAGCACAGACTTGATTGTCATAAAAAGGATTTTTATATCAAGCCACAGCGACATATTTTCAACATAATAGTTGTCATAGGCAAATCTTGCTTCAATAGTATTGGTTTTTCTGCCATGTACCGCTGCCCAGCCGGTAACTCCGGGAAGAACATCAAACCTCTTTAACTCCTCTTGAGTATATTCCTCCCATTCTTTGGGATAATATGTAAGAACAGGGCGAGGTCCTATCAGTGACATTTCACCTTTTAAAATGTTAACTAGTTGAGGCAACTCATCAATACTGGTTGCTCTGATAACCTTACCGACCTTTGTTACACGGACATCATCTTTTGTGCAATAAACTCCGCCCTCTTGTTGCTCGGCACCAACACACATAGAACGGAACTTGTACATATCATATACTTTTCCGTCTTTACCAACGCGTTGTTGTACAAAAATTGCAGGACCGGGTGAAGTTGCTTTTACAAGAATCGCCACGATTAAAAGGATTGGCGAAGCAATCACTAACCCGATAAGAGATATAACTACATCACAGAATCGTTTGAAATAACGGTACATTTGAATTCTCCTAAAAAAGCTTTAAGTATGCAAATTTTAAAAAAATTGCAAAATTAGCCATACTATGCGAATATATTTAATTAATTATACTATTATATGTATTAAAAGTCAATGAAATCGCGTGTCAATTTTTTTGAAAATTCATCAAAAAATTGCACAAAATTTAACTTGATTTTTAGGGCAAATTTTGGCGGTGAATTTGAAGTTTTTTGACGACTTACCGTTGACTTTGACAAGGTGTGTATTATATAATATTCCAGTGATTTTTACTATGCGGTAATTGTGGTGTTTTTCTGCCCGCATAATATGTTATGTAAATTTCCCCCTCAGGCTTAAACGCTTAAAGAGGAGTTTAAATTATTTATATTGGAGAGATTTATATGGAAAGAAAAGTCGGTACTGTTTCAAGAGGTATTCGTTGCCCCATTATTCGTCAGGGCGATGACCTTTGCGAAATCGCAGTAACAAGCGTACTTGAAGCAGCTGAAAGCGAAGGATTCCAGCTCCGCGACAGAGATGTTATTTCTCTTACAGAGTCAATCGTAGCACGCGCACAGGGTAACTATGCATCAGTTGATGATATTGCTGCTGATGTTAAGGCAAAGCTCGGCGGTGAGACAATCGGTGTTATTTTCCCGATTTTGTCAAGAAACCGTTTCGCAATCTGCCTTCGCGGTATTGCTAAAGGTGCTAAAAAGGTTGTTCTTATGCTCAGCTACCCAAGTGACGAGGTTGGTAACTCTTTAGTTACTCTTGACCAGCTTGACGAGGCAGGGGTTAACCCCTATTCAGACGTTCTTTCACTTGAAAAATACAGAGAGCTTTTTGGCGAGAACAAGCACGAATTCACAGGCGTTGACTATGTTGATTACTATGCAGGCATTATCAAAGAAGCAGGTGCAGAGGTTGAAATCGTTTTCGCAAATCAGCCAAAAACAATTCTCAACTACACTGACTGTGTTCTCACTTGCGACATTCACACAAGAGCAAGAACAAAGAGAATTCTCAAGGCTGCAGGTGCTAAGGTTGTTTGCGGTATGGACGATATTCTCACTTCTTCAGTAAACGGCAGCGGATATAACGAAAAATACGGTCTTTTAGGCTCAAACAAATCAACTGAAGACACAGTTAAGCTTTTCCCGAGAGATTGTCAGGGACTTGTTGAGGATATTCAGGCTGAAATTCTTAAGAAAACAGGCAAGCATGTTGAAGTTATGGTATACGGCGATGGCGCATTCAAGGACCCACAGGGTAAAATTTGGGAGCTTGCTGACCCGGTTGTTTCTCCTGCCCACACAGCGGGTCTTATCGGTACTCCAAATGAATTAAAGCTTAAATATCTTGCTGACAACGATTTCAAAGGTCTTTCAGGTGCTGAGCTTAAAGAGGCTATCTCAAAGAGCATTAAGGCTAAGCAGGACAACCTTGTTGGCAATATGGCTTCACAGGGTACTACTCCCCGTCAGCTTACTGACCTTATCGGTTCACTTTGCGACCTTACAAGCGGTTCAGGTGACAAGGGTACTCCCATCATTCTTGTTCAGGGATATTTCGATAACTACACAGACTAATTTAATATAAATGGAGGAATTCAAAATGGATAGCAATGTTAGACCCGAATCAATGGAAAGAATTACCACCAAAGCACTTGCTGATGCGTTTATCGACGAACAGATAAAGGCTGTTCGCGAGCAGGTTGGCGACAAGAAAGTTCTTTTAGCACTTTCAGGCGGTGTTGACTCATCAGTTGTTGCTGCACTTCTTATCAAGGCAATCGGCAAACAGTTAGTTTGTGTTCACGTTAACCACGGACTTATGAGAAAGAACGAAAGCGAAAATGTTATTGAAGTTTTCGGCAAAGAGCTTGACGCTAATCTCATTTATGTTGATGCTACCGACCGTTTTCTTGACCTTCTTGCAGGTGTAGCAGAGCCCGAAAAGAAGAGAAAGATTATCGGCGCAGAATTTATTAATGTATTCGCTGATGAAGCAAGAAAGCTTGAAGGCGTTGAATTCTTGGCTCAGGGTACAATTTACCCCGACATTCTTGAAAGCTTTAAGCAGGCAGAGGGCAAAAAGGCAGTTAAATCTCATCACAATGTTGGCGGACTTCCCGAAGACCTCAACTTCGAGCTTGTTGAGCCAATTAAGCTTCTCTTCAAGGATGAAGTTCGCGTAGTTGGTGAAGCACTCGGTCTTCCTCACGCAATGGTTTATCGTCAGCCATTCCCCGGCCCTGGCTTGGGAGTTCGTTGTCTTGGCGCAATCACTCGTGACAGACTTCACGCACTTCGCGAGGCAGACGCAATTCTTCGTGAAGAATTCGACAAAAACGGCCTTGCAGAAAAGGTTTGGCAGTATTTCATTGCTGTGCCCGATGTTAAGAGCGTTGGCGTTAAGGACGAAAGCCGTTATGAAGGCTGGCCCGCAATTATCCGCGCAGTTAACACAAAGGACGCTATGAGCGCTACAATCGAAGAAATCCCCTATGCAATTCTTCATAAGATTACAGACAGAATTACACACGAGGTTGACGGCATCAACCGTGTGCTTTATGACTTAACACCTAAACCAATCGGAACTATAGAGTGGGAATAATCCTACTAAAGCAGACAATTTCCTTTATCTTCAAAAAGGCAAATTCGTTTATCCTCTAAACCGCTGAATTTAGAGGTAAAAGAAAAACTTAAAACTCGAAAAAATTATGACCTTGCATTTCACATGCAAGGTCTTCTTTTTTATCAAAAAACGAACCGCTGAATTACAAGATAAAAAAAGATAAATTCTTCACAGAATTTATATAATTTTTTCTCGTCGCTACGCCTCCACAACTGCGTTTTGTTCCTTTCTTTTATTCTTCTGTTAATCTTCCCTTTTTCTTTTCAAACGGCTCTACTGCGTCGTTTGTGGCTATCTTCTTTCAGGAAAGTTTTCCGAAAAATTGAAGAAAAAAACTTAATTTCTTTCAAGAAAAAATAAGAGAAAAAGTTAAAAAAATGAGAGAAAAACAAAAGAAAAATAACAGAAAAAATCTGTTGTTTTTAAGGGATAAATAACAGAAAAATAAAAGAAGAAATTCCTGAAAAATTTAAAGAAAATTAAGAGAAAAAACTATTTCGAACAATAGAAAAAGTAACAGAAAATATGACCTTGCACACGATAAAAACTTTTGCCCTGCAGACGATAAATCGTTTTTGCTACGACATCTACTAAAGCAGACAATTTCCTTTATCTTCAAAAAGGTAAATTTGTTTAGCCTCTAAACCGCTGACTAACCGATGAATTAGAGGTAAAAGAAAAACTTAAAACTCGAAAAAATTATGACCTTGCATTTCACATGCAAGGTCTTCTTTTTTTATCAAAAAACAAACCGCTGAATTACAAGATAAAAAAAGATAAATTCTTTACAGAATTTATATAATTTTTTCTCGTTGCTACGCCTCCACAACTGCGTAGTTTCCTTTCTTTTATTCTTCTGTTAATCTTCCCTTTTTCTTTTTCCAAATGGCTCTACTGCGTGGATTGTGGGCATTTTCTTTCTTGTAAATTTCAAGAAAAATTCAAGAAAAAACTTAAATTCTTTCAAGGAAAAGTAAAAGAAAAAGTTTAAAAAATTCGAGAAAAAATAAAGGAAAAATAACAGAAAAAATCTGATGTTTTTTAAGGGATAAATAACAGAAAAATAAAAGAAGAAATTTCTGAAAAATTTAAAGAAATTAAGAGAAAAAACTATTGCGAACAACAGAAAAAGTAACAGAAAATATGACCTTGCACACGATAAAAATTTTTGCCCTGAACAGGCTAAATGAAATTTGCTACGACATCAAATGAGTTAATAAAAGAAAATAAACCGCTTAACACATCAAGAATTATGAAACTTACAAATATGAGATTGCGGGATATTGAAGTTTCAGTTTCATATATAAAAAATCAAGAAATACAGGCATTGGTTCGTGAGTTGCTTTCTTATCGTGATATTTAAACAAAAGAAAACAGGTGCTACAATCATAACACCTGTTCCCTACAGAAAGACAAAAAAATAAGGAGGTGATATTTGAAATAACTAATCAGGTTATTTCACACAAGAGACATAACACTTCGGAATGCATTTGATAATGGTGCTTCTGTTTTTTGAACATAGTTATACGCATTATTACCACGTTCACAACCTAAATCAACAGTTGTAAATCCTTGCAAAGGCATATAACTTTTGTTGTCAACATTCATAAACCCAGGCATATTTTCATTTGTGACATTTGATTTGAATGTTACTTTTTCACGAATCCAGTCTGCACATTCTTTAGCAATTGCTTTTTGAGTGAGTTCGTTACGGAGTTTCACTTCAAATTCAGTACCATAAAGGCTGCGTTCACGATTAAGGCGTGGAATATAAAATTCTCTTTTTTGTTTCTTGGCTTTTTCGGTGGTAAATGTTGGTGAAGTGAAAATAAAACGCAATTCTTCAATATCTTTTAATTCGGATTTTAACTCCTGAAAAGCATAAATAGAGAAGCAAGCCGCCGCAATTGACAGTTTACTTCCCTGTTTTATTTCTACTGATAAATCATCACGAAGAGTCTTATTGATATTGTTTATAATTTCCACACTTTTCCCACCAATCCATAAAACATGGTTTTGAATACAATAAATCAGTTTATTATACCATATTAGACGAATTAAAACAACTTTTATTTACAATAAAATACTAAAAACACCCTAATATACAAAATCGAAATATACCATTTTTTTGTGACAAAATCCTACAAAATCACCTATAATTTTTATTCTTAATTAGAATATTTGTAAACTGTACAAACTTACGGACATTTTAATAATGTTTATTTTTACAAATTAATGTATTTGTGATAATATTATCTTGGTGAATGAACCTTGAAATGAACACAACAATATAGTATAATTTACCTATATATTTTTAACAGAAGGTGTTTTTGTGAAAAAAACAGAAGTTGTTGAATCACTTAATAGTTTAATCGAAAAGATAGAAGAACATATTGAATGTGATTGTACAGAAGAAATAAAAACCTGGTTAATGGCCGCAGCACTGCGTATTTGGGCAGGTAATAAACTCTTTGCTGAAGATTACATAATGGTTTTATCCGCTTTTAAAGAGCAAGAATATTCCATCGCACAGGTCACAACTGCGTTGGATTGTGCTGGAGATGAAACCAGAAAAATGTCCGTACCAGAATTTTACAAGATTTCTGTTGATAAAGACCTTGAAAAAGGCACCAGTATCAGTCGTTCTCTTGCTGATTCAATAGGGCGTTTTCTTGTTATGGTTGCCTTAATAAACGGCGACTTCACTCTTGAAGAAGCATCTGCACTTCGCGAAATAAGTGATTTACTTCTCAACTTCTGCGATTTTAAAAAGGTTTCTGCCGGTAAAACTCGTGAATATCATCCCGAAATGGTTACATCACTCAACGAAACAGGATATCTTCAAAATACATCAACAGAAAAGTCATTCGACAAAAACGAATTAACACCTTCAACATCAAAATTCACTTCAGAACAAGTTAATCCTTTACCTGATAACGCAATTTCTCCTGTAAGCAATACTGAAGCCCCAACAATCACACTCAATCTTAATCTCACATCCGACCAGCCTTCTACACAAAAAGGAGAGCTTGACAACGGTATCTCTGTAAAAAAGCCATCTGATACAAAATCAGACGAAACACTTGAAAGTGTTCTTGCTGAGTTAAATGGTCTCGTAGGATTAGATAAAGTTAAAAACGATGTTCAAAGCTTGCTTAATTTCATTAAAATATGTCAATTACGCACACAGCGTGGAATGAAGGTTCCAACCATATCCTATCACCTTGTTTTTACTGGCAATCCAGGTACAGGCAAAACAACCGTTGCCCGTATGGTAGCAAAGTTATACTATTTAATGGGTATTCTTCCACAAGGTCAATTGGTAGAAACTGACCGTAGTGGACTTGTTGCCGGTTATTTAGGTCAAACTGCAATCAAAACTCAAAAGGTTATTCAAGAAGCGTTAGGCGGTGTTCTTTTTATTGACGAAGCATATTCACTGGCTAATGATAAAGAAGACAGTTATGGTAAAGAAGCAATTGAAACCATCTTAAAAGCCATGGAAGACCATCGCGACGAGCTTGTTGTAATTGTTGCAGGATATGACGAATTGATGCACAATTTCATAGATTCAAATCCCGGTTTGCGTTCTCGATTCAATAAATACTTCCATTTCCCCGATTACAATGGTGAAGACCTTCTAAAAATCCTTAAACGTTTTTGCGATACAAACGGATATACTTTAGCCGAAGATACAATTCCGCAAATTCAACAAAGATTTAATGAAATGTATGAAACCCGTGAAGAACATTTTGGCAATGCACGTGCAGTCAGAAATGTTTTTGAACATGCCATCAATCATCAGGCCAATCGTCTTGTTCTTGACAATGATATAACTGATTCAGAACTAACAGAGCTTAATCTTGAAGACATTTTATCTGCATTGGAGGTTGTTTAATATGAGTAAACACACCTTTACATTATGGCTACAAAATCAATTGACATCAGCAAGATGTGCTTTGCTTGTGGTTTATGAACAACGAGACAAACTCATGTATATTGACGGTCCACAGCTTGAAAGAGACTATATGAAAAAAATAGGTGCTTTTGAAGAATCAGTTATTCGTGAAGAAATGGAATGTGAACTGTTAGAAAAAAAGCAAATGCTAATTCAAACAGCAATTAACCGTCACGAACCAATTGATGAAGCAGCAATAGATGCTGAAATCGACAAATATCGTCAGCAGTTGTTAAAAGAAGCTGAAGGCAATGGTGAGCCAAAAGAATTCGCTGAGCTTTCTGATGAACAATCTGAAGAATTGCAAAAAATATATCGTCAGATTGTAAATGATTTTCATCCACAAATGCATCCTGAAATGACGGAAGTTCAGCGTAACCTTTTTGACAAAGCACAAGAAGCGTATCGACGTCGTGATTTAGAAGCATTAAAACTTATTTGTGATATGCTTTATGGCTCTCAAGATGATGAATTATTACTTCAATTTTTGCTTGAAATGATTAAGCAAAATAATGAAGTAAATAATGATGAAACTCCTGCAAAAGATTATGGTACCGACTACGCACTTGCGGACATAATTTACAATTGCTTTGTGCCAACTACAGAAGAAGCAACCATCAAACAAGAGTATCTTAAATATACTCAAACAACAGATGAGATAATAAATGAAATTGACATGATACGTTCTAAATTTCCTTATACTGCAGCCGAAATGCTTGCTGACGAAAAGAAAATTGAAGAATACAGAAATGAACTTTCTTTGCGAATGCAAAATGCTACAAAAGAAAAAGAACGTCGAACTAATATTATTCGTGAAATGATAGAGGGTGTAGCTACACATGGATAAACTTATGCAAGAAGCACCGCAATCATTTAGAGGCAGAATGTACAATCGTGATAGTTCAAAGCCAAAAGAGTACAGAATTCTTGTCCTAAAAACAGGCATTGCGGGCATACAATTCCATATTAAAAACGAAGACGAGCAAAAAGCCCTTGATGCAATTAAGCCCGGTGATGAGCTTTTACTGTATCGTGAACCAGACAATAAATATGATGAATGGGCTATAGCGGTGCACCTTACTGAAGACGACAAGTTAGGATTTATAACACGCTTTAAAAATGAAACTATTGCAAGACTTATGGATGCAGGAAAAAAATTCATTGGCGTTGTTGATGACCCAAAAACTGACCCTGTTGCAAAAGAAATAGTAAAAAAAGAAAAGGAACGCAACCGAAACGCTCCAACAGAGAATATGGCTATCCCATTTTCAATTTTTTTAATTGAAGAAAAACAAATCTAATTTTCAATATTTCGTATTAATAATTAATAAATACAAAAATGCCTATGAAGTGAGATTTTTTTCATCTAACCTCATAGGCGTTTTTCTTTTATTCTTGCTCAATTTCACTTGGAAGGTTGCCTATAAATTCAAAAGCATCCTTCGAGATAACAAATGGCTGTGTGAATGCATTCTGAAAAAGATTATGACTCAGTTGAACTTGAAGTTTTTTGTGAGTCTTATGTGAGAAATGACCACTTATAGATTTAACATTCATATGAATCAAATCCTTTCATAAAACAATAAATTAAATACACCCTGCGGAGCATTCATATTTATTATGATAGATAACACTGGCTTGCACGCGAAAGTGTGCAAACAGTTATTAAGTTAATTGAACGCCAAAGCGTTCAAAAAATAAAGCAGTTGTAACAACCGCTGATAAAAAACTCATATTCCAGAGCAGTGGACACGTTTTTAGAGATGGGCAGACTTGTCCCTATATATAAAAAAGGACA
>JAZNYY010000041.1:0-3450 GCA_045594645.1 Candidatus Fimenecus sp.
ATCAGAAATCGTCTTATCGATGATGTTAAGGCTATCCTTGACAACTGCAACACACCTGAAAATGTAGTTGCAGCTGCTAACGAATACCTTGCAACTCTTGAAGACGGCGACAAGAATGTTGCTGCTTCAAAGGCACTCGTTGAGGCTCTTGAAGGCTTCGATTGCGATTGCGATATGAAGAAAGACATTCTTGCAAACAGCGAATACCTTTCAAAGAAATCCGTTTGGATTTTCGGTGGCGACGGTTGGGCATATGACATCGGCTTTGGCGGTGTTGACCATGTTCTCGCATCTGGCGAAGATGTAAACATTATGGTATTCGATACTGAGGTTTACTCAAACACAGGTGGCCAGGCATCTAAGGCTTCTAACATCGGTCAGGTTGCTCAGTTCGCAGCTGCTGGTAAGGCTATCGCTAAGAAGAGCCTTGCTGAAATCGCAATGAGCTATGGCTATGTTTATGTTGCACAGATTGCTATGGGCGCTGACAATAACCAGACAATCAAGGCTATCACAGAAGCTGAAGCTTACCACGGTCCTTCAATCATCATTGCATACGCACCTTGCGAAATGCACTCAATCAAGAGCGGTATGCTTAACTGCCAGGCTGAAATGAAGAAAGCTGTTGACTGCGGTTACTGGAATATGTTCCGTTACAACCCTGCTCTCAAGGCACAGGGCAAGAACCCATTCACAATCGACAGCAAGGAAGCAAAGACAAGCTACCGCGACTTCATTATGAACGAAGCTCGTTACTCATCACTTTCTCGTGCATTCCCCGAAAGAGCAGAAGTTCTCTTCGCTCAGGCTGAGGCAACAGCTAAGGAAAGATATGAGCATCTCACTCGTCTTCAGGCACTCTATGCTCCCAGCGAGAAATAAGTAAATCCTTAAAATAAATGGGACTCAGCCCGAAAGGGTTGAGTCCTTATTTATATTTTGCGCTTTGCACTTTGCGTTTTACACTTTATATATTTTCCTGTTGACAATAGGCGGAATTCAAGATAAAATGAATTTGATAATATATACTTATATTATTAGTTTTTACGCGAGGTGACGAAAGATGAAAAAATGTCCCAAATGCTCACTTAATCTTGATGATAGTGTTATGAAATGCACATACTGTGGCTATGATTTTGCCGAAGAGATAACAGAAGAGCCCGCAGAGGTTATAAACACAGAAAAAGTTAACGAGGCACCTATTCAGCCTGCTCCCGAAGCACCTGCACAGCCCGTATATAATCAGTATAATTACGGCGCTGAACAACAGACTCCGCCTCCCCCGCCCTATAATCAGCAAAGCTATAACCCATATGGTGCACCACAGCACAAGTTCTGCCCCCGTTGTGGTAATCAATGTGACCCCAACGCAGTAATTTGTGTTAAATGCGGAATGTCATTTGGCCCTATGCCACAGCAAATTGTTGACGACAACCCCTCAACAGCACTTAAAATTCTTTGTTTCTTTTTCCCAATTGTTGCACTTATTCTTTACATTGTTGAAAAAGACAAGAAGCCAATAAGTGCAAAAGAATACGGAAAATGGGGACTTATCGGTCTTGCAGTAAATGTAGGTTTTTCAATAATATCTTCAATTCTCGGGTTCTTTTTAGGTCTTGCAAATATGGGTAACGCATATGTTTATGATGAATTCGGCGACTATTACTACCAAATTCTTGTAAATCTTTTCTCAATGATTAAATAAGGCAAAAATTTGAGCTATCCGTTTGGATAGCTCTTTTTATTTCTTTTTAATTAACGCTATGTAAAGATATGCAGGTATTGTGAGGAACACTACCCACGCGATGTTCCAAAGGGAAACCAGCATACCAAGTAATATATAAACTGAAACTGCACTCAATGTAACCGCCAAGGTCATAAGTATAATTGAAATTACTTTCTTATTCTCATACAGCTTTGATGCTGACGCGAGGGCATATGCTAACACTAATGTGAACAAAATCCACATTACTGCCCACCACTTACCTCCTATTATAATTCCGCCCACAACATAAACGGCAACGGCAATAAGTAAAATAAGCGGTGCTTTTGTTAAATGATTTTTACCCTTTATTTGAGTGCCTGTGAGAGTTTTTTTCTCTGCGGGCACTTCTTCTGTTTTTTTCTCATTGCCTAAAAGCTCATCAAGGCTTATGCCATAAAGAGTTGCGAGAGCAATAAGATTATCTGTATCGGGCGAAGCCTCGGCACGCTCCCATTTCGAGATTGCCTGACGGCTTAAGCCCAATTTTTCTGCTAAAGCCTCTTGAGATAATTTATGCTCTTTACGAAGCTCAACCAATCGGTCTGCTAATTTTATGTTCATTATTATCACCCTTTGTGTATTTAGGGTCGTCGAGGACGCCGACCCCTACGATATTGCAGATATAACCCCACGCCCGATATTTTTAGTTGCCTGTTAAGCGGTCTTTATTTTCTTGCCAGAATTTGTTGTGTTCTTCATAGGTTTCGGAATATTTTGATTCATAGGGCGGAACTGTACCGATTATGAAATATAGATAATCTGTATTCGCAGGGTTTAAAGCCGCTTCAATTGAAGCCCAACCGGGATTACAAATTGGCCCTGCCATTAAGCCTTTGCAACGGTAAGTATTATAGTAGTATTTATAATGGTCAATTTTATCGGGATAAATCACCTGAATAACGCCCGTACAATATTTAATTGTAGGGTCACATTGAAACTGCATTCCCTTATCAAGACGGTTATGAAGAACAGATGAAATCATTGGTCTGTGTTCAGGCAAATAAGCCTCTTTCTCAACAAGTGATGCAAGAGTAAGAATTTCATGCAGATTAAAGCCCGATTGTTGCACCGTTGCCATAAAAGTGTCGTTAAAACGCTGTTTTGTACCGTTCAAAAACATTTTTATGATGTCCTGTACGGTGGCATTCTCGGGAATATCGTAAGTCAAGGGAAAAATATAACCCTCAAGCTTAAAACACACATTTTCTGCATTTTGCAAATCATTAAGAAACGGATATTGTGTCAAATCAAGCCATTCTTTATAGTTTTGTACAGTTTTGAGAAATTCCTCTGATGTACAAAAGCCTTTTTCTTCTAAAAGCCACGAAATTCGCACAAGCGTATAGCCCTCGGGTATTGTCACCTTTACCGTTGGCACCTGAGTTGTGGACTCTGTCGTTGACACATCACTGTGTGATGCTGACTCTGTTGTATTTTCGGTTGTATTTTCAGTAGTTGACTCTGTTGTAGAAGTATTTTCTTCAAAATCCTCATCATTTTTACAAGCCGTAAGGCTAAACACAAAAGAAAATACGAGTAACAGTAAAATAATCTTTTTAAGCATTTGCAATCCTTTCATTAAGCACATTATATTATATATAATACACCAAATCCGTATAAAAAACAAGATGGGGAGCGCAACCAATTGAAGTCGGAGGCCAAGCGGTCTTAGGAAGACAAGAGAA
>JAZNYY010000042.1:0-3101 GCA_045594645.1 Candidatus Fimenecus sp.
CACAGAATTTATGTGGGAGAAATCGTTAAGGTAATGCTGGATACGGAATACCGAATTTAATGTTAACTACACAATTTAAATATATCACCAATATGCAAAAACCGATACAGAGATTTTTCACTCCGTATCGGTTTCATTATTTTTTCATTGCACTTTATCTTTTAAAATCTGCATTTAAAATTCTGTCATATTCTTCGTCTGTTATGTGCATAACTGAGCCATGGCGAGGACGCAAATGGTCGAGCGAATGCTTATCTTTATCCACCTTGGTAAAGTGAATTAAATCTGTTGACTCCTGCATAAAATATCCGCCCGCTCTGAACTGGTCGGCAATCAGCACATATTTATCTGTACCGAGAATTCTATATGTACAATGCCCCTCAAGTGCAGTTTCCGCAACCGAAATTTTGTTATCGTCGGGCTCAGAATACGGACCGCAGGGGTCATCTGCAACAACATAGCAAATTCCGTCTTTTTCTTCGTCAGCAACGAAAAGATAAAACTTACCGTCTTTTTCGATTATATCACCGTCAATTGCCGCCATATTGCTCTTGGGCGAATACAAAACCGCGGGATTTGTGGTAAGGATTGCAAAATCCTTTGTGTAAGCATACCAAGGAATTGTGTGCCAGCCCTCGTCGGCGTTATTATGACTCCAATAAATCATATACTCCTGCTTTTTCTTATCAAAAACCACCTGTGGTGCCCACACTCGATTTGCAAATTTGGTTTCGGGGAACTGTGAAAAATCAATAACTCGCTCGTTTTCCCAATTCACAAGGTCAACGCTGTCCCAAACAACCATTGAGTTATTATTTGCCCAACCGTCATAGCAACGCATATCCGTCGCGATAATATGAAAAATGCCGTCTTCACCGCGAAAGATATACGGGTCACGGCAACACTTTGTGCCGAAATTTTGTTTTATAACAGACTCATTGTTATTGAGGGCGGTGAAATTATATCCATCCTCTGAAACGGCAAAATGCACCGACTCATTTTCGGGCTCGTTACCCGTAAAATAACAAAACAGATATTTTGTGAGCATTATTTTTTCACCCGTTTCTTTTTATTGTAAATAACAAAATACGCTATGGTTTGTGCAACAAAGGTAATGCCCCACGAGATTGTATAGGAATGATACAGCCATTCGAGTGTGTGGAACTGTGGCAACTGAAAAATTGTGTAAATCCAACCAATTCTGAACCCGCAAACACCCACAACCGAAATAATCATAGGGGCTAACGATATGCCCATACCGCGAAGTCCGCCACCAGAAACATCCATAAGACCTAAAAGGCAGAACGGAATGAACAAGCAAGTCATTCTTACAAGCCCATATTCAATAGCCTCGGGTGAATCGGTGATATAGATTGATAAAAGCTGGGGCCCGAGCAGGTACATTGTCGTTGACAAGGCAATACCGATTACAAGCACACAGCAAAGGCAAATAATAAACACTTTTTTTGCGCGTCGATATTTATTTGCGCCCACATTTTGTCCCGTAAAATTGATTGTGGTCTGATGAAACGCATTAAGTACAACATACACAAAGCCTTCAATATTCAGTGCCGCCGCATTACCCGACATTACAACAGCCCCGAAAGAGTTGATTGAAGACTGAATAATTACATTTGAAATTGAAAAAAGTGAGCCCTGAACACCTGCGGGCAAGCCAATTTTTAAAATCTGCAAAAACTCGTCCTTATAAAACTTAAGCTGTGAAAAATGAAGCTGACAAGCGTCACTTCGTTTTACAAGGGCAAGCACTACAAGAAAAGCCGAAATCCCTTGTGAAATGGTTGTTGCCAAAGCAACACCCGCAACATTCAGGTGAAAAACCACAATAAAAATCACATTAAGAACAACATTGACAATTCCCGAAAGCGTCAAAAATATCAACGGGGATTTTGTGTCACCTGCTGCACGAAGAATTGACGCACAGAAATTGTAAATCATCATAAAAATAATGCCCGCGAAATAAATCTTCATATAAAGGGCAGAAAGCGGAAGCACATCTTCGGGGGTATCCATCCATATCAAAAATGTTTCGGAGAATGTCACACCTACAATGGTGAGAATAACTCCGCCAACAAGTGCTGTGGGGATTGCCGTGTGTACTGCGCGGTGAGCTTTTCTGCCGTCATTAGCACCAAGCGCCTGTGCCACCGCAACACCCGTACCAACCGAAAGTCCCACAAAAAGATTAACAATAAGATTTGTGATTGAGCCCGTTGCTCCAACTGCCGCAACGGATATGCTACCGCAGAACTGACCAACAACAATCAGGTCTGCCGCGTTAAATAAAAGCTGTAAAATTCCCGTAAAAATAATGGGGATTGTGTATGAAATTATGTTGCGGAATAGCGGTCCGCTTGTCATATCAATGCTTCTTCTTTTTGCAAGTGCCAATTTAAAGACTCCAATACATTTAATGCTTATTGTATTATACAACTGCCGTTTAGTATTTTCAATATTTAATTATTCTTAAAATAAAAAACGATACCGAAATATCCGTATCGCTTTTGAATTAAATGATTTATATTTTGTGCGTTATTTTCTCAAACATTGAGTTAATCTTTTCATAATCACAAGCAAAGGATTCCGCACTTGCAACTATCATCTCCTGCGGTGTAACATTGGAAAAATCTACACGATATCCTGCATTCAATGCTAAGTATTCTATAAACAACCTTTGTGTTCTACCATTACCTTCTCTGAAAGGATGCAAAACATTAATTTCACTTAAATAGTAAGCCAATCTATGCGCAATATTTTCGGCATCAAAAAGATAGTTTTCCGCTTTTAAATTGGAGAATATGTTATCTGCATAACTTTCAAGATTTTGTGCAAGACAAAACTGATTACCCTTAGCAATGTTCACATGTCTAAGTTCGCCTGCCCACGAATAAATATCTTCAAATATAAACTTATGAATCTTTTGCAAATGCTTTAAATCAAAATCACCGTTTATTTGGTTTTGTTTAGCATAGGCAAGTTTTACTGCGGTTATTTCTCTTTCAGCCACAGATAAATCATCACTATCTTTTATATTCAATTTGTTAATTAATACATTTGAATTAGGATAACAATATTCACTA
>JAZNYY010000043.1:0-93056 GCA_045594645.1 Candidatus Fimenecus sp.
TGGCCTCCGACTTTTCTGGATATGCTCCCCAAGTACGAATTACGACAACAATGATACCGATACCTATACCATAGATAATCTGCCCCCAAGGTGTCATAGGTGATGTAACATAATCAGTTGCCATAAAGATTGCACCGATTAAAAGACTTCCTGAAAGAGTCCAAGCAAGAGAAGTTTCAAGGTTGAATTCTTCAACGCAAAGTGTGAATAAAAATGCTGTGCCGATAAACGCTACGGGAATGTGCCAGCTTATTACCTTGCGAACAAGAAGATAAATACCACCGATAATAAGTGCCAACGCACAGGTTTCACCGATAGCACCGCCACAATTACCGAGGAACAAATCAACAAGATTAAGTGTTGCGCCCTTATCTAACTCTACAAGAGGAGTAGCACCGGATACCGTATCCATTCCTTTGGGGAATACTGACGCTGTTACTGTGCTTGAAAAAGCAATAACCATAAACACGCGTGCTGTGATTGCGGGGTTCACAATATTTTTGCCAAGCCCACCGAAAATGCATTTTACAATGATAATTGCAAATGCAGAGCCGATTGCTGCCTGCCAAAGCGGAACACTTGCAGGAAAATTAAGTGCCAAAAGAAGACCAGTAACTACTGAACTTAAATTACTTACTGTCTGTTCTTTTTTGACAATAATATTAAAGAGAAGCTCAGAAACAACTGCTGTGATAACACAGGTTGCAATTACAAACAATGCGTCTATGCCGAAAAGCACAATACCTGCAATTGTCGCGGGAAGAAGAGCAATAATCACATCAAGCATTATGCCCTGAGTTGTCTTTTTACCGTGAATATGAGGAGAAACCGAAACATGAAGCTTTTCCATTATGCATTAGCCTCCTTTTCCTTGTGCTTCTTAAGAGCAATTTTTGCAAGCTTGTTTGTCTGAACAAGAGGACGGTTTGCGGGGCATCCGAATGAACAGCATCCGCATTCCATACAAATTTCAACGCCTGCTTTTTTAACCATATCCATATCGCCGATTTTATATCCCTTTGCAATAGCGGGAACATTAATACCGAACGGGCAATTGTTGATACAAGTACCGCAACGGATACAAGCCGTAGTTTTAGGAGTTTTTGTTTCTTTCTTATCAAAAGCAAGAATTGCGTTTGTCTGCTTAAGCACGGGAACCTCAAGATTGGGAACAGCAATACCCATCATAGGACCGCCGTAAACAACTTTTTCGGGGTCACACTTAAAGCCACCGCAGAATTCAAACACTTCACCAACTGCAGTACCCACGGGAACTATAACATTCTTGGGCTCTTTTACTGCACCGCCGTCAACTGTAATAGTTCTTTCAACGAGGGGCATACCTGTTTTAAGGTAAGCGCCTATGTAAGCCATTGTTGATGAGTTGCACACAATACAACCCACATCTGCGGGGAGTTGACCAAGCTTAATCTGCTTGCCTGTTATATGGTAAACAAGAACCTTTTCGCCACCCTGCGGATAAGTTGCAGGAAGAACCTCAACCTTTACCTTGCTGTTCTTTGAAGCAATTTCATTCATTTTAGCAATCGCTTCAGGCTTATTCTTTTCAATACCGATAACAATTTTTGCAAAATTAAAATATTTATCGAGAGTTTCAATGGCAAAGGCTATATCATCTGCCTTTTCAACCATTGTAAGAGAGTCACTTGTGATATAAGGCTCACACTCAGCACCGTTGATAATAAGAGTATCAACCTCTTTATCGGTAGCTAGCTTTACATAGGTTGGGAAGCCTGCGCCGCCAACACCGACAATACCGCTTTTCTTTACAGCCGAGATTAAATCTTCCTTGCTATTTACTTCGGGAGGTGTGATTGATGCATCAGGAGTCATTTCTCCGTCAGACTCAATTGTGATTGCAGGCGCTCTGCTTCCGTTTGAAAGAACAATATCTGCAATCTTTTTGACTGTTCCCGATACACTTGAATAAACGGGAGAAGAAACAAATCCGTTCTGTTCAGCTACTAAAGTTCCCACATCCACATGGTCGCCAACTTTAACAACGGGAATGGCCTGCTTGCCGATATGCATAACTGTTGGTAAAGTAACTGATTTTACACCAGTCATTCTAACAGCTGACATATTGGCTGTGTTTTTTCTGTGGGGTACATGAATACCGCGAATAGAAAAAGCCATTTATATTGACCTACCTTTCTGAAATCCGTATTGGAACAGTTAAAATCCCTCCCCAACATTAAAGAGGACATAACACCGCACAATACATTCAATATCATTGTATATTATATATCCCCGCAAAAAATCTGTCAACATAACAGAATTTAGGGTTTATAGTTAAATTTGTTAATAATTTAAAAAATGAGCACTTTTGACATTTTTTGCTGTTGACTTTGTTTTTTCAAAAGAGTATGATAAAGTCGTTTTATTATATATTTAATTATACCTATAATATAGTTTTCTGAGGAGGTACGGTTTTATGATTCTTTTGCTTTTCGTTTTGTGGCTCGTGCTCAACGGCAGATTTACCGCTGACGCAGGTATGCTACAGATAGTTATTGTGGGAATTATAGTTTCCGGTCTCGCCTATTGGTTCGCACACAAGGCATTGGGATACACCCTCAAAGCAGAGCTTCGTATGCTCAAAAAAGCACCCATACTTATAGCCTATTTTTTCTTGCTTATTAAAGAAATTATCGTGGCTAATTTTCAGATGATTAAAATTGTCACAAGTAAAAAAGCAGAAATTCATCCTGTAATGGTAAAAATCAAAATTCCTCTTAAAACAAATTTTGCGAGGGTACTGCTTGCAAACTCAATTACCCTCACTCCGGGAACAATCACCGCAGAGCTTGAGGGTGACGAATTCACAATTCACTGTGTTGACACTGCTTTTTCAGTTGGGTTAGAGAGTAGTTCGTTTGTGAAAATGCTTGAAAGGTTGGAGAAATAATATGATAGAACAGGCTTACTCATACTTATATATTGCAGTCTGCATCTGTCTTGGTATTGCAATTATTGCTACTCTTGTCCGTTCAATCACCGCAAAAACAATCATCGGCAGATTTATAGGCATTAATATGCTCACCACAATTGTTTTGATTGTGATTTGTATTCTTACACTTTTCTTAAAAGAAGCGTATCTTCCCGATATTGCATTGATTTATGCACTTTTAAGCTGTATCGCGGTAATACTGCTAAGTAAAATTTATATTAATCTTTTCAAAAAGGACAAAGGAGGTAAAAAGTAATGCTTGAATGGTTCCGTTTCGGGCTTGTGGCAGTGCTTTTTGCCGCAGGACTGATTGTTCTTTTCATCTCGATTTTCGGCACATTCCGTTTTGATTATTCTCTTAACCGTATGCACTCGTCGGCAATGTGTGACACACTTGTGCTTATGCTTTTTGTTACGGCTTGCGTAATTGCATCGGGAATAAATGTTGTATCGGCAAAATTCATTTTAATTTTACTTGTTATGTGGTGCACAAGTCCCGTGGTGTCTCATGTGTTTGTTAAAACCAAATATCTTACTGACGCAAATCTTTGCAAGCATTGTGAGCTTCACGAACAAGAAATTAAAAAGGAGGAAGAAAAATAATGGAAGATATTATTACTGTATTCCGAGTTCTTCTTCTCATTTCACTTATAATCTGTGCAATTGCTACTGCTCTTTCAAAAAGAGTTATGACTGCGGTTATTGTTTTCACATCTTACAGTATTGTAATGGCAGTTGTTTGGCTTTTGCTTCGTTCACCCGACCTTGCAATTACAGAGGCGGCAGTTGGTGCGGGTGTTAACGGCGTGCTTTTCTTTCTTACACTTCGCAAGCTTCATCTTATCGACAAGGATTTTAAGGACGATGAAGCTGCAAAGAAATCTGCGGAGGTGAATGAAAATGAAGAAAACTAAATTCACCGAAAATTTCAAGCAGTGGTATGAAGGAAATTTAAGCTTTGACGAAAAGCTTTCACAGGCTATTGAAAAAATCCCCGTTGAGCACACTCCCGACGAGCCTCATCACATAAGAAAGAAAATCCGCACAGTCCAAAAGCTTGAAAATGAAGAAATTAAGGTTTCAAAAGCAGGCTACAGATTTTTCTCTGTAATTTTCTGCATTGTTATTTTTGCTGTTCTTGTGGGAACAGTTGCGTTTTTGCCCGGCTTTGCTGATGAAAATGCACCTACTGCAAACGAGGTTTACGAGCATTATGTTGGCGAGGGCAGAGACCAGACGGGCGCAGTAAACACAGTTGCAGGTATGATTCTTGACTACCGTGCATTTGATACCCTTGGCGAGTCATTTGTTCTCTTTACCGCTACCTGTGCGGTGCTTCTGCTTCTTGAAAAGGCAAAAAATGCACCAATCAAGAAAAAAGAAACCTTTACCTTCACAAATGACCCCATAATTTGTCTTGTTGTAAAAATAATTGTACCGATTATCATTGTTTTCGGTATTTATGTACTCTTTAACGGTCACCTCTCCCCCGGCGGCGGTTTCTCGGGCGGTGCAATTCTCGGCACAGGCTTTATTCTTTTTGCAATGGCATTCGGCGAGGATGTTGCGGCAAGAGTGATTTCTGCAAAGGCAGTTAAGATTATTACAATCTGCGCACTTTCATTCTATTGCCTTTCAAAAAGCTATTCATTCTTTACGGGCAACGAATTCAACGGAATTCATTCGATTATAGGTCCCGGCACACCCGGTGACTTTCTTTCGGGCGGGCTTATTCTGCCACTCAATTTAGCTGTTGGTCTTGTTGTTTGTTGTACAATGTACAGCTTCTATATGATTTTCAAAAGGGGGCGCCTTGATTGAATTTTCTGATTAACTATGAAGAAGTAACTTCAATGGTCCTCTTCGCAATCGGCTTCACAATGCTTGTTTTCTCAAAAAACATAATGAAGAAAATTCTCGGTCTTAACATTATGGACACGGGCGTTTATCTCTTTTTGGCGTCAATGGGCTACATTGAAAACAAGCTTACCCCCATTGTGCCCTCAACGGGTGAAGTCAATGCGCTTGACTATATCAACCCAATCCCTGCCGGTCTTGTTCTTACGGGAATTGTTGTGTCAGTCAGTTTTTCGGCGCTTATGCTTGCCCTCACCGTGCGTCTTTACAAAAAATACCGCACATTAAATCTTGATGAGATTTACGAAAAGTGCAGTAAGGAGGATGAGGACGAATAATGGAATTTATTAAGAATTTTCCTTTTATTACAATCGTTTTATCCTTATTCTGCGCGGTTATCTGCTATGCTTTTAAAGATAAAAAAGCCCGTTTTGTTTCATATTTTCTGCTGACCTCATCAGGAGTTATGTCATTAAGCGTTCTTTTCTATAACCTTTTCTCTGAAACTGGTTATTTCGCTTACAGAATGGGGCATTACGACGCACCAATCGGCAACGAAATCTCAGCAGGTCTTTTAGAGCCATTCTTCGCCCTTTTGTTTGAGGTTGTTATGTTGCTCTCGATTACAGGCGGATACAACAGAATGCAAAAAGATATTGAAGAAACAAAGCAAAGATTTTTCTATATTATGGTGAACCTTACTCACGCGGCTTTGATGTCACTTTGCTATACAAACGACATTTACACCGCCTATGTTTTCATTGAGATTTGCACAATTGCATCTTGTGCACTTCTTATGTCAAGCAAAAGAGACCGTTCACTTGTTGCGGCTACACGCTACACAATCTTCAGTCTTATCGGCTCAAGCCTTGTGCTTATAGGCATTGTGCTTGTTTACTCTGTAACGGGGCACCTTTTGTTTCCGCAGATTTTTGAAACTATTCAGACACTCTGGGCAACAGGACAGTACACAGCCCCACTTACAATTGCACTTGGTCTTGTAATTTCAGGACTTGCAATTAAAAGCGGTATGTTCCCGTTCCATTGGTGGATGCCCGACACCTACGGCACCGCAACGCCCTCGGCATCAGGTATTCTTTCGGGTGTTGTTTCAAAGGGATACATCTTCTTGCTTCTTAAAATGATTTACCGTGTTATCGGCGTTGAGGTTTATATGGAATCGGGAATTAACAACATTCTCTTTGTATTCGGCATATGCGGAATGATTGTAGGCTCTGTTTCGGCAATCAGAACCTCAAACATCACCTTTATGACCGCCTATTCCTCTGCCGCTCAAATCGGTTACATTTATATGGGAATCGGCCTTGGTACAAAAGAAGCACTTTTAGCCTCACTTTTCCAGATTGTTGCCCACGCCCTTACAAAGCCAATGCTTTTCCTCGCGGTTGGCGGACTTTCAGACACAGTTGGCGGTAAACAGGATTTCGACTCGCTTCGTTCCTCTGCCCACTACAACAAGCCCGCAGGCATTGCTTTTGCGGCGGGTGCACTCTCAATGGTTGGTATTCCCATATTTGCAGGCTTTGTGCCAAAGCTTCTTTACTCAATTTCAGCCTTTGGGCACAGCGGGAAAACCTATGTAGTGCTCATAGCACTTGCATTAAGCACAATTCTTAATGTTATCTATTTCTTGCGTACGCTTATAAACATTTACAGCCCCGCAATTGTAACACTTGAGCGCAAAAGGGTTGAAATTAAAGCAATTAAAGGCTTCTCGGTTGTTGTAATTGTTATGGCAGTTATAAATATTTTAGCAGGACTTCGTTCACAACCGTTTATTTCTCTTTTTGAAAAAGGAATAGACATTTTTATGAACATACACTAAGGGAGGTAAAAGAATATGTTTTCTATGATTTTTACAATTACATTTCCGTTGATTTGCGGACTTCTTATGCCTCTTTTAAAGAAGCTTGATAACCGCAAGGTTAAAATGGCAGTTACAATTTCTTTGCAGGCAATCACAACACTTTTTGGTTTGATTACAGTTTTCGGCGATAATGCATCAACAAAAAGCTTTGTTTTTACCGGTAATCTTACGCTTGGCTTTACCGCTGATTTAGTTGCAAAAACATTTTGTGCAATCGTAACTGTTGCGTGGCTTCTTGTAACAATTTACGCCACGGTGTATATGAAGCACGAAAAAAGCGAGGAAAGATTTTTCCTTTTCTCGTTCTTGACAGAGAGTGCAATGCTCGGTGCGTCATTCTCAAACAGTCTTGTTTCAATGTATGTATTCTATGAGCTTGTAACATTATTCTCAATGCCCTTGGTGCTTCATTCACTTTCAAGGGAGTCTGTTTCTGCGGCTAAAAAATACCTTTATTATTCAATCGCGGGTGCATTTATGGCACTTTTCGGCATTTTTGTAATAGGAACAAGTGCGGATACACTCGGTTTTGTAGCAGGCGGTACATTCACAAATGTTACTCCCCTTGTGCTTGTGGCGGTATTCGTAATGTGCTTGGGATTTGGTGCAAAGGCAGGTCTTTTTCCGCTTCACGGTTGGTTGCCAACGGCTCACCCCGTTGCCCCCGCGCCAGCGAGTGCTCTGCTTTCAGGTATCATTGCAAAAGCGGGTGTGCTTGCGGTTATCCGCACAGTATTTTTCACAGTCGGTGCTGACAATATTGCGGGCACTTGGGTGCAAACCTCTTTACTTGTTCTTGCGCTTCTTACAGTTCTTATGGGCTCAATGATGGCTTATCGCGAAAAGGTATTCAAAAAGCGTCTTGCCTATTCAACGGTCAGTCAGATTTCTTATGTATTCTGCGGTCTTTTTCTCTTTAACGAAGCAGGTGTAGACGGTGCATTATGGCAGATTGTGTTCCACGCGGTTGTTAAAGTGGGCTTGTTCCTTTGCGCAGGTGCAGTAATATTCCTTTACGGCAAAACAAAAATTGAAGAGCTTAACGGTATCGGCAAAAAAATGCCCGTTACCTTTGCGTGCTTTACAATCCTCTCACTTTCACTTATCGGAATTCCTCCAACGGGCGGATTTTTCAGCAAGTGGGAGCTTGCTACCGCTTCACTTGAAACGGCAGGAATTGGCGCACTCACATGGATTATTCCCGTAATTCTTCTCGTTTCGGCTCTTCTTACTGCAGGATATCTTCTTGACATCTCAATACGAGCTTTCTTCAAAAATGAAGAAAACGAGGTAAAAGCCGTTAAAGAGCCCAAGCCTATGTGTGCAGTAATCATTGTACTTACACTCATTTCTTTGCTCGGCGGTGTGTTCTCGGCACAGACCGAAGCTATTATTTCAACTATTGTTTCTTCACTTTTTTAGAGGTAGTTTGATATGAATGAATTATTTTTAATTATTCCTGTTTTTCTGCCAATAATTTCAGGAGCAATACTATATTTTATCCCCTTTAAAAATCAAAGGCAGAGAAACACTTATGTTATATCAACCTTGCTTGTATCTGCTGTTGCGGTGTGGCTTTCGGCATTTTTGGTGCCCGAGAAGACTTTTACTCTTCTTCACTTTACTGATGACCTCACATTCTCATTAAGACTTGACGGTGCGGGTAAAATATTCTCTTGCCTTTCGGCAACACTCTGGCCTATCACCGCAGTTTATGCTTTTGATTATATGAAGCACGAGGAACACCACCAAATGTTCTATTGCTTCTTTGTAATGGCATTCGGTACAACAATGGGTATTGCAATGGCTGAAAACATACTCACAATGTATCTTTTCTATGAAATGCTCACTCTCACCACAATTCCCCTTGTTGCTCACGGTATGACCAAAAAGCATAACAGAGCTGCAAGAAAATATATGACATATTCAATCGGCGGTGCGGCATTTGCCTTTGCGGGAGTAATATTTCTTATAATCAACGGTGCAGGCACATTTCGTCTTGGCGGAAATCTTATTACTGTTGAAAATGAAACTCTCGCCCTTGTGCTTTATCTTTTAGCATTTATGGGCTTTGGTGTTAAAGCTGCCATTTCCCCTTTGCACCGTTGGTTACCCACGGCGTCGGTTGCTCCCACTCCCGTTACCGCGCTTCTTCACGCGGTTGCAGTTGTTAAGGCAGGTGCATTCGCACTAATTCGTCTTACTTATTACGCTTATGGCACAGAATTTTTAAAGGGCAGTTGGGTGCAATATGCAGTAATGGCATTGTCAATTTTCACAATCCTTTACGGCTCAGTAAATGCACTTCGACAGAAGCATTTCAAACGCCGACTCGCCTATTCAACGGTTTCAAACCTTTCATATATCGTCTTTGCAACCACGCTTATGACACCCGCGGGGCTTATTGCCGCATTCTGTCACTTGATTTTCCATTCTGTAATCAAAATCGGGGCTTTCTTCGCGGCGGGCTCGGTGCTTCACAACAGTGAGCGCGAATATGTGCCTCAGCTTGAGGGAATAGGCAAAAAAATGCCTTGGACCTTCGGTTTTTTCACCGTTTCGGCATTGGCTCTTACGGGCATTCCCCCATTTTGCGGATTTTTCAGTAAATGGTATATTTCAACCGCCGCCCTTGAAACCGCAGGCGTGCTTGAAATTATCGGCGTTGTGGTATTGCTTATTTCTGCATTGCTCACAGCAATTTATATGCTCTCACCAATCGTCAAGGCATTCTTCCCCCGCGAAAATGCTGAAATCGAACTTGAAAATGTTCACGAAGCAAAGCCTGCAATGCTTGTTCCGATGGGAATTTGCGTTGTGCTTTGCATTCTGCTGGGAATATTCGTTAACATTCCCGTTGCACTCATCGGGGAGGTGCTTGGATTATGAGTATTTTAACAAGTCTTTGCGTATTCTTCCCCGTGCTTGCCGCAATTGTGGCTTATCCGCTGAATAAAAAGAGCAAAAAAATATGTGACGCAGTTGTTATCATTTCAACCCTTGCAGTTCTTGTATCAGCGGGAATTATGGCTTTTATAGGTGACGAAAATACCGTTTCAATACTCTCAATGAACTTTCAGCAAAGCGGTTTTCAATGTGTTTACGCAGTAGTTACCGCATTTATGTGGTTTTGCGCAGCACTTCTCTCACCGCAATATTTCAAAGGTCACCACAATATCGGCAGATATTATTTCTTCTTCCTTTTAACTCTCGGTGCGACAATGGGCGTGTTCTTATCTGCCGACCTTATTACAACCTTTATCTTCTTTGAGATTATGTCCTTTGCCTCATATATGTGGGTTGTTCATGAGCAGGATAAAGAGGCTATGGCAGCGGGTAAAACCTACTTGACCATTGCGGTACTTGGCGGTATGGTCTTACTTATGGGACTTTTTCTCCTATACAGCATTACAGGAACTCTTGTAATTTCAGAGCTTTATGACGCAGTAGTTAAAGCAGGCAGCAGCACCAAGCTTTATGTCGCGGTATTCTGTATGCTTTTCGGCTTCGGTGCAAAAGCGGGTCTTTTCCCAATGCATATATGGTTGCCAAAGGCTCACCCCGTAGCCCCCGCCCCTGCAAGCGCACTTCTTTCAGGTGTGCTCACAAAATCGGGTATTTTCGGAATGCTTATTATCACCGCAAATATTATGCGTGGTGACAAGCTGTGGGGCTACACAATACTCATACTCGGTGCAATCACAATGGTGCTTGGTGCAGTTATTGCAGTGTTCTCAACTAATCTTAAAAGGACTCTCGCCTGCTCTTCACTTTCACAGATTGGCTTTATTACAGTAGGTGTGTCAATGCTTTGTCTTTTAGGCGAAGAAAATGCCCTCGCCGCCAACGGAACTGTACTTTATATGCTCAACCACTCAATTGTGAAATTGACACTTTTCCTTTGCGCAGGCGCAATTTACGCGGGTGCACACACTCTTGACATAAACAAGCTCAAGGGATATGGCAGAAACAAGCCTGAGATATTAGTTCCGTTCCTTTTTGGTGCTTGCAGTCTTGCGGGTATTCCGGGCTTTGCAGGTTATCTTTCAAAAACGCTTGTACACGAGGCAATTGTGGAATATGCTCATCACGGTGGCATAATTATCACTGTAATCGAATGGTTGTTCCTTTTCTCAGGCGGACTTACTGTAGCATATGTGCTCAAGCTTTTTGTCACAATCTTTGTTCAGAAGCCCACAGACGAAACTCCCGTTGCTCACGGCAAAACCTCACTATTAAGTGCTTTGTCACTTGTTCTCTCATCAGTAATGTTACTCGTGGTAGGTGTGCTACCCCACACACTTGCAGAAAAGATTTCGGGTGTTATGCTACCCTTTGTTGACGGTCACGAGGGTCATCATCAGGTTGAATATTTCTCACTTGTAAATCTTAAGGGAATATTCATTTCACTCGGCATAGGTATTGCAGTTTATCTGCTTGTAATCTGCAAGGGACTTATGAGAAATGAAAACGGCAAAAAGGTTCATTACAACCCACTTACCGACAAATTCTCACTTGAAAACAATATTTATCTTCCGCTTTCAAATACAGTTATTACCGTAACGGGTGCAATCTGCAGTTTCTTTGACAAGCTTCCCGAAGCTCTTATAAATGCGGGAATGGTAGTTCTTACGGTAATACTTCGTGCTTGCTGTGATATTACTGATATTATTCTTCTTGTTCTTGACAGAACCGTATTTAAAATGGCAAAAGAGCCCACAGAGCCCCACGAAAGAAGATACGCTTATGCTGTTGGCTCAATTTACGGCAGACTCACAAGGAAGGGCAAAGAGGTGCAGGCAGAACGCTTTGTGAGAGCCTCTGAAACCATTGACAAGACAACAACAAGACTTTCAAAGAATTTCTCGTTTGCCTTGTTTATGACCTGCCTCGGTATCACCATAATTCTGTTGTTCCTCATATTAAAATAAGAATAAAAAAGATTTTAAATCCATATTTTATTACGGGGTGATAAATATGGATAAAAGCAAGTGGAAAACCTATGGTCTTGCAATTCTGTTGACTGAAATAGTCGGCGGAATTGCAGGACTTTTTACATCAATGGGAATGGATGAATATAAGTTGGCAGAAAAACCGCCTTTGACTCCGCCCGCAATTGTATTCCCGATTGTGTGGACAATTCTCTATGCCTTAATGGGCATAGGTGTAGCACGAATTTGGCTTGCGCCCGCAACAAAAGAGCGAAATCACGGGCTTATAATTTATGCCGTGCAATTGTTCTTTAATTTCTTTTGGAGTATTATTTTCTTCAATTTACAGGCTTACGGCTTTGCATTTTTCTGGCTTATAGCATTGTGGGCACTTATACTCGGTATGATAATTATTTTCAACAAAACCGACCGCCTTGCCGCCATTTTGCAAATACCCTATTTAATATGGGTAACCTTTGCGGGATATTTAAATCTTATGGTGTGGTTGTTGAACAGATAACGAATCCCTCCACCGCCTGCAGCGGTCTCCCTCCCAATGACCTTGGGAGGTTTTTTGTTTGTTGTATTTTTATTTTATCTGTGCTACAATATTTGGTATAAAGGGGGACGCTTTATGAAAACAAAAACTTTAAGCCCTGAAAAGCTCGAAAAAAAACAGCTTCGCAAGGCAAAAGAGCTTAAGTATTGGGAAAGGCAAAAAGCAAGGCCAAAAAGCAAGACATATTTCTGGTATCTTGTGCTTATTATTGCACTGATTTATGCCGTTGACGAAATTGCATCCCAAATAAATTCACTTATGCAAACTGAAATCGCCAACGAATTTTTCAAAAGCGAAAGTGCAGTTACAATTCTCAATCTTTTGAATGTTGTTGCAATACCATTTCAGATTTTAGGTATTCTTTACAGACCGCTCGCCGACCGTTTCGGCAGAAAAACCTTTCTTATTATAAACACCTTTGGAATGGCACTTGCATTGTTTGTTATCTTCCTTTCAGGCAATGTGATAATGTACTTTATCGGGGCTTGTATGATATTGTTTTTCGTGCCCCACGATATGCATGTTGTGTATATTATGGAAACTGCGCCAAGCAAAAGCCGTGCTATTACATATTCAGTAGTTAAATTCTTTGCTAATATGGCAGTAATGCTTGTACCGCTTCTTCGTAACTGGTTAATGGAAAATGCAGGTCAATGGCGCAGAGTATATATGATTCCTGCAATAGTTGGTATTGTTGTCAGCCTTGTGGCACTTCTTTGTGCAAGAGAAACTGACGCGTTTATTGAATCCCGTATCCGATACCTCAAAATGACTGAAGAAGAATTACAAGCAGAAGAGGCGAAGAAAAAAGCACAAAATTCACAAGGCGGACTTATTGATGCACTTAAATTCGGTATGTCGCACAAACAGCTTCGCTGGGTATTCATTTGTTTTGCTCTTGCAGGTATCGGCGTTATAGGCAGTATGAATTATCAAGCTATTCTTACTCACGGTTATGCACAGAGTATTTATGGCGGTAATACAAAAGAATTTTTGGACCTTGTAAGTGTTAATCAAGTCAGCCAAGCACTCACCTTATACCCCATCGGTATGGCTCTTTCACAGGTGATTATGGGCTTTATATCTGACAAAAAAGGCAGAAAAGCAGCCGCAATTACCGTTGCTGCAAACTGTGTTGTATGCTTTGTTGCATTTACACTTGGCGCAAAGATGAACTTTAACCCTTATGTTGTAGGCTTTCTTTGCGGTGCATTTGTAGGCAGTTATTATTCAACAAATGATGTGCTTATTATGATGGCAAGCGAATCGGCACCGACAAATCTTCGCTCATCTGCCACATCGGCACAAACGGTTGTGGGCTTTGTAGGATATGCCATAGGCTTTATTATTAACACTATTCTCGCGTTAATTTTTGGCGATGGTATAATCGGCACAGTTGCACTTTGTCTTCTCGTACCAAGCTTTGTAATCACACTTGTTGCCCTTGTCAAGAAAACTCACGATACAAAAGGCATTGACCTTGACACAGTTACGGGCACGGAGTGGGATTAATAAACACCAATTGAATTGATAACAAAAAAAGCCTCCCTCTGACGAGGGAGGCTTTTTTATTTTACGCTATTCAAGAATTTTCTAAACTGTGCTCTGCCTTCTTCTGTTCTGTCGAACACACCGCATTGACCGAGAATTGCTGTAAATACAAGTCCGATTTCGTCGCGGAGGATTTTATCGCAGTTATCTGCATTGATATCGCTATAATTATTCTTAATCATTTCTGCCCATTCAGCGTGCTTTGCAATTCGCTCGTCTGCCGTAATATCCTTATTCTCGAGAATGGCATCACGAAGAAGTGCCATTTCTGTTTTAAGACGAGCAGGAAGAACTGCAAGTCCCATAACCTCAATAAGACCGATATTTTCTTTCTTGATATGGTGATGCTCGGGGTGTGGGTGATAAAAGCCGTCGGGATATTCTTTAGTAGTGATATTGTTACGAAGCACTAAATCAAGCTCATAGTGACCGTCGGTATAACGGGCAATTGGTGTGATTGTGTTGTGAATTTCGCCGTCGGTTACTGCATAGATAAATGCATCTTCGTCGGTGTAACCACGCCAAGTTGCAAGGATTTTGCCCGCAAGAGTGCAAATTCTGTCAGTATCCTGCCCCTGAAGTCTGATAACGCTCATTGGCCATTTTACGATACCCGCTTTGACATCCTCAAATCCCTCAAATGCGAACTCCTCTTCATACTGAGCCTTTGCCATTGCAAATGTGTAATTACCGCCCTGAAAATGCTCGTGAGTGAGAATTGAACCGCCTGCAATTGGCAAGTCAGAGTTTGAGCCCAAGAAATAATGGGGGAATTTTTTAACAAAGTCGAAAAGTCTTCTGAATTTGTGTTCAGAAATCTTCATTGGTGTGTGTGCCTCGTCAAACACGATACAATGCTCGTTGTAATAAACATATGGTGAATACTGAAGATAAGCGTTTACACCGTCAAGGCAGATTGGAATTATACGATGGCTCTGGCGTGCAGGATGATTAACGCGACCTGCATAGCCCTCGTTTTCTTTACAGAGCATACAAGTAGGATATGAGCTTTGCTCCATTTTTGTTGCCGCCGCAATAGCCTTGGGGTCTTTTTCGGGCTTGGCAAGGTTGATTGTAATGTCAACATCACCAAATTCTGTATGAGTAATCCACTTAACATCATTCTTAATTCTGTATTCGCGGATATAGTCGCTCTTGAGAGCAAGGTTATAGTAATAATCAGTTGCGTCTTTGGGTGACTTTTCATATTCTGCGTGGAATTTTTTGATTACCTCTGATGGACGAGGTGTAATGGCACCCATAACCTTTGTATCAAATAAATCTTTATATACAACAGAATCCTCGCAAAGCCCCTTTTCAACGGCATAATCGAGAATAACTTTGAGCATTGCTTCAAGCTCTGCGGTTTCATTTATTTCTACCTCGGCAGGAATGCTATCCATAGCGAGAATTTCAAGAATTCTGTTCACAGCCCAGATTTCATCTTCTTTTTCAATTAATTCTTCTCTTATTGCATAAGCCACAAGAGATTTGATTGCCTCATAAATATTCATAGAAAAACCTCCGAAATTGGTCTATTATAATTATATTTATATTCGGCTTTATTTTCAAGATGTTTTGAAGAAAAATTTAATACAATATCAAAAATAGACTTCCCCCGCCGAGGGGAAGGTGGCACGAGCAACGCGAGTGACGGAAGGGGGGGGATTTAAAACCGCTTTGTCTCTTCGTGACAGCTATCCTTTTAGGGGAGATGAGTCCCCCCTCAGTCATTTTCTGCGAAAATGACAGCTCCCCCTCAAGGGTGGAGCCCAAGAAAAACGGCGGAGACTATGCCCCGCCATACCGTTACATTACTTAATTTTATTCTTCAATTCTTCTTTTGAAAATTACAAGCATTGATACTGCCAATGCCACAACTGCGACAAATACAAAGGGAATGAAATAATATGAAGAATTTGTATTTGGTATTTCTTCATTCGGTGCATTCTGCGAGCCGTTGTTTTCTTCGTTATCCTCGTTGTTTGTGTTATTGCCGTCATTGTTTTCGGTGTCGGTGTTTTCACCATCACCGCCAATTTCTGTACCTTCGTTTTCATCGGGATTTGGAGTTACTGTACCTTCGTCCTCGTTACCCGAATTGTCCTCTTCGCCACCGTCAAAGGTCATAAGCATTGGAACTTCTGTATCATAATACATAAACTGCGGGTAAGCTTCATTACTCTCAACTGTATACTGCTCGTCTGCAGTTAAAAGCCACACATAAAAATTGCCCGTGCCGTCATCTGTTCTGTATGAAATGTGACCTAAATTCTTAATAAACCAAGTCTGCATTGGTGCTTGACAAGTTGACGCGTCAATTACATTGTCGGGCGAAATCATATTTTTGTCGGTATAATCTGCCTGAACATAATCATCGCCGAGAGTTTCGCCCATTTCAGCAACAGTTGCAAATCCGCTTGTGTTGTAGGTTTCAATTACGCCGTCGCTATTCCACTTTGCTGATGGAGTTACGGGCGCAATATATCTGTTATAGTTTGAAACATTGAAATAATTTACATCTTCGCTTGCAACCATTTCGTCAACTCTTGCATCTGTTCCGCTTGCAACCACATCATAGTATGAAGAAACAAAATTCTTTAAATTGTCCCCCGCATTACCAAGCATATAGTCCATTGCTTCAAGATAATTGTATTCGGGAAGCAAGCACCAGAATGACGGAATATAAGCGAAAATGGGGATAAGGACTTCTGCATACAGTCTGTCGCCCGCCATAGCAAAAATATCATTTGCCATATGTGCTAACTGTTCAAATATAGGAAGATATGCTAAAAGTGACTCATACTCTGCGTTACCGCGGATACTCTGTGAAATAAGTCGAGCGAGTGCATCGCCGTCGATTTCGGGGTTACCCGTGAACAACTGACCAAGCATTTCGAGTCCGTTGAATGCAGAGTTTGACATTACAACCGTTTCAACATCGTCATAGCCATAAATTGCGAGATATGTATTGGTAATTGAGCCACCCATACTCTCGGCGCAAAGAGCAACCTTATCGTGACCCGACTTCTCTTTTACAGTTTGAATGAAATCATTAAGGTCATCGGCAATATCAAAGGGGTTTCCCGTCCAATCGTAAACAAAAAGATATGAGTGATTTTCACCCAATTCTTCATAAAGCATAAAGGCAAGAGTTTCTTCACTGCCCATATCTTCAAAATCCATATATGCTTCAACGGGCTCATTTGAACAATCAACCGTTACCTCGCTGTCGCGGTTCATATCATTATCATAAGCTACGGGTCCGAAAATTGAATTTACCGCATTTGAAACTGCAGCAACAAAAGCGTCAATATTCTGTGTCAGCAAGAAATCTGCAAGCTTTGGAATTTCGGGCAGAATACCGTTGATAATATTATCAGTTGAGAAAATCACATTGCCGTTTTCGTCATAAAGAGTTTCACCGATTCCGCGCACCTGAACTACGGGTGTATTACCGCAGTCGCAGGTGTCAACCGCTAAAGCAGGCACAAGCATCGCAAAAACCAATGAAAGTGAAAGAATTACGCTTAATAATGTTTTTAAAAATCCCTTTTTCATAAAAACATCCTCCAACTTATTAGATATTTTCATTGTATCACAAGGATTTTTACTTTGCAATGCTTTTTAAAATACCGTTTCAATAAGTTTTTCTGAAACATCGGGTGAATACTGCCACCTGTCTATATGGTCATCGGTACAATAATACTTTATATTCTGTGGGGGATAATCAGCAGGAAAGCTGTCAACAATTGCAAGCTTGATTTTCATTTTTTCGGGATTTATGCTCTTTATATAGACGCTTGCGCACTCGCCCTCTTGCACATCGGGGGTAAATTCTGCCAAGCCCGCAAGGTTGGGGGCGAGTTCTATAAAAACGCCGTATTTTTCGATTGAACGGACAATTCCGCCCACCGTTTGCCCTGCTTTGAAGTTTTCGGCATTCTCTCGCCAAGTGCCCAAGAGTTCTTTATGAGAAAGCGTAACTCTGCCCATTTCATCAATACTTTTCACAACGGCTTTTATCATTGTATTCACCGAAAATCGCACATCGGGGTGCGGAATTCGCGAAACAGAAATGCTGTCGATTGGCAGTAATGCTGAAATGCCACAACCGATGTCACAGAATGAGCCGAAGCTCTCGTTGTGAGTAACGCGGGTTTCAATCACATCACCCGACTTAAGATTATTTATGTAATCCGCCATAAATTCCTCTTGCACAAGTCGACGGCTTAAAATTGCTGTGCGAATGCCCGCATCGTCCATAAAATCAATTATTTTAAAGGTTACGGGCTTATTCACCCTTGAAATTATGGCAATATCACGCACACTGCCGTCAGCAATTCCCATTGCACATTCCTCGCGGGGAATTATGCCGTGCACATCGCCCAAATCCACATGAAGATTATGCTCGCGGTCACAGAGGGTTGCTCTCGCTTCAAGAATTCTGTTCTCAAAAAAGCACTCACGCAATGAGGCTGGGGACTCAATAGATTTTTTGTTCTGTTTTGTTTCAAATAAAACACCCTCGGGGTAGTATTTTGTCATCATTATCACCTTTATTTTCAAATTAATACAATGATATGTGTGAAAAAGTGAAATAAGAATTAAAATAAGGTATTTTATTTTTATAATATTTATGGTATTATTTAATGTAATATGTTTTGAGGTAATTTTTATGGATATTAAGGTTAATGATATTCTTGAAATGAAAAAAGAACACCCCTGCGGTGAAAAGCGTTTTTTAGTGCTTCGCGCGGGTATGGATTTTCGTGTGCGTTGTACAAAATGCGACCGTGAGGTTATGGTACCCCGCGTAAAAATCGAAAAGAATATAAAAAAAGTATTTAGAGACGGAGAACAGGTTAATGTTTGATAAATTACTTGGCATTGAAGAAAGATTTGAAAAGGTCAACGAACAGCTTTGCGACCCCGCAACTGTCAGCGACCAGCAGTTATACACAAAATTAATGAAAGAGTTAAAGCAGTTAGCTCCCGTAGTTGAGAAATTCCGCGAATACAAGGGCTATAAAGACACCTTCGAGGAGTCAAAAATGTTACTTGACGAGGGCGGTATGGACAAGGATTTCAAAGAAATGGTGCAGGAGGAATTTGAAACTGCAAAAGAACAGCTTGATGTTACTTGGGAAGAGCTTAAAATTCTTCTTCTGCCCCGCGACCCCAATGATGACAAGAATGTTATTATTGAAATTCGTGGCGGTGCAGGCGGTGAAGAGGCCGCCCTCTTTGCAAATTCACTTTTCAGAATGTACACAATGTATGCTGAGGCTCGCGGTTGGAAGATGGAAATTCTTTCCGAGAATCCCACAGAATTAGGCGGATATAAAGAAGTTATTTTCAGCGTTGACGGTGACGGCGCATATTCACGCTTTAAGTTTGAAAGCGGTGTTCACAGAGTTCAGCGTGTGCCCGAAACTGAAAGTCAGGGCAGAATTCAGACTTCAACCGTTACTGTTGCGGTTCTTCCCGAGGCAGAGGATGTTGACTTTGAATTAAACCCCGCAGAACTTCAAATTGATGTGTTCCGTTCAAGCGGTGCGGGTGGTCAAAAGGTTAATAAGACCTCATCGGCAATCCGCGTTACTCACCTGCCAACAGGTATGGTAGTTGAGTGTCAGGACGAAAGAAGTCAGCACAAAAATAAAGATAAAGCACTCAAAGTTCTTCGCTCTCGTCTTTTAGAAATCGAACAGGCAAAGCACGACGCTGAAATTGCAGGTCAACGCAAGAGTCAGGTCGGCACAGGTGACAGAAGTGAGCGAATTCGCACATACAACTTCCCGCAAGGTCGAGTAAGCGACCACAGAATCGGTCTTACTCTTTATAAGATTGAGCAGATTATGAACGGCGATATTGACGAAATCATCGACGCACTCATCACGGCAGATACTGCAGAAAAATTAAAGGCAGAGGAATAATATGAACTTCAAGCTTAACGGATTTGAGAAATTTATAATAAAACACAATAAGCTAATATGTATCGTTGCCATTATCGCAGTTATAATATCCGTAACTCTTTCAATTATATTTGAAGATTACAGTCTTTTTACTTCGTTGACCATGTTGATTTATTGGTTGGTTTTCCTTTTCACCCTCCGCATTCCATTGGATAAGGTAAATCAAATTACAAAACTTTGCAATGAACAATGCGATATGTATGCGTGCCTTGACGCTTGCAATCAAATGATAGAGGTATATAACCCCAAAAGCATTACTCAACTTTCAAATCTCTGCATAAATCGTATTGCATGTCTTATTAACATAGGTGATTATGAGCTTGCCGAAAAAGAGCTTAATCTTTTCTGGCAAAGCTTCAACCTTAAAAAGCTTAATGGGTTAGACCTTGCGAGCACTCATATTCTTATGGCTAACATTGCTCTTGGAAAAGAAAACCCCACATTATTCAATGAGCAAATGGCAATTGTGAGAGAATATGCCAACAACTCAACAATTGTTGGACCATTAAGACACAGTTATGAGTATAATGTTGCGAGCATAAGTCTTATGGCAGAGGCAATGAACGCCAATGAAAACAGTAATGCTTATGATTTTGAAATGAGGGTTCTTTCTCATCTTAACACCAACCCTATGACAGGCAAGCCAAGAAAGAAAGTGGCTGAACGCTTATTTTATTTTTCAGCAAATAACAAACTTTTTGAATTTTATAAAAATGCAGGCAATACAGAAAAAGCTACATACCACGCTTATCAACTCTTAAATTTAGGTAACGAACAATTTGAAGACTATCGCAAAGCAAAGGAATATCTTGAAAATGCAAACAGAAGTAATTAACATTACAACTGAATATGAAAAAGCGTTAGAGAAATCTGCCGAGTTGCTCAAAAACGGCGAGGTTGTGGGCATTCCCACCGAAACCGTTTACGGTCTTGCGGCGAATGCCTTTGACAAAAATGCTGTGCGAAAGATTTTTGAGGCAAAGGGCAGACCCAGTGACAATCCATTAATTGTTCACATTGCAAAATTTGAGGATTTAGCACCGTTGGTTGAAGAAATTCCCGAAAAAGTCAAGATTATGGCTGAAAAATTTTGGCCCGCTCCTCTTACTATGATTATGAAAAAGAGCGAGCGTATTTCAAATGTTGTTTCGGGAAATCTCGACACCGTTGCCGTAAGAATGCCCAAAAGCGAATACGCAAGGGCAATTATTGAGAATTGCAAACTCCCCCTCGCCGCTCCGTCGGCAAACCTTTCGGGTAGCCCAAGCCCCACAAATGCAAAATATGTTTTTGACGATATGAACGGCAGAATTCCGCTGATTATTGACGGCGGTGCTTGTGAAATCGGTGTAGAGTCAACCGTAATTACCTTTGCAGAAGAGCCCCCAAGACTTCTTCGCCCCGGTGGTGTCACTCTTGAAGAAATGACGGCGTTAATCGGTGAAATTGTGGTTGACGACGCGGTGCTTAATAAGTTGGAAGAGGGTGCCGTTGCATCTTCACCGGGTATGAAATACAAGCATTATGCGCCAAAGGCAGACATAACTCTCATAAAAAGTAATTTTGAAGATTTTAAAGCCCTTTGCGATGGTGAAAATAATATTACCGCGTTGGTATTTGACGGCGAGGGCGAAAAAATAAGTTGCCCAAGTGTTGAATACGGCAAAGAAAACGACGGGTATAGTCAAAGTGCAAGGTTATTCGACGCATTACGCGAGCTCGACGAAATGGGTGCTCATAAAGTTTATGCCCGTTGCCCAGATACAAAGGGTATGGGTTTAGCGGTGTATAATAGGCTCATAAGGTCAGCAGGGTTTAAAATAAAGGTGATATAATGAAAATTATCGGTATTACGGGGCTTACGGGTGCGGGCAAGGGCACAGTGGCACAAAGACTTGTGGCATACGGTTGCTATCATATTGACGCAGATAAAGTTGCCCGCAAGGTAATAAACAACAGCGAAACTGTAAAAAAGCAATTGCAAAATCGTTTCGGTGAGGATATAATAGACAAAGACGGCAAAATCTGTCGTCCTGTTCTCGCTCAAAGGGCGTTTGCTGACAATGACAGCACAAACGCATTAAACGAAATCACTCACCCTGCGGTGACCGAAAAAATCAAAGAAATCATCGCCGAAAAAGAAAAAGAGGGTTACAAGGCAGTAATAATTGATGCAATTGCACTTTTTGAAAGTGGCGAAGACAAGCTTTGTGATTTCACGGTGGCGGTTGTAGCACCTATGGAAATTCGTCTTGAACGAATTATAAATCGCGACAATCTCACTCTTGAAAAGGCAATGGAGCGAATAAATGCACAAAAGAGTGAGGATTTTTTCACTCGTCAAGCCGATTTTATTCTTTGGAATTATCCGCCCTATGACTTAAATAAAGAAATTCTGCCCATTGTGGCACAAATAAAGTAAAAAATCCCGAAAGGAGTTATATATATGGAATTAAATGATATTAAAAAGGAACTTTTTTATGAGCCAAAGCACGCTATGGAAATTGTTGACGATGCAGTAGTAAAGGCAGCTGACGATTTCTGCGAGGGCTATAAAAAGTATCTTGATGAAGCTAAAATTGAGCGTGAAACAGTTGATTTCTTCGTGAAAGAGGCTGAGGCAAAGGGCTACACAGAGTTTGACCGCACAAAGAAATACAATGCAGGCGACAAGGTTTATTACAACAACCGCGGTAAAGCAATTATTCTTTGCGTATTCGGTAAAAAGAGTATCAGCGAGGGTGTTAAAATCTCTGCCGCTCACATTGACTCACCCCGCCTTGACTTAAAGCCCAACCCACTTTATGAAGATTCTTCTCTTGCATTCTTCAAGACACATTACTACGGTGGTATTAAAAAGTATCAGTGGACAGCTATCCCCCTTGCTCTTCACGGCGTAGTTGTGAAAGCAAACGGCGAAAGTGTTAAGGTTTGCATTGGTGAAGACGACAACGACCCACAGTTTGTTATTACTGACCTTCTCCCCCACCTTGCAGGTGACCAGATGAAGCAGACAATGAACGACGGCATTAAGGGTGAACAGCTCAATATTCTTATCGGTAGCCGTCCATTCTCAAAGGACGAGGGTGCTGACAAGGTTAAGCTTAACATTATGAAAATTCTCAATGAGAAATACGGCATTGTTGAGGGCGATTTCTTGAGTGCAGAGCTTGAGCTTGTACCCGCATTCAAGGCACGCGACATCGGTCTTGACAGAAGTCTTATCGGCGCTTACGGTCACGACGATAAGGTTTGCGCATACCCCGCTGCTCAGGCAATTTTTGATGTAGTTGACCCCGAATATACCTGCCTTACAGTTCTTGCTGACAAGGAAGAAACAGGCTCTGACGGTAACACGGGTCTTCATTCATCATATATGAAATACTTTATTTCTGACCTTGCGGTTATGGAAGGCGTTGAGCCCTGGAGAGTTATGTCAGCATCAGAATGTCTTTCTGCTGATGTTAACGCGGCTTATGACCCCAACTTCCCCGAAGTAAGTGAGAGAAAGAACTCATCTTTCGTTAACAACGGCGTTGTTATTACAAAGTACACAGGTGCTCGCGGTAAGGGTGGCACTTCTGACGCGTCTGCAGAATATATGGGTAAAATCCGCAGAATGTTAAATGCTAACGATGTTGTATGGCAGATTGGCGAGCTCGGTAAGGTTGACGCAGGCGGCGGCGGAACAGTTGCTATGTATGTTGCTAACCTTGACATTGATACAATCGACCTTGGTGTGCCCGTACTTTCAATGCACGCACCCTTGGAAGTTGTTTCAAAGCTTGATGTTTATATGGCATATAAAGCATTTAAGGTTTTCTTTGAGCAGAAATAAAATAAAGTGCAAAGTTAAGGCAGTCCTTATGGACTGCCTTTTTTATGGGTCGTCGAGGACGCCGACCCCTACAATAATATTGGTTGTGGTTGCTTATTATTTAAAACCGAATTTACTGTTTCGGGTATCAAATCAAAATTCGCTACGATTGAGTTTGGTTTATTAATGCAGTCATCTTGTGACATCGGTACAAAGTAAATATTTTTACTATTCATTAAAAGTCCTATGTTTTTTGCGGCGGCACCCAAGGCATCATTGGTAGAAACAGCGATAATTACGGGGCGGGCATTGCGAAGATGTGCTTTTGCCGCAAGAGTTACCGAGGTATCGGTAATTCCGTTTGCCATTTTGCCGATTGTGTTGCCCGTACAAGGTGCAATTACAAGGATATCGAGAAGCTTTTTAGGGCCTATGGGCTCTGCACCGCTGATTGTATATATTATTCTCTCTTTGCAGATATTCTCAATTTCATCTATAAACTCACGGCTTTTACCAAATCGGGTGTCCGTTGTGTATGCAGTATGTGACATAATAGGGATTACGCGGTATCCCTCATCTATAAGCTTTTTCATTTGTGGGATTGCTTTTTTAAAGGTACAAAATGAACCGCAAAGGGCAAATCCCACAGTTTCATTACTCATTACTATCCTCCCTTTGCAAAATTCTTTTTCCTATGATTTCTCCCGCAGTTTTGGGAGTATATTTTCCGGGTAAGCCAAAGGCTTTAATAACATCAATGCCGAATTTTCGAGCCTCGTCAAAGTCCACACCATAGGGTGCAGATGCAAGCTCAATAATCTTACCGTCCTTTCTCATTTTTGAAAGTGTATCCGTACCGATAATCTTTGCGGGAACAGTATTTATTATTATATCAAATCGGTCGGCACACTCTGAAATCTGTGAAAGTGGCAAGGCTTCACATCCCTTGATTGACGCATCTTCTCTTTGCGACGGATTGCGTGCAAATACAGTAACACCACAAGAAAGTGAAGTAAGCACCGCGGCGGTTTCTCTTGCTACTCTGCCATAACCGGTTATCGCAAACTTACCCAATGGCAACGCAAAATCAATATGCTCAAGCAAAATTTTAAGTGTACCAAAGGCGGTAAGCACCGCGTTTTTCTCAATAAACTCGGTATCGTAATAATCCACAAAGGGTATTTCTGTTTCGCGAAGTCGTGAAAGTAATTCGCCCTTGATTATACCGCCGAAAACAAGATTTTCTTTACCCAAGAATGAGATAAGCCTCTCAATTGAGGTTTCTTTTTTTGAAAAGGGCATATTTATGGTTTTGTCATTTCTTGTGGCGGGCAAAGGCAGAACAATTACCGAATTTGGCAAAATTGCAGATTTAAGCCTTTCGGTATCGTCATCCCAATCGAAAAGTCCGTAGGAATAAACCTCACCGCCCTGCGCCTCAAGATAACTTTTAAGATATTTTTGTCTTTTATCGCCACCGATAATTACTATATTTCTATTTTTCATATACACTTCACCTTACCCTTACAGTAATAGAATATGTTTTTTGTAAAAAATAGTGATTAGGGGTTTAAATTTTTATAAAAATGAAATATAATGAATGTAGAATTTGTTTCCGAAAGGATTTTTAATATGAGTGAAATTACAAAAGTGCTCGAAACTGCAAAAAGAATACATTTTATAGGCATTGGCGGTAGCGGTATGTGTCCCCTTGCTGAAATTCTTCATAGTAGAGGTTACTCTTTGCAGGGCTCTGACAACAATGAAAGCTCAATCGTTGACAGAATTCGCAAAATGGGTATTCCCGTTATGATGGGTCAGCGTGCAGAGAATATTAAGGGTGCGGATATGATTGTTTATTCCGCTGCCATTTCAAAGGAAAACCCCGAATTAAAAGCGGCATTAGAGAGTGGTATTCCCACATTTCAGCGTGCAGAGTTATTGGGCGAGATTTCTCGTCAGTTTGAAAACTGCATTGGTATTTGCGGAACTCACGGCAAGACAACCGTTACATCAATGACAGTTCAGACAATGCTGGGTGCAGGGCTTGACCCCTCGGCAGTAATCGGCGGTAAATTACCTCTTACCGACAGCTACGGCAGGGTTGGTGAAACTCAGAATGTTGTAATTGAGAGTTGCGAATATCAAGACACATTTTTGCACATAAGCCCCAATGTTGCGGTAATTTTAAATGTTGACGAGGACCATCTTGAATATTTCAAGACAATGGACAATCTTATTTTAAGCTTTCATAAATTCGCAAGCTCTGCAAAAAGTGCAGTAATTTACAATGGTGACGATGAAAACACCCTCAAGGCAATAGACGGCATTGAGGGTAAGGATATGATTTCATTCGGTTTTGATAGCAAAAATGATTATTATGCTGAAAACATCTGCGAGCACAAGGGTGCATTCACACAGTTTGATATTATTCACAAGGGCAAAAAACTCGGCAGAGTAACACTTTCCGTTCCCGGAATTCATAATGTTCTCAACACTCTTGCAACAGTTGCAACGGCAATTTATTCGGGTGCAAAATTCCCCGATTGTGTTAAAGGAATTGAAGAATTTCGCGGTGCAGGTCGTCGTTTTGAGGATTTGGGCACATATAACGGCATTACATTCGTTGACGATTACGCTCACCACCCCGCCGAGCTCAAGGTTACACTTGACGCGGCTATGAAAATGGGCTACAACACAGTTTGGGCAGTATTCCAGCCCTTTACCTATTCAAGAACTGCAATGCATTTTGACGAGTTTGTAGATGTGCTTAAAATCCCCGACCGTTGCGTTATGACCGAGATTATGGGCTCACGAGAAGTAAATACTTATGATATTTACACCTCACAGTTAGCAGAAAAAATCCCGAATTCAGTTTGGTTTAACACTCAACCTGAGGTTTGCGACTATGTTCTCGCAAACGCAAAAGAGGGCGATTTGGTGCTGACAATGGGTTGCGGTGACATTTACAAATCTGCATTTATGATGATTGAGAGACTTAAAAATGATACAGTTTAATAATTCTTGGGATATTCTCTTAAAAGACGAATTTGAGAAGCCCTATTATCTCAATTTGAGAAAATTTCTTGCACAAGAATACAAAACGCAGACTATATACCCTCATATGAACGATATTTTCAATGCGTTAAAATATACGGATTATCAAAATGTTAAGGTTGTAATCTTGGGGCAGGACCCTTATCATCAGCCCAATCAGGCACACGGGCTTTGCTTTTCGGTGAAAAAAGGAGTTAATCCCCCACCCTCGCTACAGAATATGTATAAGGAAATTCACGCGGAATACGGCTATCCCATACCCGACCACGGTGAGCTTACATATTGGGCAGAGCAAGGTGTTTTAATGCTCAACACGGTACTAACCGTTCGTGAAAGTCAGCCAAACAGCCACAAGGGAATGGGTTGGGAAATCTTCACTGACGACATAATTAGTCTTTTAAATCAACGCCCCGAGCCAATGGTGTTTTTACTTTGGGGTGCAAACGCAAGGGCAAAGACAAAGCTTATTACAAACCCTGCGCATTTGGTGCTCACATCGGCACACCCAAGCCCACTTTCAGCATATAACGGATTTTTCGGCAATAATCACTTCAAAAAAGCCAATGAATTTTTAAAATCAAACGGAATGACAGAAATTGATTGGCAAATAAGATAAAAAATTAACGGCGAGAAAAATTCTCGCCGTTTTTATGTTGTTTTTTACTGTGCATTCTTCTTTTCTTTTTTTAAGAGTGCAATCATAGGAATAAACACAAAGAGCGCTACAACGGCTGCGTAAAGGAAGATAGCCTTTGTAGGAAGCACATCTTCGGCGCCTGTAGTATTCTTTGTTGCAATATTACCGAGTGTAGGACCAACTACCATTGGAATGAGAACCGCAAACACCATTCTTATACCTTGGAATAAGCCAACCTTGTCTTGCGGTGTGTAGTCGCGTGTTGAAGCACCAAGCTGAATTGTAAGAACAAGATATCCGATAAGTACAGGTGCAATGCCAATAATAATTGCCATAATATGCGTTGATGTTGAAAGTATGAAAAGTCCTGCAACAAGAAGTGCCGAGCTTGTTAAGAAAGCAACGGGCTTACTCTTTTCAGCAACCTTCATAAGAATTACAATACCTGCAATAATTGTTGCAACTGAAATAACTGCGGGGATGATAATTCCTGCTGAAAGGAAGTTTACATCTGCATTGGCAGGAAGTATAACTGAGCCAAGATAAATAAACAAATATGGGAAGAACACTTGGAACGCGCAATTGAAAATGCAAAGAGCAGAAAGAACTAAATAAAGTCCGCTATTCTTTTTAATAACACTTGGACGGAAGCCATAGAAAAGGTCTGCCCAGTAGCTTGTTTTTTCAGCTTTTGGCTCTGCGTTTTTGAACTTGTCGGGATTATCAATAAGGAACACACCTGCAACACCGACAATGGCAACAACCGCACCCATACCAATAAAGAACACACTATATGGAATTGTACCGCTTTGTGCCAATGAGCCAACAACCATAATTACACCCATTGCAATAAAGCCCATAAATGTAAACGCAGTTTCAACTTTTGGACGGGATTCGGGAGTTGTAACATCAGTTACCCAAGCATTAAACGCAGAGTCGTTACTTGTTGAGCCCATAAATGTCATAACCATGTCCATAATTACTACAATCCAAGCGGTTACAGTAACAATTTGTGCACTATCAGTAAGGTTAAATATATTTGCAACATTCTCTTTTGTGATAAAGCCAAAAAGTGCTGTTACAATACCCCAAGCGATATAACCGAAAGATATAAACGCTTTTCGGTTTTTCATTTTTTCACTGAGAGTACCCATAATAAATGTGGTCACAACCGCAGTGATTGCAGAAAGCGTAACCATAATATTTACGGCATCAGTAAGTGTGAGTGATGCTCCAAAAGCACCTTCATTATAAACACAGTCGTTCAAGAATGTGTTAAAATACATATTCTCGACATTCCACGCAAGTGAACCCATAAACATAAAGAGAAGTATGCCGGTCCACACGCGTTTAGAAAGCTTTCCGTTATTATTACTCATTTATCATACCTCTTATTTAAAGTAGTAAACCCTGCACTCGTAAGGTCTTGTTACGAATGAGTTGTCAGTTACAGGGTTGAGACGGTAATTGTTGAGCACAAGCTCGCCGTCTGCAAGGTTAAAGCCCTCAGGAGCCTTGAACTGAACACATTTTTCTGTGAATGAGCAAACAACCAAAAGTCTTTCGCCGTCAAGATTTCTCTCGTAAACAAAGAGTTTATCGCTATTCTCATAATACTGTTTGAAATCACCATAGATTGCAACTTCGTGTTCCTTACGGAATTTAAGAAGCTTACGGTAGTAGTTGAGAATTGAGTTTTCATCAGCCTCAGCAGCGGCAACATTGATTTCTGTGTAGTTGGGGTTGAGGTTAAACCAAGGCTTTGCAGTTGAGAAGCCTGCATATTCGCTGTCATCCCATTGAACAGGAGTTCTTGAGTTTTCACGAGAGCCCGCATTAGCCATTTTAACAAATTTATCGCCCTTAATACCAAGCTTGTTGAACATAATCTGGTTATTAAAGGTAATCATATCCTTGAATTCATCAACAGAATGAAGCTCGATATTTGTCATACCGATTTCCTGTCCCTGATAAATAAACGGAGTACCTTTTTGTAAATAACACATTGTTGCAAGCATTTTACCACTTTCAACTCTGTATTTAAGTGAGCCGTAACGGTCGATAATTCTTGGATGGTCGTGATTTTCAAGATAAAGTGTGTGCCAACCTTTACCGTTCATAGCATCATACCATTTCTGATAGCACTTCTTCATCTTTTTAAGGCTGAAAGGAGTTTTAATCCAGTCAGTCATAAAGCAGTCTGCTTCAAGGTGGTCAAAGCTGAACATTGTTTTAAGAACCTGAGTTTCGTCTTCTGTAACAAATCTGAGAACTTTTTCAGGTGTTATAAGCGGACCTTCGCCGACAGTAAAGCAATCATACTTTGAAAGCACATCATCGTGGAATTCTTTAAGATATTCATAGAGATGAGGACCGCAGTTGTAATGCTCCATACCGCAAGCAACGGGAATCGGCACGCCGTTGGGAAGTCCCTCTTTTTTTGAAATGTATGTAATAACATCTTCGCGGAAGCCGTCAACGCCCATATCGAGCCAGAATTTCATAATATTCTTAACTTCTTCACGAACTTTAGGGTTATCCATATTCAAATCGGGCTGACCCTTTGTGAATACATGGAGATAATACTCGTCAACGGACTCAACATACTCCCAAGCACCGCCTTCAAATGTTGAAAGCCAGTTGTTAGGTGGTTTTTTACCATTTTTACCTTTACCTTTCCTCCAGATATAATAATCGTGGTAAGGATTGTCAACACTCTTGCAAGCCTCTTTAAACCATTTGTGCTCAGTTGAAGTATGATTTACAACCAAATCCATAAACACTTTCATTCCACGCTCATGAGCACCTGCGAGCACCTTTTTAAAGGTTTCCATATCGCCGTACTCAGGATTAATGTCCATATAATCGGCAATATCATAACCATAGTCAGCATTTGGTGATGGGAAAAGTGGTGAGAACCAGATTGCATCTACACCGATGGACTTAACATAGTCAAGCTTTGAGTAAATACCCTCAAGGTCGCCTATACCGTCACCATTTGAGTCTTTAAAGCTTCTTGGCCAAATCTGATAAACAGCCATTTCCTTATACCAAGTTTTGTTCATAAATAACACCCCTATTGTTATTAAGATTATATACAAAATAAGTATATCACATATTAAATTCAAAAACAATTAAAATATAATAAAAACCATAAAAAATCGGCGGAGTACAAGACTCCGCCGAACAGTAAACAAATATGAAAATTATAAATAGATTTTTTTGCAAGACAATTATTTGCCGGCAAGTTCTGCACGGGCAAGTTTGATGTTTTCTACAAATCTCTTACCTGTTTCAGTAATCTTCTTGTAGTCGCCTGTCTTTGCGCCTGCTGTAAGTGATGAGCCTGCACCAACTGCAACAGCACCTGCTTTAATCCATTCACCAACATTGTCAGCATCAACGCCACCTGTGGGCATCATCTTTGCATATGGAATAGGTCCTTTGATGTCTTTAATAATCTTAGGTCCGAAAAGGTCTGCGGGGAATACTTTAAGGATATCTGCGCCGTTTTCCATAGCGAGAAGGCCTTCGCGAACTGTCATAATACCGGGCATCATTGGAACTCTGTAACGGTTGCAAAGCTTGAGAGTTTCAAGGTCAAGCGCGGGGCTTACGATATACTCTGCACCTGAAAGCATAGCAATTCTTGCAGTTGCAGCATCAAGAACTGTACCTGCACCGAGAATGATTTCTTCGGGAGTGTATCTCTTTGCAAGCTCTTCAATAACCTTGTCAGCGTGAGGAACTGTGAATGTAAGCTCGATAGCGGCAACGCCACCCTCGATACAAGCATCAGTAATTCTGATAGCCTGGTCAACTGTTTCTGCACGAACAACGGCTACAATACCGCAGTCTTGAATTCGGGTAATAATTTTTTCTTTATCCATAATTACATCTCCAATAGGAAAATATTTTTATTTTACGGGCGATTCGTGAATCGCCCCTACATAATTTTATTTCTTTATGGGAGATAGATTTATTTTTTCGCAAGACAATGTGGCGGAGGCGAAGCTGTATCAGGTATACCGCGAGCCGAAAGCCACGAAGTATTGCGGGAAAAAAACTATCTCTGCACTCTGGCACCTGAGCCCTTAACGATATTTTCAACCTCTTTAAGTGATGCCATTGATGTATCGCCGGGAGTTGTCATTGCAAGTGCACCATGAGCAACACCGTAGTTAACTGCAGTCTGTGCGTCCTCTGTAGTCATAAGACCATAGATAAGACCTGATGCGAATGAGTCGCCACCGCCTACGCGGTCAAGAATTTCAAGACCGGGAAGCTCAAGGCCCTTATGAACCTTGCCGTCTGCATAGCAGATTGCTGACCAATCGTTAACTGTTGCAGTTTTAACTGTGCGAAGAGTTGTTGCAATAACCTTGAAGTTGGGATAAACCTTAACAACCTCTTCGAGCATCTTATAATAGCCCTCAATGTTGAGCTCTTTAAGATTTTCGTCGTTACCCTCAATTTCAAAGCCAAGACAAGCTGTGAAATCTTCTTCGTTACCAATCATAACATCGATATACTTTGCGATTTCTTTGTTAACTTCCTGTGCCTTTGCCTTGCCGCCAATGTCATTCCAAAGAGATGGACGGTAGTTGAGGTCATATGACACGATTGTGCCGTATTTTTTAGCCGCTTTAACTGCTTCAATTGCTACCTCTGCAGTTGTTTCTGAAAGAGCAGCAAAAATACCGCCTGTATGTAACCAACGAACGCCGAGAGTACCGAAAATATAGTCCCAATCAATGTCGCCGGGTTTAAGCTGTGCAACAGCAGTGTTACCACGGTCAGAAACACCAACTGCGCCACGGATACCGTATCCGCGCTCTGTGAAGTTCAAGCCGTTACGAACTGTTCTGCCGATACCGTCATATTTTGCCCATTTGATGAGTGATGTATCAACGCCACCCTGCATAATGAAGTCTTCAAGAAGTCTGCCTACCTCGTTATCTGCAAAAGCAGTAACTACTGCGGTTTTCATACCGAAGCAACGGCGAAGTCCGCGGGCAACATTATATTCGCCGCCACCTTCCCATGCTCTGAATGAGCGGGCAGTTTTAATTCTGCCCTCACCCGGGTCAAGGCGAAGCATAATCTCGCCCAATGAAATCATATCAAATGTACAATCTTCTTTTTTTCTGAGATTTAAATTCATATTTTTATCCTCCGATTAGACACCGCTGTAAGCTGAAAAGCCACCGTCAACGCAAATGCTAGTTCCGGTTATGAAGCTTGAATATGCTTCGTCGCAAAGGAAGAGAAGTGCACCTGTGAGCTCTGCTGACTCACCGAAACGCTTCATAGGAGTTGCGTTGAGAATTTTATTTGTTCTTGCAGTTGGCGTGCCGTCTTCATTCCAAAGAAGTGCTTTATTCTGATTTGTTGAGAAGAAGCCGGGTGCGATTGCGTTTACGCGGATACCAACATCTGCAAAGTGAACTGCCATAAACTCTGTAAAGTTCTTAACCGCTGCCTTTGCCGCTGAATATGCGGGAATTTTTGTAAGAGGACGGTATGCATTCATTGATGTAACATTGATAATGCAGGTATTCTCTTTTTCAGCCATATCGCGTGCAAAAACCTGTGTGGGAATAAGTGTGCCAAGGAAGTTAAGATTGAATACGAATGAAATTCCGTTTGCATCAAGGTCAAAGAATGTCTTGATGTTTTCGTCTTTTTCAATAAGGTCAATCTTTTCAAGAGTTTCTTTTGTTGTTGTGCCCTTGGGGTTATTTCCGCCTGCGCCGTTGAGAAGAATATCGCAAGTACCGAGCTTTTCAGCAATAATATTGCGAGCATTTTCCATACTCTCTTTTTCAAGAACATTACAACCAACTGCGATAGCAACACCGCCGTCAGCGTTGATTTCATCAGCAACCTTTTGTGCTGCTGCTTCGTTAAGGTCAAGAATTGCAACCTTAACACCCTGCTTAGCAAGTGACTTTGCGAAATCTGCGCAGAGAACTCCGCCGCCACCTGTTACAACAGCTACTCTGCCCTTTAAGTTTTCGTGTACCATATTATTTGTTTCCTTTCTCAACTGCTTCAAACAAGCCGTTTATATATGTTGCACCAAGTGCTCTGTCGTAAAGACCGTAACCGGGTTTTCCTGTTTCGCCCCAAATCATTCTGCCGTGGTCAGGACGAACATATCCGTCAAAGCCTGTATCCACAAGCGCCTTAACAACCTCATACATATCAAGACTACCGCAATTTGAAATATGGCCGCTTTCTTCAAAGCTTCCGTCTTCCATAATCAAAATATTTCTGATATGCATAAATGCAATTCGATTCATTGCACTGTATTTTCTAATCATTTTTACCACATCATTTGATTTTGCACAACCTAATGAGCCGGTACAAAGGCAAAGACAATTTGCCTCACTATCAACAAGCTTTAACATTCTGTCAATGTTTTCTTCGCAAGTGATAATTCTCGGAATACCAAAAATCGGATATGGCGGGTCGTCAGGATGAATTGCCATTTTAACGCCACACTCTTCAGCCACAGGAATAACTTTTTTAAGGAATTTTTCAAGATTTTTCCAAAGTCCCTCTTCACCGAGTTCACCGTAAGCTGAAATTAATTCTCTGACTTCTTCTTGGCTATAGCTTGAATCCCAACCCGGAAGATGAATATCATCCTTAAGCGGGTCAAGGCCCTTCATCTGTTCCCAATACATAACAAGACTTGTTGAGCCATCCTCTGCCTCTTTATCGAGCTGTGTACGAGTCCAGTCAAAAACAGGCATAAAGTTATATGTTACGCATTTAATACCGTATTTTGCGCAACGACGAATATTTTCACAATAAACCTCTAAAAGCTCATCAACATTATCTCTGCCAAGCTTAATGTTTTCGTGCACGGGAATTGATTCAACAACATCAAAAATAAGACCATTGTCTTCGCATTGTTTTACCATTTTCTCAATTGACGCCTCCGGCCAAACCTCACCCGGTTTTACATCATAAACAGCGCTAACAATGCTTTTCATATTTGGAATCTGACGAATATATTGCAATGATATCGGGTCGCTTTCGCCATACCAACGGAATGACATTTTCATAAGTTTTACCTCCCTATTTTTTTACATTAATATTCTATCATTGAACTTTTTGTCATTCAATGTATTTTTTATAGTTATTTTGGGAATTTTTTATTGCTCATCAGTAAAGTTTGAGTCATCTTCCCAATAAGCCACATCAAAGGGGTCTTTGTCGGGGTCATAAACATCCCATAATTCGTGTTCGAATTCTGCGGGCTGTGTAGGGCACTCTGCGATTGCCTCAACCTTCATTCCTCTTGACCAGATTGACGGGTCAATGCGGATTGTATAACCACAGCAAGAGGGCGTTAACCACTCATGCATTGGGGCTTCAGGGAGTGCGTAAGTCTGCATAAGCGACATAATTACACCGCCGTGTGTAATAACCGCAGTATTTTTAACGCCTGCCTCAATTACACCGTCAACAATCTTTTCAAAGCAAGCACAAATTCTGTAATTAAAACGCACTTGACTATCACCAAAGGGTGCGGCTTTGTTGGGGTTTGTGCCTGCAAGCCACTCGGCAAAATCCTCGTCGTCCTGTAATTCTTCGGCAGTTTTCCCCTCGAATTCACCGAAATCGTATTCACGCAAATCGTCAAGAATTATCGGGTTTTTATCGGGATAAATCGCATTTGCGGTTTCGATACATCTTTTTAAAGGGCTTGAAAATACCGCGTCGACCTCGGGGTAATCGCCGTAATTTTCCATTATATCGTGAAGCTGCGCCATACCCTCTTCACATACGGGCTCGTCGGTATGTCCGATATATCTGCCCTCAAGATTACCCTTTGTAACAGCGTGGCGGATTAAATGAATTTGGTAAGTTTTCATACTTTGACTCCTGAAAATTTGTGAATTCGCACAATATACAAATTGTTGAATTCGGTATATAATTTTAATACTATTTGTATAAAAAGGTGATTTTATGAGTACACCCATTTCAACAAGACTTGTAACCTTGAGAAAAGATAAAAATTTAAGTCAGAAAGAAGCCGCGGCGGCTCTTGGCGTTTCGCAGGGACTTTTATCGCACTACGAAAAAGGTATTCGCGAATGCGGACTTGATTTTTTGTGCCGTGCCGCAACCTTTTATGATGTAAGCTCGGACTACCTTTTAGGCCTTTCTGACACAAAAATGATGTCTGACGCGCTTTTTGCCGAAGATGAAATCCCGCAAGACAGCGAAATGAGAATGAGTACAATTTTCCGTTCATCAGTTTATCTGCTTGACCGTTTGGGCTCATTCGGCAGAAATTACGGAAGCAAAATCAGAGCAATTTATATTCTGACCATTTACAAGGTTTATCTTGCGGCACTCTCGCAAGGCGCATTGCCCAATCACGAGCTGGCTAAAAAGGATTTATCGCCCTACCTTTCAACCATAACCATTGACAATATTATCAACAGTTTAACCTTTGAAGGTGACGCGAAACCAAAAAGAAGCGAGCACCTGCCAAAGACAATGGACACAATTATTAAAGAAGCCACAAAAATTATTGAAAAAGAAGTTGCAAGAGTTAACAGAATTGTAAACAGACAATCAAAGTAACTCTTTATAAATCACGCTTTTCTTAAAGCCCGTTTCGGCAGCAATGGTTTTTGACGCCTCGTTTACGCTGACGCCTTTATTTACAAGCTCTTTTGCCAAGCTTACAGCCTCTTCTAAAGTGAGGGGCTGTTTTTCTTTTTGCTTTTCTGCACCCGCCAAAATCAACACATATTCACCGCGGGGATTTTCAATTTCATAATGTTCAATAGCTTTTTTAAGGCTTGTCCTAAAAACCGTTTCGTGAATTTTTGTAAGCTCACGCACTAAGGCAATCTGGCGGTCACCAAAATATGCATACATATCGTTAAGTGTCGCTTTTAACTTATGAGGAGCTTCATAAAAAATCATTGTGCGGGTTTCGTTCTTTAATTCTTCAAGATGCTCTTTTCGGCTTGGCTTATTTGTACTTAAAAAGCCCTCAAAAGTAAATCGACCGCTTTCCATTCCGCTAACTGCAAGTGCCGTTGCAAATGCGGTAGGACCCGGCACGGACTCAACGGGAATATTATTCTCGTGGCACAAATACACCAAATCTTGTCCGGGGTCAGAAATACAGGGCATACCCGCATCGGTAACAATTGCGCAGGTTTCACCCTCAAGAATTCTTTTTACAATTATTTCGCCTTTTTCACGGCGGTTATGCTCAAAATAGCTGATTAATGGCTTTTTTATATCAAAGTAATTAAGTAATTTTGAAGTAACGCGAGTATCCTCGGCAGCGATAAAATCAACACTTTCCAAGGTTTCTTTCGCTCTCGGAGAAAAATCGGACAAGTTGCCGATGGGTGTTCCTACAACATAAAGCTTACCACTCATTGTTTTTCTCCTTTACTTTCTGTATTTTTCGGTGATTTCGAGCATTTCATCGCTCAAAGTTCCGTCTTGATTATATGCAACCAACTGTGCCTCGACCTTTAAGCCGTTTTTAGCACCGCGTTTACCCTCTATTAGCACAAGCCACGGCTGAGTGTCACCTTTTTTCGACACAAATCGAAGTCTTTTCGGCTCAATTCCGTTATTGTGCATTGCTGTCATTGCGTCAAAAACTCGTTCAGGGCGGTGACAAATGCAGAACTTACCGCCAAATTTTAACAATCTTGAAGCACTTTTTGCAATATCTTCCATATTACAAGCAGTTTCGTGACGGGCAAGACAAGCTCCCTCGTCCATATTTTTTATTCCGCCACCCGCAATTTTATATGGTGGGTTCATCGTTACCAAATCATAAGAGCCGACCTCAAAATCGCTGATGTTTTTCAAATCTATATTATGTACTTTGATTTTATCTGTATTATTCAGAGCAAGTGAACGGTACATCTGCTCACAAGCATTAGCCTGAATTTCAACAGCATCAATGCTTTTACATTTGCCGTCGCGAAGCCACAAAAACGGGATAATTCCGCACCCCGAACCGAAATCACAGGCAATATCATATTTTTTAGGGCTTGCAAAAGAGGCTAAAAGCATAGCATCTGTACCAAAAGTGTGTTGCTTTGAAACGATTAAGCCGACGCCCTCGCCCAAGTCCTCAATATGCTCGCCGTCGAAAAGCCCGATATTATCAGTCAACATAAATATCCTCAACATCCTCCATACTTCTTACGGTAGTGACCATAAGAGCAAGCGAATCGTCATTTTTAGGGAACACAAGCACCTTAATCACCGAAGTATCCTTACGGCGCTTGAATTTCACATCTTTAGCCTCGGTGTAAACAACCTCCATTGAGTGAATTGTTCCACCGCATTGCTTGATAGTTTTTGTAATCAAAGGGATTTGAGTTCCCACATCTTTAATCTCAATAAAAAGAAGCTTACCCGCTGAACCACGCACAATAAATCTTTTAAGGGAATTAAGTGTAAGATAAATTACAACGGTTGCCACAAGTCCGCCCACAATAAAGCCCGAGCCCACGGCAATACCGATACACGAAACTGCCCAGAGCGATGCGGCGGTAGTAAGTCCCTTAACGGAAAAGCCTTCACGAAGAATTGTACCCGCGCCCAAGAAACCGATACCGCTTAAGACCTGCGCACTCATTCGGGTAACATCGGTAGTAAGCCCTTGCTCTTTTGCAATATAAACTGAAGTGAGCATTACAAGTGCAGAGCCCACGGACACAAGAATATGAGTTCTAAAGCCTGCAGGACGATGTGAATGCTCACGCTCAAAGCCGATAATACCGCTAAGTAGTGCCGCAAGCCCGATTTTAACGATTGCATCAACTGTATAACGCACCTCGTCAAAAGACCAGCACCACAAAGCCGCATCCTTTAACCATTCCCAAACTTCTGCCAACAGAACTCAACTCCTAATTAAATCTTTTTGATGAAAGGTAGTATTGACAAAACAACTGTCCATACTAACTGATACACTATAATCTGCCATACACCAATTTGTGCAAGTCCTGAAAGGAATGCAAGTAAAACTACACCTGCAACACCTAAAAATGCTGCAACGAATTGAATAACTCTTGATACATTAACAAAATTATTTATTTCAAATGAGGCGTGAAGTGACATTAACATAGTCTTAATTCCACCGCGGTGGATAATCTTTGCATCGGCACGCTCTGCCTCGTTATTTTTAACCTTTGTGAACATCTCGCCTGCAACGGGGTTAATTATTTTAACCACATTTGACGGAAGCCCGAATTCCTGCTCTAAAAACTGCTCGGTAATATTTGCGTCAGAGGTTCTGAAGAAGATTGTAAGACCATCTTTTTCAAGCTCACGCATATATTTTGCAGTTTCTTCGTTTGCCTTATACACAACAACAAACATTGCAGAAATTTTACCCTCAATTGCAAGATAAATCACATTTCTGCCGTCCTGCTTGAATTTTTCTTCCAAATCCTTATCGGGCACTTCAACATTGTGATGAACAAGCAATTCACGATTACCCACTAATACGCGGTGATTGTGAATCCAGCAAGAGCAACCGAGCTTTTCTTCATAAGAGAGTGACTCAACGGGGAACAAAAGCTGACGCTTGCCGTCAATTACGCCCTCAAAGATTTCTGCCATTACTCCGCCAGATGCGATAACAACTGATGCAGTATAAAGAATTGCCTCGTCAATACGCATTTTGTGGTAAATCTTCATACCCTCAATGTTGCAACCGCCCTTTTGGAAGGCATCACAAGCGTCAATTACAACACCGTTGGAGTTAACTGCATCTTCAACTGCGCTATAGCCGTTGATTACTGCACCCTCAACATTCAACTTCTTGTTTACTGCACGAAGATTTACTGCCGCTGAAAGACCTGCCGTCATAGGAAGTCCCATAAGCACAACACCCGCGAAGGTGCTAAAGCCCGCAAAGGCATTTTTTGACACAAAGCCGTAAATTACACCAGCAAGCAACGCCACAATTGCCACCGCGGGAACTGCGATATTAAGAAGGGGCCCTGTAACCTCTGCCGAGCGGGAAAGCTCAACGAAGCGTGCGGGGAAGCCTATTCTTGCGGAATATTTAATATCGGGGTCACCAAGCATAAGACCGCGTGCGATTTCGTTTGCGGTATCCTCATGACCTATGTTTTCAACACTATGTGGCTCATCGTTTTCGGCGAGAACTTCAAAATTCTCGGCATCGGTTTTACAACGCACAAGCTCGCTGACCGCCTTTAAAATCATCGGTACAACCGACGCACCCGCAATAAGATGCGCTGTGGACTCAACATTATCAGTAAAAGCAAAACCTGCAACACATTGAATAATGCCCGCAATTGCTGAAACTGCAATTACGGTATCTGCATCAGCAGTTTTATTTTTAAGCCCTGCAATTGCATTTTTAAAGCTTGAGAAGTTAACTACGCAAGCGCAAAGCAAAAGCAATAACTGAACTGCAACATAAACAAATTCGTTATTACCGTAGATTTCAAAATTACCGTTTTCTGCTCCTGCTACGGCGGCTAAAACACACATTGCAAATGCGATAAACGAGAGAACTGCAAGCTTTACAATAATACTCTTTTTCTCGGTTTCAAAAACCTTGCGTACTGCTTTTTTATCTTTAGGGCCGAAGTATTCGCGGGCTACATTCACCTTTCTTCTTTCGAAGCGACGCTTACGGCGAACCGGCTCTGCCTCTGTTTCAAATTCTTCTTCGGGCTCATCAACCTCTTGCTTAAAGATAAGCCCACTCTTTACGAATTCGTCAACAACACCCTTTCGTGTTTCGCGAAGCTGTGCCTCTGCCTCTTCTTCGGACTGTTGCATTACGGGCTCGTCATCAACAAAGCCCTCAAACATAATCTGATTATCTTCTTCTCTTGAAGACGATGAAATCTCTTCTTTTTCGAGCATATCCTCTGCGGGAACAATTGTCGGCAATGGTTCAAAGCCGTCAGTATTTGAAGATGCTGCTCTTTTTACCACAACGCCGGGGGTTTCAATGGTCTTCTGTGGCAATGAAGCGACAAGTGCGCGGTGTTCCTGAGTTTTCTCAAGATTCTGCACGGGCTTATTCATAAAATGCTTTCTGTATTTTTCTTCGCCGATGGCAGAGCTTGAAAGTGCTTCGCCGTCACCGGTTGTGGTGCGAACAACCTTATTTCCTAAATTATGAGAGATATTCGGATTATATGCACCGCGAATGTCAACCTCGTTGAACATTCTTGTTTTTTCAATTGAAATCTGACTGTCAGCAGTTTTGATTTCGGGCTTTTTTTCTTCTGCGGGCAATTCTTCGGGGATTTCTTCTGCCTCTACGCTGATTAAAGCACCGTCATCGGTAAGCCCAATCTGACCGTCATCTGTAACAGATACAGCCACCTTTGTTTCCTCGGTCTCATCCTTATGAAGCTCAGGAATATTAATTTCAAATTTCTTCTCTTTCTTTTGCGGTGCGGGAACAACGGGCTTTATTGCCACGGTTTTCTCCTCTGCTTTTTGCACCTTTACAGGCTCTGACTTTGGCTTTTCAGTAGTCTTGGGCAACGCAACCTTGATAGGTTCTTCATCTTCAGGTTCTTCGCCCATAATATCTGCGAGAAGTGCGTCAATCCGTGCGAAAGAATATTCCTCTACCGCGTCGTCACCGTTATATTTTTTTGCTGATTCAAGAATATCGTCAATTAACGATTCAGGTATTTTTGCCATAATAAAATTCCCCCGAATTATTTATTATAGTTTAATTCTAATTATTTTCTTCTGTACGAGAACTCATACATTAATATTCCGCCTGCCACGGACGCGTTTAATGAATTGATTTGACCTTTCATTTTAAGCGAGATAATAAAATCACACTTTTCGCGGACAATACGGCTCATTCCGTCGCCCTCTGAGCCGATTACGAGCACCGCCGCACCGTCAAGGTTAACCGAGCGAACATCTTCACCGCCCATATCAGCGCCGTAAACCCACATTCCTTTTTCTTTGAGGTCATCAAGAGTTGCCGAGAGATTTGAAACGCGGGCAACCTTCATATACTCAAGAGCGCCTGCACTTGTTTTGCCGACAGTGTAGTTAAGCGATGCACTTCTGCGTTTCGGAATGATTATTCCGTGAACACCCGCTGCCTCGGCAGTACGGATTATCGCACCGAGGTTATGCGGGTCTTCAATTCCGTCACACACAACTATGAACGGTGCTTCGCCTCGCTCTTCAGCAACGGCTAAAATCTCATCAACAGTTGAATAATCGTGAGCCGCACAAATTGCAGCAACGCCCTGATGATTGGCTTGTCCGCACATAAAATCGAGCTTCTTGCGGTCAACCTCTTTAACGACCGCACCTTTTTCACGGCATTCGCCGATAATCTTGCCTACAGAACCGCCCTTTTCACCACGAACAACATACAAGGTGTCAATTTCGCGGCCCGATTTTATAAGCTCGGTCACGGCATTTCTGCCGATTATTAAATCCTTTTGTCTTTCTTCTTGGAATTTATCAAATTTTTCTGTTCTTTTATCCATTTGAAGCCTCCGTATAGGCATAATTCTGCATATTATTTTTAATAATTCATTATAACAAAAAATCCCTTGTATTACAAGAGATTTTTAACAATATATTGTGTCCTGAGGCTTGTTTTTTCTATAATTTTTGATATATTTTGTATTTTGAAAAGAAAAAGCCTTCCCCTTGAGGGGAAGGTGCCGAGGAACGAGGCGGATGAGGTGTAAAACATTTTAACGGATACTCCGTATCCTACACCTCATCAGTCGCTTCGCGACAGCTTCTCCTCAAGGAGAAGCCCATTTTTATAATAATTCTTTTATTCTGCTTTCATATGCCTTTGCTTCATATGTCAAGGGCACATTAACATAATCACTATCTATAAGCTTTATTAAATATTCTGAAAATTTTGGATTAAGGGGTAAAATTGGTCCTGTGTGATAGGTCGCGAAAAGGTTATTCTTATGCACACCCTCAATATTTGTATCCTTATTCATTCCTGCGCCCTTTTTCATTTTAAGGAATGGTGCAGGATTTTCACCGTAGGAATGGCTTAAAAGATTTTTAAAGCCCGTGATTTCCATTCCGTCAAACTCGCCCACGCTACAATCGTTATAACGAAGTCGCGAAAACTGCTTTGCGTAATATGGAAAAAAATTAAGACATTCGTGCTTTTCACCCTTTGCATCTTCAATATATTCGCCAAAGATTTCAAAAGCATTGCCCGTGGCTAAAATTACTCCGCCGTTTTCAATACGATTTTCAATTGCTTCGCGGTATTTTTTAAGGGCTTCAATCTCTATGAGCTGATGCTTTTCTTGGCAAGGACCAATAAGAAGAATATCAACCTGACCATTTGCAAAGCGGGGCTCGTCAAAAAGATTAGTTTCAACCAAGTCAACCTCATAGCCCGCCAAATTCAATTTCTTCGCAAGATATTCAGCGTTTCCGCGATCACCGTAAAGGTTGTTATATTCGGGGTAAAGCACTTCAATTACAAACTTTTTCATAATCAGTTCTCCCCCTTTGATTTTAAAGCATTTTTGATTTTCGCAACAACACTTGTGGCATAAAGTTCAAAATAAATTACGATATTTCGGCTCTTGTCTGCATTTTTGCTGACCGCATTTGCCAACTCGTCATAATTCTCAAATAAAATGAATTTTGATGTGTCGAGCCCCTTGATTTCAAGACACTGTGCCAAGTCATAGCAACGGGAGCCGCCAATATAGATACTCTTGATTTTTTCACTCTCAAGAGGTGCAAAATCGGTATCGTAAAGCCAAGAAATATCCTCGTGACCGTGCACCTTATCGTTGCTGTCTGTGATAAGCAAAACCACATCTTTTTCGGTTTCTGTACTGTTAAGATATTTAAGACTTTGCGAGCAGGATATGGGGTTTTGGTTCTTTGAAAGCATTGAAACTACTTGGGCACCGCCGAATTTATTCTCTTGAAAACGACCTGTTTTTGACGATAAATCCTCAATACTTGAAGCGATTATGTCAATGTCAATGCCTAAAAGTCGGCAGATTGCAACTGCTCCCGTAATGTTGAAAACATTAAAGAAATTGCCCTTTTGGAATGGTAAAACAAGGCTTTCGCCCTTGTCACCATTGAATACAAATGTGCCGTTTTCAAAATCAACATCGGACGCGAAATAACGGCTTTCGGGCATAGAAAATCCACAATGAGAGCATTTTGGCACACCGATATGATTATAATGGAAAAATTCATAATCAAGAATATGATTGCATTTTGGGCAAGCGATTAAATCACAAACTGTATCCTCACACTTTTCGGTGCTTCTTTCAGTTCTATTTACAGTGAAAAATACGCGGTTGCATTTTTCTTCACCCAAAAGTCCCGAAATTGCATCATTTCCGTTGAGAACAAGAGTTGTTTTATCACTTAAATAATCATTAATTTTATCAAAAATAAACCCACTGTGACCGTTGCGCATAATGGAGTCGCGGAACAAGTTTGTGCAAAGAATATAGTCAGGTACGAACTTTGTATAAATAAACTGTGATGAACGCTCGTCCACCTCTAAAACGGCAACATCAGCAGTAACCTTACCGCCAAGAGTACATTGAGTAACAAGCGCCGAGGCAAGACCGGGCGCCATATTTGAGCCCTTTGAGTTATTCACAACAGTTTTACCGCTGTTGCGGATAATATGAGTAAGTAAATTTGATGTACCCGTTTTACCGTTTGTACCCGTTACGCACACTGTAGTTTCGGGCATAACAAAACGAGCCAATGCATCGGGGCAAATTTTAAGCATAATTATACCCGGTGTGTTTGTACCGCGTTTAAATATTTTATCAAGCAAAAATGCTGAAAGCTTACCCACTATAACGGCAATTAAAAATCTGATTTTTCCCATTTTATTCTTCCTTTTCTTCTTGCTTTTTAACAAGCCTTGAAAGATAATATATATTTTTCTGCGAGTTATTTATAAGCTCAGCAAAACCTTTTATTGCGAGCGATAAGGCAACTCCCAATCCCGCAATTGCTAATCCGCCGACTACACCAACAATATCCCTGCCCATAGGGAACATCATATAAACAGCAAAAGCAATACCACCTGCAACACCTGAAGCCAACAGTATAACTGACGCTAAAAGTATCGTATTAGCAACCGGTGATGAGGGCATCTCATTATTATTTATTTCAGTTGTTTCTTCATCATCAACGGTGTTATTTTTATCTTTTAAATCTTGTTCTTCAATCTGCTGATTTTGTGCTTCAAGCTCTTTCTGTGCCTGCACCATTTCATAAATGGGATTATATTTTCTGCATGTCACGCAGTTTTCAGTATCTTCCCAACATTCTTTATGATAGATTTCCCAGCAATGAGGGCACTCAACCAAATCGGCTTCATTTATTTTTTCATTACATTTAGCGCATATAAGATTATCCATATTATCGCCCCTTTATATGAATAATTATAAAATTTGCAGAGTTTAAAGTCAATATGAAAATAAAAAAGAAAAGTCATTCTGAGAAACGAAGTGACGAAGAATCTCAAAAGCACGAAATTCTTCGCTTCGCTCAGAATGACAAAACAATACTTTAATTAAAGAATACTGAAATTCACAACAAGTGCCGCGAATACGATTGAAACCATTGAAAGAAGCTTGATGAGGATATTGATTGCGGGGCCCGATGTATCTTTGAACGGGTCGCCTACTGTATCGCCCACAACCGCTGCCTTATGCTGTTCACTACCCTTACCGCCGTGAACACCTGATTCAATATATTTCTTTGCATTATCCCAAGCACCGCCTGAGTTTGACATATAAACCGCCATTAAGAAGCCTGTAACGGTTGCGCCTGCAAGCATACCCACAACGCCCTTATAGCCAAGCACAATACCTACAACAATCGGAACTGCGATTGCAATAACTGTTGGGAGCACCATTTCACGAAGGCTTGCCCTTGTGCAAAGGTCAACGCAAGAAGCGTAGTCGGGCTCTGCTTCACCCTCCATAAGACCTGTGATTTCTTTAAACTGACGGCGAACCTCTTTAACAACGCTCTGTGCCGCTTTGCCCACAGAATCCATTGTAAGTGCCGCAAACACAAAGGGAAGGCACGCACCCACGAAAAGTCCGATAAGAACTACGGGATTGATAATATCAAAGCTTAAATCTGCATTGGGATTAATTGACTTAACCTTGTCAACATAAGATGCAATAAGAGCTAAAGCTGTGAGAGCCGCTGAACCGATTGCAAATCCCTTGCCCGTTGCGGCAGTTGTATTGCCGAGAGCGTCAAGAGCGTCTGTGCGTTCTCTTACCTCAGGCTCAAGCCCTGCCATTTCGGCAATACCGCCCGCGTTATCAGCAACGGGGCCGTAAGCATCTGTAGCCAAAGTAATGCCGAGAGTTGAAAGCATACCAACCGCAGAAAGTGCAATACCGTAAAGTCCCATTGAAGCACTCTCGCCACCGCCCGATACAAAGTAAGAAACAAGAACACTGACTGCAACAATCACGATTGGCATTGCAGTTGATTTCATACCGAGACCAAGTCCGCCAATAATGATTGTGGCTGAGCCTGTTTCAGAAGTTGAAGCCAATTTTTTTGTGGGCTTGTAGCTGTCAGATGTATAGTATTCAGTCGATTTACCGATAAGCACGCCCGCTAAAAGTCCCGAAACAATAGCAACATAAAGACCAAGATTTTCTTTTCCGAGTACAAGCCATACAACAGGCAGAGCAATAATTGCAATTGCAATTGCACTCAAATTCGTACCACGGCTGAGTGCTTTAAGAAGCTGTTTCTGGTCAATGCTTTCGCCTGTACGCACAAAGAATGTACCCACAATTGACATTACAATACCGAGCGCCGCCAAAAGCATTGGCACTGCCATTGCATTAAAGCTACCGTGGAATGCAGAAACACCAAGGGCTGCCGCTGAAATTACCGAGCTTACATACGATTCATAAAGGTCTGCACCCATACCTGCAACATCGCCAACATTGTCGCCAACATTATCGGCAATAACGGCGGGGTTACGGGGGTCATCCTCGGGAATTCCTGCCTCAACCTTACCAACAAGGTCCGCACCTACATCTGCCGCCTTGGTGAAGATACCGCCACCTACACGAGCAAAAAGCGCCATTGAAGACGCACCCATACCGAATGTGAGCATTGTGCTTGTGATTGTTGCGGGGTCATTAATACCGAAAACAAATCTTAAAAGCAAGAACCAGATTGAAATATCAAGAAGTCCGAGTCCTACAACGGTAAAGCCCATAACGGAGCCTGCAGAGAATGCCACACGCAAGCCTCTGTTCAAGCCCTCGCGACAAGCGTTTGCTGTTCTCGCATTTGAGAACGTTGCAATTTTCATACCTACAAAGCCTGAAAGTCCTGAAAAAAATCCGCCCGTGATAAAGGCAAAGGGCACATACCAAGTGAGAAGCCCCGCCAATGCCATACCGCAGAGAATTAGGAACATTCCGCCAAATAATATTGAAACCACCGTATACTGACGCTTTAAATACGCATTTGCACCTTTACGGATTGACTGCGAGATTTTTTGCATTTTTTCTGTACCCTCTGAAAATTTTAGCACCTTTTTTGCAGTGAACAACGCAAATAAAAGTGCCAATACCGAGCCTACGAATGTGAGCAAAACAAGATATTTTTCCACACTACTATCTCCTTTAATTAAAATGTATAGGTATAATTATATACTTTGCCGAAAGATTGTCAACCATTTAACAATTATTTTACGCAAGTTTGTGAAATTTAAACAAATAAAAATTGCACTACTCCCCTAATAATGTGTCAAATTTTAGCGAAAAATGAAGTTTTGTCATGTGTTTCCTGCATTTTATATAAAAACAGTTAGTGTGCCTCATTTGTTTAAAGAGGCACACTAACTATACATCGCAAATAGTAACACCCTATTTTGTTTTCTGTAACTTCTTCTTTCTATAATATTCTTTATAGTATTGCTTTCGTTTTTCGTGAATATCAGGGTTTTCTTCATAATATCTTTTCTGATATTCTGCCAGTTTTTCTTTGTTTTCAGCTTGATATACCTTTTGATACTCTGCAAGCTCCGCTTTGTGCTCACTGCGGTATTTTTTCTGATATTCTCTCACCTTTTGAGGTGCTTCGCTATTTTCTGCAAGGTATTTTTTACCTCTCTTTGCGTATTCCTCTTTATGCTCGGCATAATACTTTTGCTTGTACTTTTTCACTTGCTCACGATGCTCTGAATACCATTTTCTTTGATACTCCCGCCGTTTTTCTTTAAGCTGCAATTCGGTTCCTGCAATTTTCTGTGGCACAATTACCACTCCACCTATAGATACATACAAATTGGTAAACAAATTGTTTACTTTGATAATTATAGTAAACAGATTGTTTATTGTCAAGTAGAAAGTAAACATTTTGTTGTATGATTGAAACAGAGGAGGGAGCGTTATGGATTACACAAAAAGACTTTATGATTTAAGAACTGACAACGATTACCGGCAAGAAGACATTGCCGAATATCTGCAGATAACCAAGCAAGCATATGGAATGTATGAAAACGGCAAAAGAAATCTTTCAATTGATTATCTTATAAAACTGAGCAAATTTTACGGTGTTTCTACTGATTTCATCTTGTGCCTCACTGACAATCCTGAAATAAAATAAAAAACTGACCTGTGAACACACGCAGGTCAGTTCTCTTTTATATTGTATTATTCACTTTTTTTAATCTGCTTAACCACCTGATTACCGTAAACCGCCGTACCTGTTACAAGTACACCCTGCACAACACTTTCAGGTGAAAATCCCATAATGGCAACAGCCCCAATTATTCCAAAGCCTAAAAGTATAAGCGGAATATATTTATGGGGAATCTTCTCGGTATTTTTAATTATCATACCAATCACATTAAGCACGGGAATAAGCAAAAGTGCATTTTCTGTTATATATTCAAGCATTTTGTTCCTCCAAATTATGACACGAGAGAACTCACAAGCACACCGCAAAGAGCCGCTATAAGTGCCACAACAGCCTTATCCCAAAGCCAGCCCGGACGCTTTTTCAAAGTCTCAATGCTCTCTTTGAGTTCCCCCAAGGTAACAAGCATACTGTCAAGCTTGGTAGTGCTTGTAACCTGTTCAAGTGTCACATCATTCACTTTTTTATAAAGAATTTTCACATCGGCTTCAATGGCATCAACGCGATGATTAAGAATTTCGTTTTCAGTCATTAACTACACCCTTTTTAATATCATCACGATGAACAAACCCCGTTACATATTTGCCGATGGGCTTGCGCTCAACATTTTTGAGAGAATTTGTAACTCTGTATCTTGCCTCAAAATAAATTCCGTCATAAATATAATAAGTACCGCTGATATAGTTTGAGACCTTGTCGGTATAAGCACTTGAATAAAGTCTTGCATTTTTAAGCACGACCTTCTGCCCTGCCGCAAAGCCTCTCTTGGGCGGTGTTGCCTCAATCTCAGCACCATAGCCGTTAAGACCGTTATATTTCATAATTGCAGGGTAATTTTTGTATGACTCATCAAGGTCAACGCGACCTTCAATGCCGTCCACATTACCCTTTGAGGATTTCTGCCATATTCCGTAAGGCTTTTGGAATGTTGGTTTATCGCTCCACTGAGCAAGCCAGATATCGTATTTTTCAAAAATCTCGTCGGTGAAATAATTTTCAAGCCAATGCTTGTTAGCATAAATGCACACGTAGTAGCCATAAGACTCCATTTTTTCACAAAATGCCTTTGCTATTGCCGAAATCTTCTCCTTACCCAGCTCAGCAATTTTGCTATATTCCATATCATAAGCAATTGGGTATTCAAACTTTTTACCCTTAAGCTTTGAGTGACAATGCTCTGCCTCTGCAACAGCCTCTTCGGGTGTTAAAGCATATGCAAAATGATAGGCACCAACGGCGATACCCACCTTGCGAGCCGCAGGATAATTCGTTCTGAAATACAAATCAAACCCCTTTGTACCATAAGTTGCACGAAGCATTGCAAACTGAATTCCCGCATTGCGTACAAGCGACCAGTTAATATCGCCCTGCCAGCGAGATACATCTATTCCTTTATATACAGCCATAATATCAACTCCTTTATTTTTATCAATTCTGTCCATACAATGCAGTGACAATTGTATCCTTGATAACAGTCATTCCGGCTTTATTTGGGTGCGAGCCACTTTGCTCAACATCATTAGCTTCTAAATAACGAATTGGAATATACAGCAACCCATAATGTTCACAAATGGTTGATATCATATTTTTTATATTGTTGTAACAATTATATGCCGACACGCAAACAATTTGAGCATGTGGGTTATATGTCAATAAATAATCAATAAGATAACAATATGCCGGCGCAAACGATTGCAAATCTTCTTCTGTCCACTCAGAATATTTAGGCTCACCAATATCAACTGAGGCATTATAATCATTGACTCCGCCGAATATAAAAATCAAATCGGGCTTTATTCCAACGGCATTACCTTCTCCAAGATGTACTTTTGCACGATTTACAAACGATGTCGCGTCACCCCTCGGTGCATTTGGGCTATTGCAAACACAAGAGCCACTATAGCTCTCATTGCAAAGCAGTGAAAGTTGCTTTTCTTTGGAAAATTGCCACCACCATGTATCTTTTACGGACTCTACATCATTTGATTTACTTTGAGTTTCACTGTTCCCATACCAAGTCGCATTGTTTTCAGGCAACCAGCCCTCATAAGTTGAAAATGAGTCACCGATTACGGCAAAAGAAGAAATAACCTTTCTGCTTTTTATCTCGGATATATTCTCTTTTATCTCGGTGATTTCTTTGTCTTGCAAGTCTGCACGGGGAGTTCTGACTGTGAATTCTCCACCGTAAGAGTTACCCCAATCAAAACCTGTGAATGTCGCTTCCATTCCCGCACCGGAATTGGCGATTATCTGTCTTAAATATCTCGCTTTTACAACTGCGTTGTCATACTTACATTGCATAACACGATTTGTTGTGTCCGTAGTATAGAAAACCAAGCCTACTGTATTGCTCAATTCTCTATTAATTGGAATAGGCTCACCACAATTAAGTGTGCCGTCTTTCAAATATGTTATTGTTGGAAATACACCCTCTGCAACTGCTGTATCAAGAGAAATTATCGCATAATAGAATGTGTCATCCTCGATTTGAAATTTTGGTGTAAATGTTCCAATATAGGTTGGCTCATCAAAAAACAATGCTGTTTTCGCATAAGCCAAGTCATACCGATATTCTTCATTAGACTTATTCTCAAACATAAAAGTTGCATCGTAAAACTCGGCAGGCATCTCACCCTTTTCTCCTTGTATTCCTTGCTCTCCTTTATCTCCCTTGTCACCTTTATCCCCCTTGAATGTGCCAAGTCGGATTGCTTCAAGCAAGGCATTGATTGAAAAATCATTGACTTTACAAAGTGTATTGTCAGTGTCGGGTGAGTAATCAAAAGTAAGACAAAACTTTCGGGGTTTGATTATCTGAATAGTGTTGCCGTCTGCATCAATTGCTACAATATTAAAATAACATTCAGTTCCTTTAAGAGAACTCATTGAAACAGGAATTGCGTATGTGATAGTATTATCTGCCGTATTCAGTTCAAGATATTCTGTTCGCACCTTATTGCCCATAAGTGAACGGTATTCAATATAATAACGATAATCGCCCAGATAAGCCTCGTCAATTTTAAATTTCAACACTGTTGCGTTGTGTTCCCACATTACCCCCGCGTTTTCAACATATTCCGTATTGTTATCGGGGGTTATATCAATAGAAATAATTTTATTCTCCATACTTTTCTCCTTTATAATAGGTTTTTAAAAGCGATGCGGTTTGTTTAAGCTCCCGTTTGATTTCGTAGAACTTACGAAGCTCCCCTTCAAGCTTGATAACCGCATCTGTGTCCCCCGAGTTTTTAGCCTTTTTGATTGAATTTTTGCAGTTGTTGATAAACAAATCCTGCAATTCAGCGTGAGACTCATATTCTTTTCCCAAATCAAAAAGAGACATATTTTTAGTTTTTGAATTTTCTGACATATTCCAGTAATTCCTCCGTTGATTGTGGAAGCAAAATTTTATCGTACATCAAAACATATTTCAGTGCCATTTCGAGTTTCTTGCGAATATTTTCAAGATTTCTGTAAATGCTTATGTGCGACACATCATATTTTTTTGCCAGCTCCCTTAACGGAACTTCATTGTACCAATGTGCCGTTGCAAGATTGCGTTCATATTCCGTGAGTTCATTCTGCATCACACTTTTGACGATTTCAATCAGTTTTTTCTGTCTGTTGTAAATAAGATATTTTGTTCCGTCTTTGACTTGCCCGCCCGACAAGTCAACATAGTCAGTAAGAAAATCAAATTCCTCAACTGAAAATTCAGATACCTGAACATTCTGCATAGTATAAATCCGCCCCTTTCAAAAATCTTGTTCATCAAAAAAATAAAACGCAGATGAAAAATCGTGCGTTTTCAAATTATTTATCGAACATTTGTTCGCCTCGCATTTATTATTGTAGCAACATATTTTAATGTTGTCAAGAAAAAAGTAAAATTATCTATATACTAAAAGAAAAAATAATTACTGATAAGATTGTAAAATCGCAGTCAGTATATAAAAAAACGGAAGCCCTTTCGGACTTCCGTCAAAATATCAATTATGAAATTATGTAAAAGAATTATTCAGCGTCTTCGCTCTTTTTTCTTGTCATAACAAGTGCTGCACCTGCTGCAAGAGCTACTGCTGCAACTGCAAATACTGTTGTATCGCCTGTGTCGGGAATTGTTGAACCTTCACCGTCAGTGCCCCATGGGTCTTCTTCGTCCCAAAGGTTATCTTCCTCTCCGGGGTCTGTGGGGTCACTTGGAGTAGGGTCATCACTTGGGAAAAGGCTACCGATAATACCGCCAAGGATACCGAGAATTGTATCAAGCAATCCGCCGATATCAAAGCCACCGCCTGCATTACCCTCGTCTTCTTCGGGAAGCTGACCGTCTTCAATGCTGCCGTCGGGCTTACCAACATAACCGTCAGAGTTAAGGTCTGTTGAAAGAAGCTCTTCAACGCCCCAAACAATCTGGTTAACAACATCGCCGCCAACTGTCTTTGCAGCCTCTGGGAATGCTGATGTAAATGTATCCATATCAATTTCATTGTTTGTTACATTACCTGCAATTTCAGGCACAACAGTAATAACTGCTGTGGGGTTTGTTGCAGCTTCACCGAGAATAACTACATAATATGCAGTCCAACCCTCAACATCTGTGGGGTCAGCAGGCTTTGAACCATCGGGCTCACTGCTTTCGTCTTCATTAACATCGTCGCCCTCAACAACATCACCTTCGGTAATATCGCCACCAGCTAAAGTATCATCAATTACTGTATCGCCACTTCCAACTGTTTCGTCTGCTGCGAAGCCGACAACTGTCATGCTGAGAATCATTGCAAGAGAAAGAACAACTGCAAGAATCTTTTTCATAATAATCATTTCCTTTCGTTATAAGTAGAAAAAATTAGAATATTCCACTTCTATTCTCGCCCATTATACAACAATAGCCAAAAAAAGTCAACTGCGTTTTAAAATTTTTTTGTGTATATTGCAGATAATATACATGGAGGTGAATTTATGTTTTTTAAAAAGAGAAATTCCGAAGAAAAAGCCGCCCGCACAAGACGAAAGCTACGCAAAATGAACGAAGAAATCAGCGAAATCTGGAACGGTGAAGAAAACGCAAAGCAATTTGATGCAAACGGTTGGTACACGGGCAATCCAAAGGGGTTTGAAGTGCCCGAGCAAGACCCTGATGACCTATAAAGTGCAAAATTATAAACAAAAGACGCTTTTTTATATATTATTGTATATAATTTTAAGAAAATACTTGATTTTATATTAATTGTATGCTATTATTCTTTATGGTAAGAATATTCGTTTTGTCAAGAGAGTGGGGCGACCCGCTCTCTTGAGTTTATAAGGACATTTTTATTATTACAATTTAATATTTTACAGGAGGTTTTTATGAAGAAAAACACCGCCGCAGTTGTGTGGGATATCGCAAAGCCCATTGCAGACGAATTAGGTCTTATTCTTTGGGATGTTAAGTTCTTAAAAGAGGGCACACGCTGGTATCTTCGCATTACTATTGACAAAGAAGATGGCGTCGGCATTGACGATTGTGTAGCAATGCACCACGCTATTGACAAGCCCTTGGACGAAGCGGACCCCATTGAGCAGGCATACAACCTGCAGGTTCAGTCACCGGGTATCGAAAGAGAATTATGCCGTGATTTTCATTATGAGGCATATCTCGGCGAAAAAATTCAAATCAGACTTATCAAAGCATTCGAGGGTCAGCGTGAATACAAGGGTATTCTCACAGACTACGACAAAGAAGGCGTAACTATCGCTCTGAATGATGAAACAGAGCTTAATGTTAAATATAAAGAAGCGTCTTGGATAAAGGCGGACGATTTTGGAGGTTTTACGGAAAATGAATAAAGAATTTTTTGAAGCAGTTGCGCTGATGGAAAAAGAAAAAGGTATTCAAGCTGAATATCTTTATGACAAAATCAGCGAAGCAATTATTAAGGCAGTAAGAAAAGACTATAATAATAAGGATGTTGTTGCCTGCGAAATCAACGCAGAAAAACAGACAATGCGTGTTTATCTTCACCTTAATATTGTTGATGAGATTACAGACTGGGATGAGGACATTCTTCTCATCGACGCACAGGAATACCGCCCCGACGCAAAGGTTGGCGAAACACTTGAAATCGACCTTGACACAATGAAGTTTGGCAGAATTGCCGCACAGACAGCAAAGCATGTTATCCGTCAGGGCATTAAAGATGCAGAGCGTGGTCAGGTAATTCGCGACTTCCAGTCAAAGACACAGGACTTAGTTACTGCAAAGGTTAGCAGAATTGACCCCATCAATGGTAATGTTACTCTTGAAATCGGCAAGGGCACTGCAGTTCTTCCCAAAGGTGAGCAGGTTCCCGGCGAAACATTCACAGAGGGCGAGCTTACAAAGGTTTACATCAGCGATGTTAAAGAAACCGAAAAAGGCCCCCGCATTATGATTTCAAGAACTCATTCAGGTCTTGTTAAGAGACTTTTCGAGCAGGAAGTTCCCGAAATTTATGACGGTATTGTTTCAATTCATTCAGTATCCCGCGAGGCAGGTATCCGCACAAAGATGGCTGTAAGCTCAAAGGATGCAGATGTTGACCCAATCGGTGCTTGTATCGGTCAGCGCGGTGCTCGTGTTAACAACATTGTTGAGACTCTCGGCGGTGAAAAAATTGACATTGTTAAATACAGCGAAGACCCCGCAGAGTTCATTGCCGCATCACTCGCTCCCGCAAATGTATTAGAAGTTGAAATTATAGATGCAGACGCAAAGTCTTGTCAGGTTACAGTTCCCGACCATCAGCTTTCTCTTGCAATCGGCAACAAGGGCTTAAACGCAAAGCTTGCCGCAAAGCTTACAGGCTGGAAAATCGACATCAAGCCCGAAAGTGGCTTCTATGAGGGCTAATTCAAAAATACTTAGAGGTGAAAAGGTTTGAAACAGAAGAAAATTCCTATGCGACGCTGTTGCGGTTGCAACGAACAAAAGCCGAAAAAAGAGCTGATAAGAGTTGTCCGCAGTGCTGAGGGCGAAATAAGCCTTGACCTTACAGGAAAAGCTTCGGGCAGGGGCGCATATATCTGTAACAGCCTTGAGTGTCTCAAAAAAGCCAGAAAATCCAAGAGAATCGACCGCACCTTTGAAGTAACGATTCCCGACGGGATTTACGACAAAATGGAGGAAGAAATCAGTAAATGATGACAGATAATTTAAAAGGCATTTTAGGTCTTTGTCGTAGGGCAGGTAAAATGTCAATCGGCCACGACGCCGTAGTTTCTTCCATAAAAAAACGCAAAGCATTTTTAAGTATCACCTGTTGTGACTCGTCAAAGAGGCTCAAAAAAGAAATCGCAGACGAATGTGAATTTGATAATCGCAAAATTCCTTATGTTAACGCAGATTTCAATATGAAGGAATTATCTCTCTGCATAGGCACAAAGGCAGGCGTTATTTCAATAGATGACCGCGGATTTGCAAATAAGCTTATTACGATTTTAAGTCAAGAGAACTGAAACGGAGGTTATGAATATGGCGAAAAAATATAAAATTCACGAGCTGGCAAAGGATTTTAACATTTCCAGCAAAATCATTATAGAAAAACTTACAGGCAAGTTTGAGGGCGAAAAGAAATCACAAACTACACTTGAAGACCGTGAGCTTGATTTCATTTTTGATGTAATCACAAGCGAGAATTCTGTTAAGAGCTTTGATGACTATTTCAATGCAGCTCCCAAAGAAAAGCCCAAGGCAGAGCCTAAAAAAGAGGCAAAGAAAGAGCAAAAAGGTGCTGACAACAAGAAACAGCAGAACACTCCTGCTCCACAGAAAAATGATAATCAACCCAAAAAGAAAGAGAAAGACCAGAACAAGCCCATGCAGGCTCGTACAAAGGGCGAAATGCGTCACATTGACACAAGAGCAAACTCTTTCGATGCTGAAAAATACAATGAAAAATATGAAAACATTGCTCCTGCAAACTCACACCAGAGCGATAATATGGTTAAGAAGCAGAAGCTTAAGCAGAAGAGCCAGCAGTATCGCAAGCAGGGTATGAGAAGCGGTAAGAAAGAGACAGAGGCAGAACGCTTAAAGAGAATTGCCGCCGAAAGAGCAAAGAAGCCCCCTGTAATCACAGTTGGTGACGAAATCACAGTCGGTGAACTCGCATCTCGTCTTAAGATGACAGCGGCTGAGGTTATCAAAAAGCTTTTCGCACTTGGTATGATGGCAACTGTTAACGAGGTTATCGACTACGATACCGCTGAAATCGTTGCAACAGAACTCGGTGCAAAGGTTAACCGCGAGGTAGTTGTTACTATTGAAGAAAGAATTATCGACGACCACGAGGATGACGAGGCAGACCTTATCACTCGCGACCCCGTTGTAGTTGTTATGGGTCATGTTGACCACGGTAAGACTTCACTTCTTGACGCAATCAAGAATACAAATGTTACTGCAACAGAGGCAGGCGGTATTACTCAGCACATCGGTGCTTACAGAGTAAACCTTAACGGTCAGTACATCACATTCCTTGACACACCCGGTCACGCGGCATTCACTTCAATGCGTGCTCGCGGTGCTCAGGCTACTGATGTTGCAATTCTTGTTGTTGCCGCTGACGACGGTATTATGCCACAGACTATTGAGGCTATTAACCACGCAAAAGCCGCCGAGGTTGACATTATTGTTGCAATCAACAAAATGGATAAGCCCGGCACAACAGTTGATAAAATTATGCAGCAGCTCACAGAGCACGGTCTTGTTCCTGAAGAATGGGGCGGTGACATTATCTGTGTTCCTGTTTCTGCAAAGACACATATGAATATTGACAAGCTTCTTGAAAATGTACTTCTCACCGCTGAAATGCGTGAGCTTAAGGCTAACCCCAACCGTGCGGCAAAGGGTATCGTTATTGAAGCTCGTCTTGACAAGGGCAAGGGTCCCGTTGCAACTCTTCTTGTTCAAAACGGTACACTCCACGCAGGCGACATCGTTGTTGCAGGTACTGCAGTTGGTAGAGTTCGTGTTATGCTTGACGACAAGGGCCGCAAGCTTAAGGAGGCAGGTCCTTCAGTTCCCGTTGAGATTATGGGTCTTGACGAAGTTCCGCAGTCAGGCGATGTGTTCAACGCAGTTTCTGACGAAAAGCTTGCTCGTGAGCTTGTTGAACAGAGAAAGCAAGAGCAGAAGGAAGAACAGTTCAAGCAGTTCCAGAAGGTTACTCTTGACAACCTGTTCTCATCAATCAACGCAGGTAAGATTAAAACACTCAACATCATCGTTAAGGCTGATGTTCAGGGCTCAGTTGAAGCAGTTAAGCAGAACCTTGAGAAGCTTTCAAACGAAGAGGTTGCAGTTAAGGTTATTCACGGCGGTGTTGGTGCAGTTAGCGAATCAGATATTATGCTTGCAAACGCATCAAACGCAATTATTGTAGGCTTCAATGTTCGTCCCGACCCAGTTGCTACTGAAATGGCAGAGCGTGACGGCGTTGATATGAGAATGTACCGCATTATCTATGACTGTATCGAAGAAATTGAAGATGCTATGAAGGGTATGCTCGCACCTAAATTCCGTGAGGTTATGCTCGGTCGTATTGAAGTTCGTAATGTATTCAAGCTTTCTTCTGCAGGCACAATTGCTGGTAGCTATGTGCAGAACGGTAAGGTTACAAGAAATGCACAAATCCGCGTTGTTCGTGACGGTATTGTTATTGCTGAGGATTCAATTTCATCACTTAAGAGATTTAAGGATGATGTCAAAGAAGTTGCTTCAGGCTATGAATGTGGTATTGGTCTTAATAAATTCAACGATGTTAAAGAGGGCGATATTTTTGAAGCCTTCATTATGGAGGAATACAGAGACTAATGGCAGGATACAGAACAGGCAGAGTTTCAGAGGATATCAAGCGTGAAATTGTGGCTATTATCCGCGAATTAAAGGACCCCAGAGTAAGAGACAAAATTCTTACTGTTGTGCGTGTTGAGGTAAGCTCTGATTTATCTTATGCAAAGGTTTATGTAAGCTCAATGAGTGGCATTGACGATGCAAAAGAGGCAGTTAAGGGACTCACCTCTGCAACGGGACTTATCCGCAGAGAAGTAGGAAACAAGCTTCATCTTCGCAAAACTCCCGAACTTAAATTTATTGCTGACGATTCAGTTGAGCACGGTATGGAAATCTTTAAAAAGATTGAAAGCACCGTAATCACTGACGAAGAGGACGAAAATGAATAAAATTGGTGTTAAAGAGTGTGCTTCACTCTTAAAAGAATTTGATAATTATCTTATTCTTTCACATCGCAACCCCGACGGCGACACACTCGGCAGTGCTTTTGCACTTAAGCGTGCGCTTGCCCTCTTGGGTAAAAAATCAATGGTACGCTGTATTGACGAAATCCACCCTAAATTTTCATATTTGTGGGCAAACCTCGACAATACAGACATTGAATTCGACAAAATAATAGCAGTTGATGTTGCCGATAATAAGCTTTTGGGCGAAGAATTCCAAAAGCTTTACGGCGACCGCGTATGGCTTTGCATTGACCACCATATGTCAAACCGCGAATACGCAGAAAATCTTCTTTTAGAGGACAGAGCTGCGGCGGCTGTTGTAATTTATGAGGTTATTTGTGAATTGGGCGTTGAAATCACACCCGAAATTGCAAATTGCGTTTACACAGGTCTTGCAACTGACACAGGCTGTTTTATGTTTTCAAACACCACCCCCACAGTTCACAGAATTGCGGCTGAAATGATGGAAAAAGGCGCAGATTACACTTTGGTCAACCGTCTTATGTTTGAAACAAAAACTCTCTCATATTTAAAATTAGAGCAGTTGGCAGTAGCTTCAATTGAAAGCTATTTTGATGGTAAATGTGCAGTTATGACAATCACCCGCAAAATGTTTGAGGAAAGTGGCTCAAGCTCGTCAGAATGTGACGGAATTGCCTCTCTCCCCCGCAAAATCGAGGGTGTTCAGGTTGGCGTTACAATCCGTGAGCGTCACGACGGCACTTACAAGGTGTCACTTCGCACAGTTGAGCCTATCGACGCGTCAAAAATCTGCGGTAAACTCGGCGGTGGCGGTCATAACCGTGCCGCAGGCTGTGAATTCGACTGTTCTTTAGAAGAAGCAAAACAGACTTTACTTGAAATTATAGAGGCGGAGCTTAAATGACAGGCATAATTTGTCTTGACAAACCGCGTGATATGTCATCATTTATGGCAGTAAAGCGTGCATCGCGAATTCTCGGCGTAAAAAAGGCGGGGCATACGGGAACTCTCGACCCAATGGCTACGGGAGTGCTCGTAATTATGCTCGGTCACTGCACACGCTTTATTGAGCTTTTGCCTGAGCATCGCAAATCTTACACCGCAAGGGTAAAACTAGGTATTACAACCGATACTCTTGACATTACGGGTGAGGTTTTATCGACAAATGATGTTAATGTGACAAAAGAGCAGTTGTTATTTGCCGGTGCACAGTTCAAGGGTGAGATTTTGCAGACTCCCCCAATGTATTCGGCGCTGAAAAAAGACGGTGAACGCCTTTATGATTTGGCGCGAAAGGGAATTGAAGTCGCCCGAGAGCAGAGAAAAATCACAATAGAAAAATTAGAAATCTATGATTTTGACGGCGTTGAATTTTCAATGGATGTTACCTGCTCGGCGGGTACATATATCCGTTCACTTTGTGACGACATCGGTAAAGTGCTCGGTTGCGGTGCTATTATGACAGAGCTTCGCAGAACAGAGGCAAACGGGTTTTCAATTGATAATTCCGTTACTTTGGAAAAGCTTGAAAAGCTTGTCAGTGAAAACAAGACTGAAGGTATAATCACATCAGTTGAAAAAGCACTTATGAGCTACCCCGAAATCATGGTAACAAAGCCTCAGGCAAACCGTTTTCACAACGGCGGTGCGTTAGATTATGAGCGCTTGCACGGTGACTACCCCACTGGAATTTACCGTGTTTATTCCCCCGAAAAAGTTCTTTTGGGACTTGGCGAAATCAACACAGACAAAGGCAACCTTGAAGTCAGGAGGGTGCTTATAAATGAATAAACTCGCATTGGCACTTGGCACCTTTGACGGCTTACATAAAGGTCATTTGCAGGTGCTTGAGGTCACACAAAAATTCGCATTGCAAGGACTTGTGCCCGCAATATTGATGTTCGATTGTCATCCATTAAAAGCAGTCAAGGGTATTTCTCCCCCGCTACTTATAACGCAAGAGGACAAAGAGGACTTTGTTAAGAAAATGGGACTTTTACCCGTGCCCGTAAGCTTTAATGAAATCCGTCAGCTTTCTCCCGAAGAATTCGTGACAGAAATTCTCATTAAAAGATTTAACGCAGGGGCAGTTATAAGCGGAGAGAATTTTCATTTTGGAAAATGCGGTGCAGGTAACAGTAAAATACTCGCTGAGCTTTGCGATAAGTATGATATAATATACAAGCAGGCTGAAAATATTTATTACGATGACGAGCTTGTAAGCTCAACGCGTATCCGCCAAGCACTCGAAAACGGTGAAATCGAAAAGGCTAATGAAATGCTCGGTCGCAATTTTTCATACGATTTTCTTGTGGTTGAGGGTAACAAAATCGGCAAAAAATATTTCGGATTTCCAACAATCAATCAGCATTTCCCCGCTGATTTTGTAGAGCTTAAGCACGGCGTTTACGCATCACAAACCAAGGTTGACGGCGAAATTTATCCGTCAGTTACAAACTTTGGTTGCCACCCCACAATCGGCGGTGATAAAGTCTTAAGTGAAACCTGTATTTTAGGCTTTGACGGTAATCTTTACAACCGAAGAATTAAGGTTGAGCTTCTTAAATTTTTAAGAGGCGAAAAAAAGTTTAATTCTAAAGAAGAATTAAAAGAGCAAATTGATAAAGACAGTAAATTAGCTATCAAGATTTTTGATAGTAAAAATAAATAATGAAAGGGAAATTTTTATGACACAATTTTACAAGGCATATTGCAGAGTATTCCAGAAAGTAATGTTTGTTATGGAGTGCTTCTTACCCTGGGGCGAGCCATTTATGCTCACAGGACCCGGAAGTATCCGCAAGCTCCCAAATCTTATTAAAGAAAAGGGACTCAAGAAAGTGCTTATCGTAACAGATAAGGGACTTACTTCTCTTGGACTTTTGAACTCTCTCTATGAAGAGATGGACAACGCAGGCGTTGAGTATGTTGTTTATGACGGCACTCAGCCCAACCCCACAATTGAAAACATTGAAGAAGCAAAGGATATGTATCTTCAGAACAATTGTCAGGGTATTATCGCATTCGGTGGCGGCTCACCAATGGACTGTGCAAAGATTGCAGCAGCAAGAGTTGTTAAACCCCGTCAGCCCGTTGAGAAAATGCGCGGACTTATGAAAATTCTTCATCCGCTGCCCCCATTCTTCGCAGTTCCCACAACTGCAGGTACAGGTTCAGAATGCACACTTGCAGCGGTTGTTTCAAACTCAAAAACACACGAAAAGAATGCTTGTAATGACCCATTCCTTCGTCCCCGTTATGCAGTATTTGACCCTGAGCTTACAGTGGGGCTTCCTCCTCATATCACATCAACAACAGGTATGGACGCTCTTACTCATGCGGTTGAAGCATACATAGGCAAGAGCAATGTGAAATCAACTGCAAACTATGCTGAAAAGGCAACAAAGATGATTTTTGAAAATCTTGAAGTTGCATACACAGACGGCAAGAACATTGAAGCAAGAAATCAAATGCTCCTCGCTTCTTTCTATGCAGGTATGGCATTTACTCGCGCTTATGTTGGTTATGTTCACGCAATTGCTCATAACCTTGGTGGTCAGTACGGAATCCCCCACGGTCTTGCAAATGCAGTTATTCTCCCCGTAGTTCTCGAAAGCTATGGCGAGGCAGTTTATGACAGACTTGCTCGTCTTGCTGACATCGTTGGTCTTGAGGGTAATTCAAACGAAGAAAAAGCAAAGAAATTCATTGCTGAAATCTACGCAATGAATGAGAGAATGGGAATTCCCAAGGGCTTTGCACAGATTCAGGAAAAGGATATTCCGATTATCGTTGAGCGCGCGCTTAAAGAGGGCAACCCACTCTACCCCGTTCCCGTAATCTACGGCGAAGAAGAAATGACAGCAATTGTTAAATCATTGATGATTAAGGAATAAAAAAGCCTTCCCCTTGAGGGGAAGGTGGATTTGCCACAAGGCAAAGACGGATGAGGTGGAAAAGCAATTATAACGGATACTTCGTATCCTACACCTCATCAGTCACTTCGTGACAGCTTCTCCTCAAGGAGAAGCCTTTTTTATTGCAAATTAAGATGTCTCATTATATCAGTACACACACCGTAGAAATTTGTATTCACATCATAATTTGAATATCTTAAAACTGTTAATCCTAACGACTTTAAGAATTCATCTCGTTTAGCATCATTTTTTTTGCCTTGTTCTTCAAAATGTTGCGAACCGTCAAGTTCAATTATGATTTTTGCTTCTGCACAATAAAAATCTACAATATAATTACCTATCACTTTCTGTCTGTTGATTGTGATAGGTAATTCTTTTAAGAAGTTATACCAAAGATGCCTTTCCTCTTTAGTCATATTCTTTCGTAATTCCTGTGCATTAGCGGTTAATTTTGGATTGTTGGTTTTATTCACAATAACACCTCATCCGTCACCTACGGTGACACCTTCCCCTCAAGGGGAAGGCATTTCCGCATTGATTTTACTTACTACTTATCTTACTAATACTCTCTTCAAGCATTGCAAGTTTTTCGTTGTATTTTGCCAGCTTTTCGCGTTGCTCGTTAACAACTGCTTCGGGGGCTTTTGCTACGAAGCCTGCATTGTTGAGCTTACCTGAAACGAACGCGATTTCTTTCTCAACTGCTTTCTTTTCTTTCTGAAGTCTTTCGAGCTCTGCCTTGAAGTCAACAAGCTCATCCATTGGGATAAAGAGTCTTGCGTCTTCTGTGATAATCGCAACAGCCTCATCATTTTCATAGCCCTTAACGATTTCAACTTCAGAAGCAGAAGCGAGTCTTACAAAGAAGTTTGCACCTTCACTGAAGGTCTTTTCGTAGGCAGTTTCAATGAAAATCTTTGCTTTCTTTGATGGCGGAACATTCATTTCTGCACGGCGATTACGAACTGCCTTAATTGCGGTCATAACTCTTTCCATTTCATTTTCTTCAGCCTTGAATGAGAGTTCATCGCTGAATACGGGCCACTGAGAAATCATAATTGAGTCGCCATCGTGAGGTAATGTCTGCCAAATTTCTTCTGTGATAAATGGCATAAATGGGTGAAGAAGCTTGAGCGTATTTGACATTACATAAACAAGAACTGCTTTAACAGTTGCCTTTGCAGTTGCGCATTCACCATTAAGACGGATTTTTGCAATTTCGATATACCAATCGCAGAATACATCCCAAATAAAGTCATAAAGCTTCTGTACAGCAAGACCGAGTTCAAACTTTTCAAGTGAGTCTGTAACATCTTTTACAAGGTCATTATATTTTGACAAAATCCACTTATCTTCAATAGCAAGATTCTTTGGCACATAAGGTGCATATTCGTTTTCATCAAGGTTCATAAGGATGAAACGAGCAGCATTCCAAATCTTGTTAGCAAAGTTTCTACTTGCCTCAACCTTTTCGTCAGAGAAACGCATATCGTTTCCGGGGCTGTTACCTGTTGCAAGAGTAAAGCGGAGTGCGTCAGCACCGTACTGGTCGATAATCTCAAGTGGGTCAATACCGTTACCGAGAGATTTTGACATCTTTCTACCTTGAGCATCACGAACAAGACCGTGAATAAGAACAGTGACAAAAGGAACTTTTCCTGTGTACTCAAGAGCAGAGAAAATCATACGAGATACCCAGAAGCCGATAATATCATAGCCTGTTACAAGGGTATTTGTTGGGTAATAATGCTTCAAATCCTCTGTCTGCTCAGGCCAACCAAGTGTTGAGAATGGCCAGAGTGCTGATGAGAACCAAGTATCAAGTGTGTCTTCATCTTGACGGATATTCGCACTGTTACATTTTGGACAAGCTGTCAAATGCTCTTTTGTAACAATTGTTTCACCACAATCATCACAATACCAAGCGGGAATTCTGTGTCCCCACCAAAGCTGACGAGAAATACACCAGTCGCGAGTACCGTTCATCCAGTTAAGGTAATTCTTTGTAAATCTTTCGGGAATAAACTTTGTTTCGCCTTTTTCAACGGCTTCAATAGCGGGCTTTGCAAGGGGAACCATACGAACAAACCACTGCTTTGAAACCATTGGCTCAATTGTGTTATGACAACGATAGCAAGTGCCAACCTCGTGCTTGCGGGGCTCAACCTCTTTAAGATATCCGCCTGCTTTAAGGTCTTCGAGGATTGCTTTTCTTGCCTCTTTTGTGGTCATACCTGCATATTTACCGCAGTCAAGAACCTCGGGCTCATTTTCTGTTGCACGACCGCTTGCGATAAGCTCGTCGGCAATTCTCTTATCCTCTGCACCTGTGAGGTGACCATCATAAGTGAATGTACGAACAATGCGAAGATTATTTCTTTGACCAACCTCAAAGTCATTGGGGTCATGAGCAGGAGTGATTTTAACAACACCCGTACCCTTTGTCATATCTGCGTGCTCGTCACATACAATCGGGATTTCTTTATTGAGAAGTGGCAAAATTACATGGCAACCGTGAAGATGCTTATATCTTTCATCCTCTGCATTGATTGCAACTGCAGTATCACCGAGCATTGTTTCGGGACGAGTAGTAGCAAGCTCAAGCTTTTCGCCCGTTTCTTTAACTGTATAAAGAAGATGCCAGAAGCTACCGTCCTGCTCTTCATATTCAACCTCTGCATCAGAAATTGATGTGTTACAGCAAGGGCACCAGTTAACCATACGGTTACCGCGATAAATCAAATCCTTTTCATAAAGACGGCAGAAAACCTCGTTAACAGCCTTACTGCAGCCCTCATCAAGAGTGAAACGCTCTCTGTCCCAGTCACAAGATGAACCTAATTTCTTTAACTGTTCAATAATTCTGCCACCGTACTGCTTTTTCCAGTCCCAAGCGCGCTCTAAGAAGCCGTCACGGCCTAAATCCTCTTTGCTGATGCCTTCTTTTCTCATAGCCTCAACGATTTTTGCCTCAGTTGCAATTGAAGCGTGGTCAGTACCTGGAAGCCAAAGTGTGTCATACCCCGCCATTCTGTGATAACGGATAAGAATATCCTGCAATGTGTTATCAAGAGCATGGCCCATATGAAGCTGGCCTGTGATGTTTGGGGGCGGAATTACGATTGTGTAAGTCTTTTTGCCCTCTTCACGCTTTGCGTGAAAATATTTGTTGTCGAGCCAGTCTTTATATATTCTGTCTTCAACATTTTTCGGATTATACTGTTTTTCAAGTTCCTTGGACATATATATCATTCCTTTCGGTTTGTTTATTAAAATAAAACGCCCCATACATAAAAGTATGAGGCGAAATAAATTCCGTGGTACCACTCAAATTGCTAATGTTATACAAAAGCCACTTAAAATTCTTAACGGGAATTACGCGTTTTTACTTAACGGCAATTATTTGCTTTAGGCAAAACCACTCGAAAGCTACATATCAATTTAAAGGCTGTATTGTCTTGCACCAAACGACAACTCTCTGAAAGCGAGCTCAATAAATCTTACTCTTTGTCATAGTGTTTGTTTTATTCAATTCCAAGATATTTTATCAATATTAGTCCTTGTTGTCAAGGTCTAACGGGTCTTTTGTTTCAACTGACGCAGGCTTAACCGGTGTATAAGGTGCGTAAGTGTTATTCTGCGGATTATACGCATTATACTGATTATTATTCATCGGTGGCTGCTGACCATAAGGATTATACTGCATATTGGGATTGTAGCCGTAAGGATTATACTGCTGTGCAGCTCTCTGTGCCTTTTTCTTCTTTGAAGATTTTACAACAGCAACAATAATCACAATTACAACAATAGCAATAATTACAAACACGCCGATAATTACAGCACCGATAATTGCAAAAACCTTTGCACTCTCTGCTTGATTTGCAAGAATTGCCTCTTCATTGTATGAAATTGAGCCCATAAATGTTTCGACTGTTTTATTTCTATAAGCCACAAGGTCCTCAGCGTCAACAACATCTATGTACATATCAATTACACAATTGTTGGTAATGATATAAACCTCTGAATAAAGACATTCATCAGTTACTCTCAAATTACTTTCATAATCTTCATAAGTATAATACATTTCATAAATAAGGGCATCATATCCGCCGATTTTTTCATATTTAATCTCGGCAGAGTTCTTTGTACCGCTGATAAACCATTCTAACTGGTCCAAATACTCTTCGCCAAAATCGTAATCTTCAAGAACTTCGTCTTCAAGGGCAACATTTATATACAAATCCACATTGTTGCCTGTGTAGTATTCATTACCGTCTTCTGAAGTATACCATTCGTCATACCAAAGGTTTACATAAAAATCGTCGCTTTCACTTTCGCTGAGGTCCTCAACATCATAGTTTTCAGGACATTCAACAGTTACATAATCATTTGAAAACGCAAATGCACTTACTGTGAAAATAGATACAAGCATTAAAATTGCAAGTGCCAATGATAATAATTTACCTAATCTCTTCATATTATATCCCCTTATATTCACCCCGAATTTATACCGATAATGATGTGATTATCGTTGAATAAACTTTAACGGGGTCGTTTATGAAATTCTGCTTAACCTGTTCAAGCTGTAAGCTGTCGCTTACATAAACAGACAATTTCATAAGCTCTGTATCGCGGTCGAAAAGAGTAAATGTAATGGTGTAACCGCCGTTTTCCTCTTTTTTAACCTCAATTTTATTCTCACGCTCAATTTTAGCCCTTGTTGTAAGTCTTATCGCAGAATTTACTGCCTTTTCACGCACTGTACGAGGAAGGCTTGTCTGCAAAAGCTCTGCTGCCTCTCTGCCTTTAGCAGTGACAGAAATCACTTCGTCCTCGTCAAGAATATCGGCAGTAATGTTGCCTGTTTTAAGAAGCTCCTCAATTGCTTGACCAACCTCAAAATAATTGGCAAGTCCGTCCTCCTGCATTGCTTCGTTGAGCATCTGTCTTGTCATTGGTGCGTCAACGCTTTTAAGAAGATAGCAAACGAGAAGTCGAATATCATCACGGTTGCGAAGACCGCCCATTTCAATTCCTGCGTCAAATGCGTCAAAATCCATAATTTATTCCTGCAATTCTTTTAAAATCTCTTTAATATCTTGTCGAACATAAGTCGGCTTAATTTCACTGTTTTCAATATCCTCAAGTGTGCTTTCACCGCTTAATACGCAGATTGTATCAACCCCTGCGTTAACACCCGAAGCAATATCGGTATAAAGTCTGTCACCGATAACAACAGTTTCTTCCTTTGTAAACGGTGAACGCTCAACAGAAAAATCAATCATAAAGCCGTCGGGCTTGCCGATATAAAGCGGTCTGCGGTTTGTGGCGTAATTTATCGCCTCGCACATTGCAAAGCAATCGGGCACAAGACCGAATTCCGTTGGGCAACCTCTGTCGGGATTTGTTGCGATGTACGGGATATCCCTTTTAGTCTGCAACAAATATGAAACATCCCAAAGCTTTTTGTATGTAAGCTCTGTGTCATAGCCCACGCAGATGCAATCTGTATCTTCATCTGCCTCAGTGGTGATTTTCACACCATATTTTTCCATTTCGGCAATCATAGACCTTGTGCCCATACAATAAATTTTCTTATTCGGAAAATGCTTGTTGAGATACAAAGCCGTTGCCTGTGATGAGGTAAAGAAATTATCCTCAGTCACCTTAATTCCCATATTAGAGAGCTTAATCACATAATCCTTAACCGAACGCGATGAATTGTTTGTGATGAACACATACTGACCGCCAACGGACTCAATATGCGCCAAAAACTCATTCACGCACTCAAAAAGTCGTGCACCCTCATAAATTGTTCCGTCCATATCAAGAAGGAACAGTTTTTTATCTTTTAATGACATATTTATTTTTCCTTAATAACCAATATAGTCATCGGAGAAACACAGAGAAATTGGATGAATTTTTGCTTTTGAGCTCGCAGGCTTACGAGTGTAAGTCAAGAGCGAAAAAGTGAAAAGTCGCCAATTTATCGTGTTTATCCCTCGTAATCGTCCTCGTTTTCCCAGTTGTGGTAGACATTTTGTACATCATCGTTCTCATCAAACATTTCAAGCATTTTGCCCATTGCCTTGATGTCATCGGGATTTGTGAGAGCTGTATATGTTGTAGGAACATACTCAACCTCGGCTGAAACGAATTTGTATCCCTTTGCTTCAAGGTCATCACGAACTGCGCCCATATCGGTTGGTTCTGTGCGTACATCATAGATTTCGTCGTCTGTAATGAAATCTACCGCACCTGCCTCAAGAGCATCTTCCATAAGCTTATCTTCGTCAATACCCTCTTTTTCAAAAAGGATTACGCCCTGACGGTTGAACATAAATGAAACGCAACCGCTCTGGCCCATATTACCGCCGAATTTATCAAAGAAATGGCGAACATCTGCCGCTGTTCTGTTACGGTTATCTGTAAGAGCTTCAACGATAACTGCAATACCTGATGGACCATAACCCTCATATACGATTTCTTCGTAATTGTCAGCACTGCCCTCGCCCGCAGCCTTTTTGATAATTCTGTCAATATTATCGTTGGGCACATTTGCAGCCTTTGCCTTTGCGATTACATCCTTAAGCTTTGAGTTTGCCGCCGGGTCGGGACCGCCACTCTTTACTGCAACTGCGATTTCGCGACCGATTTTAGTGAAAACCTTTGCACGCGCGTTATCGGTCTTTTCTTTTTTTCTTTTGATTGTACTCCATTTTGAATGTCCTGACATAAAAACATACCTCTCGGTTTAAAAATTATTTATAATCAGTTAATTGTAGCATATATTTATATTTTTTTCAATAGTAAGTTTGTAGGGGTCGGCGTCCTCGACGACCCTAAATAAATATTATCTGAAACTACAATGGGTCGTCCCGACCCCTACGAATATAATTGCAAAAAACTATTTATTATTCCGTAAAACTATGCTATACTTAAAACAGCAAAACAAAATATAATAAAACAGGTGATAAATATGAGAAAATTTATGGGTGAAGATTTTTTGCTCAGCACTGAAACTGCGCAGAAAATCTTTGAAAAGGGTGCAAAAAATATTCCTATTTTTGACTGGCATTGCCATCTTTCTCCAAAAGAGATTTACGAAAACCGTAAGCCCGCAAATATTGCAGAGCTTTGGCTCGGCGGTGACCACTACAAGTGGCGCGGAATGCGTGGCTATGGTATCGATGAAAAATACATTACAGGAGACAGCACTCCTAAAGAAAAATTTATGAAATATGCTGAAGCTTTGCCCTATTGCATCGGCAATCCGCTTTATCATTGGACACACCTTGAATTGCAGAGATATTTTGGCATTACAACTCCTTTAAGTCCTGCAACTGCTGAGGAAATCTGGGAAGAGTGTAACCGTCAGATTGAGGCAGGCGGATTTACTCCTCGCGAACTCATTGAACGCTCAAATGTGTATTGCGTATGCACTACTGATGACGCGGCAGACAGTCTTGAATATCACAAGTTGCTTGCAGAGGACAAGTCCTTTAAGGCTAAGGTGCTCCCCGCTTTCCGTCCCGACAAGTCATTTCTTATTGATACTGACGCATTTAGGCCTTGGGTTGAGGCTGTGGCAAAAGCGGCTGAAATGGAAATAAAGTCTTTTAAGGATTTGCTTGTGGCATTAGAAAAGAGAATCAACTTCTTCGACGAAATGGGTTGTCGCGCAAGTGACCACGCTCTCGCTTATTGCCCATATGAGCCTGCAACTGACGAAGAACTAGAAACAATCTTCGCAAAGGCTATCAAGGGTGGCGAAGCCTTTACTGTTAAAGAGCTTGATAAGTATCGCACAGCACTTTTACAGTTCTTCGGTGCTGAATATGCAAAACGCGGTTGGGTAATGGAGCTTCACTTCGGCGCAATGAGAAACAACAACACTAAAATGTTTAATCAGCTTGGTGCTGACACAGGCTTTGACTCGGTTGACGATTACAACTTGGCTCACGGACTTTCACGCTACCTTGACTCGCTTGCAGTTAAGGATTTACTGCCCAAGACCGTTCTTTTCACACTTAATCCCAAGGATAATTATGTGCTCGGCACAATGCTCGGCAACTTCCAAGGCACTGAGGCGGCGTCTAAAATTCAGTTCGGCTCTGCTTGGTGGTTTAATGACAACTATGACGGTATGCGCGAGCAGATGAAAACTCTCGGCAACTTGGGTGTGCTTGGCAAATTTGTTGGTATGGTTACAGATTCGCGAAGCTTCTTATCATACCCCCGTCACGAGTATTTCCGCAGAATTCTTTGCGAGATTATCGGCGATTTGGTTGAAGACGGCAAATATCCCGCAGATATCGAATTCCTTTCACAGATTGTTGCAGATATTTCATTCTACAACGCAAAGAAATATTTTAATCTTGATTAAAAAACATATAGAAATAAGGGACGATGAAATCATCGTCCCTTATTTTTTATTGCTCTTTTTCTTTTTTTCTCTGTTCTAAAATTAAAATAATAATTCCCGCAATTACCGCCTCAACGGCAAGTGTTGCAAGAATGGTCACTACAACTGTTTTTGCGGTTGACGGATTTTCTTTTTCTATATTATTTGAAGATGCCTGTGTAGAGGGTTCTTTGGATGTGTTATCTTCGCTTAACGGCTCGTCAGTTACTTCTTCTTTAAGGGTTGTGGGCTCGGTTGCTGTTTCTGTAGAGTTTTCCTCCGACAAATCTGTCTTTTCCTCTGTTGAGGTCTCAGTTGAACCAATCGGAGCAATTGCCTGTTCCTTTTTGTCTCCACAAGCCGTACAAGCTGCCACCTTTAAGCCTTTTTCGGTTTCAGTTGCCTCTTTTTCTACTGTCCATTTGCCGTATGTATGCCCTGTTGCCTTGATTTCTTCGGTGAACTCTTTATTACAAACGGTGCAGACCGCTTTTTTCGTGCCGTTTTCAGTACAAGTTGGCTCTTTTGTAACGGTGTATTTGCCTACTGTGTGCTCAATTTTCGCAATATCACGAGTTGTTGTGTATCCGCAAGGGCAAGTGCCGGTTTCTATGCCCTTTTCTGTGCAGGTAGCTTTTTTAGTCACTTTCCATTGGACATTTCCGTGAGCGCATTTTAAGGTAGTGCCCGAAGCAGAAACAGTTGAAGTTATTTCTTTATCATTTTCGTCAATGGCTTCGCCCACAGACACGCTGATTTTACCGCCGTATTTCAATACCTTAAGCTTAAAGCTCACAAGAGTGCCCGCGCCATTCACAACGCCGTCAGTTACACCCAAATAACGAATACTGCCCGCCTTTGTATCAACGGTGTTTTCCATTGTAAAAAGTCCACCCGTTTTCACAGAGCCTGACACATACTGGAATTCGCTTGTGTTGTATTTAACGGACAAATCAATCGCACCAAGGTTTGAGTTTGATGAAAGCTTTACCGAAATTGTAATTGTATCGCCTTGATTAACTTCAGATTTGCTTGATGAAACACTTACCGCAGGGTTTGCCGCACTAACAGGAACTGCAAATGAACAAAGAACTGCAATAATCAAAAATACACTTAAAAATTTTTTCATAACACACCTCGAAATAGAACACTGTGTTCATTATATCACATATAGAGCATTTGTCAAATAGTTAGGTGCTTTTTGTATGGCTTTTTAACTTCTTTTTTGTCGTAATATTCGGTTAATTGTCTGCCGATTATTCGGGTGTCACGCTCCATTTCACGAAGAATGGTGATTTTGGAATTCATTTCATAAAGTTCAATTCCGCCCATATTCTTTGCACGGGCAGAAAAGCTTTTGACGAGTGAGTGGAGCTCGTCCGCTTGCTTTAAGTATTGTTCACCTAATTGTTGTAATGTCATTTCTGCCTCCTCTCTATACCGAACATTTGTTCTGTACGAAAGTATGATATCACGCAAAAACATACATTTCAACGAAAGCAAAAGAAAAACAGTCCATAAGAATGGACTGTCAAAGAAAAAATGATGTCACAAAAAAGAAAAGGCTTCTCCTCGAGGAGAAGCTGTCGCGAAGCGACTGATGAGGTGTAGATTGCGTTAGCAATCGTTAGAATATTCCACCTCATCCACCGCAAGCGGTCCCCCTTCCCCTCAAGGGGAAGGCAATATTCCATTAAACTTTTTTGATAACCTTATCCCTACACTTTGGACAGGTCACCTCAATTTTACCCCTGCCCTTTGGTACTCGGAGCACGGTTTTACAGCTTTTGCATTTAAAATAACGATGAGTTTTTCTGTCGCGGATTTTATTGCCCAAAAGCTTAATTTCTGCTCTTGGTTTTTCGCTCACACGCAAATACCAATTAAGTTCTTTTCTTCTCGCCTCGAATTTTTTTGACATTGCGCGATAAAGTCCGTAAATAATAATTCCAAGACCAATAAAATAAAAAAATCGTAAAGATTTAAAATTACCTAAAAAGGCAAAAATCAAGCCTACGACATTGATAAAAAGCGAAAATCTGTCACTTCCGTAACGCCCCGCCATAAACTGTTGTAATTTCATTGTGAATTTCTGCATTGCCATTTGCAAGCGTCCAAAAAAGTTCATTTGTATCTTCCTTAAAATCATATTAGAAATATATTATACCATAATTATTTGGAAAATATTAACTTTGTTTAGAAAAATTGTGAATAAAACAAAAAGGCTTCTCCTTGAGGAGAAGCTGTCGCATAGCGACTGATGAGGTGTAAGATACGAAATATCGGTTTTATTTATTTTTTCACCTCATCCACCGCAAGTGGCCCGCCTTCCCCTCAAGGAGAAGGCAGACCAAGTATTGTGGAAAAAATCAAATTTATTCCGGCTTTTTAATCTTATTAAGCTGAGCATTAAGTCCTAAAAGCTGTTCCTTTGTAAAGCTTACATTTGCTGCACCAAGAAGACTTGTAAGACGAATAACCGTGAAGCTTCCCATCATTTCCATCATAGCAGTTGGGTCAATATCGAAGCCCATTGTTGCGTCTTTGCTGCCACCCATCATTGAGCCCATCATCTGTCCGAAAAGTGCCTGACCTTCGGGAGCCTTCATAATGTCAGAAAGCTTATCATTGAGTGAGAAGTAGCCGTCAACCTCTGTGATGTCAAACCAGTTGAGAACTGCGCCCTTTTCTTTAAGTCTGTAATCCTCATTAAAGGTTTCAACCTTACGGATAACGCTTTCATCTGTGCAGTCACCTGCAACTGCCTTAAGATTTGAAACGCCTGCATTTGGAACTTCAAAGTAGAAGAAGTGGTCGGGGCAATTCTGCTTGCCTAAGCTCTTACCGTTTACAAAGAGCTCAACCTCGGGAAGATTTGAATAAACAGTAACCTTTGTTAAGTCTTCAACACGGTCAACATAACGCTTACCGCAGATATGTACGAATGGCTCGTCTGAAAGCCATGCCTTGTATGCATAGAAGCTGTCTTTCTTATACTTACGGTCAAATGTCATAAGTGCCTTGTGGTTCTGACCGTTTTCGCCACCCTCTGCACGAGCATCAGCACCGAAGTCATACATATTCCAAACATGAGTAGCCCAGATGTATTTTCTTGTGAACAACTGCTTGATGAGTTCTTCATGGTAATATGCCTGATATTCTTCTGTGTAGTCGCCCTGCATTGGCTTTGATGTATGCCAGTTAAGAGCCTCACAACCGTATTCGCTGACACCAATCGGGATATTGGGATGCTTTGCGTGGAAGCTGTCAAACCAAGGACCGTTCATTGATGTCTCGCCACCGTACCAACCGAAATAGTGGTTGTATGAAACAACATCGGGAATCTGAATGTATGGGTCATCCATTGAGCACATTGAAACTGCCGCAATAGTTGTAAGTCTTGTTTTGTCCATCTCGTGAACCATATCGTTGAGGATATTGTGGTTTTCAAGAAGGTCGTCAGATGTTGGGCCGTTCATTGAAATCTCATTTGAAAGTCCCCATACAACAATTGACGGGTGGTTGTAGTTCTGTGCTACAAGCTCTTTCATCTGTGAGATTGTATTTTCACGAGCCTCGGGCATATGTCTTGAAATATAGGGGATTTCTGCCCAGATTACCATACCGTATTCATCGCAAAGGTCATAGAAATACTGGTCATGCTGATAATGAGCAAGGCGGATTGTTGTTGCGCCCATTTCATATATATATTCCATATCTTCCTTGTGATGCTCGGGAAGAAGTGCATTACCAAGTCCCCATCTGTCTTGATGGCGAGATACACCGCGAAGAGGATATTCTTCACCGTTGAGGATAAATCCGTTTTCGGGGTCAATTTTGAATGTACGGCAACCAAAACGAGTGCTTACATTGTCGAGAACCTCTTCACCGTCGCAAAGCTCAACCTCTGCAGTGTAAAGATAGGGGTTCTTTCTGCCGTGCCAAAGCACAACATCTTTGATTTCCATTTCAACCTTTGTGTCAGCAGACTTAACTGCTGCAACAACATGACCTGCTTTATCTTTAAGAGCATAATTGAGCATCTGACCGTCTTTTTTATTTGTAACGAAAACCTCAACCTCAACCTTTGCGTCAGAGCCACAGATTTCGGGAGTTACCATAATTCCGGGTGCACCGTAGTATTCAAGGTCGAAGTGGCTGTTGTTAACTGCGATAATGTTTACATTTCTGTAAATACCGCCGTAGAATGTGAAGTCAGCAGTCTGAGGATAAACAACCTCATTAACTGTATTTTCAACAACGATTGCAAGCTGATTACCCTTTGCGTATTCTTCTGTAATGTCAACTCTCCATGTTGAGTAACCGCCGTCGTGGTGAGCGAGCTTTGTGCCGTTCATATAAACATCGGCAGATGCATTTGCACCGTTGATTTCAAGGAAATATTTATCGGCTGAGGGGATTTCTTCTCTGTCAAGCTCCTTATAATAGCAAGCAAAACCGCGGAAATAGTCATTGCCGCCGTCCTGACCGTCAATAGCATTCCAAGAATGAGGGATATTCACAAAATCCCAATCTGCAGGCACGCCTGCGGGGGCATAGTCAACGCCCTTACGGAAAGACCATTTGCGGTTGATGTTGATAATTTTTCTCATTGGTATTACGCTCCTTTTCTTTTTGTTAAAAGTATAACAGTTTACTCTTATATTTTAACGGATTACCCCATTTTTTCGTGAGTAGAATTTTTATGGGTTATTGGATAATTTTAAGTAAATATATTACGGTACTATTCCCCTCCCTCACAGAGGGAGGTGGCAATGCGTAAGCATTGACGGAGGTAGTTTGCCTTAATTGACTCCCCCAGTCTCGCTACGCTCGCCAGCCCCCTCAAAGATGGGGCGGAAAAGCTTTGTTTAACGAAAAAAGGCGGGAGAAATCCCCCGCCCTATGTAATATATGAATTTAATTATTCAGCAACCTGTGCTTTTTCTGCTGCACGGCTCTTTTCAAGGTCAGCTGTCATTTCAGCAACCTTTTTCTTATTAAGGTCATAAATAAGAGCAAATGATATTAACATAACAACTGCAGCGAAGGTGTAAAGTGCTGCAACGAGCCACTTCATATTTTCAGCAACCTCAAACGGCTGGTTAGCACCAAGCTCACCATTATAACCAAATGCACTCATAAGAAGGATAACGCCAGATGGTCCAAGGCCCTGAGCGAGTTTTCTGAAGAATGAATGAAGTGAGTAAACTGTACCCTCTTCTTTTGTTCCGTTCTTCCACTCGTTATAGTCGATAGCATCTGCCATAAGTGCCCATGATACGCAAGTGTATGCACCAAGACCAAGCCCGAAGAATACCTGTGCGATTACATAGCCGATAAGACCTGCTCCACCATTACCAAGAGGAAGGAAGAGAAGAAGTGCACCGAATGTGCTTACTGCTGCACCAGCTACGCAAACTTCTTTTTTACCGTACTTGTTAACAAGTTTCTTGATGAAAGGCATGAACAAGAACATAGGAAGATAGCTTATAAGCATAATGATACCGGAAATTTGAGCATTTCCGAAATAAGACTGGAAGAGAACTGTTGTTGCTGTTGCCGAACCCTGCATACCGATGAACATAGCCATCGCTGCAAGTGTAGCACCAACTGCTGCGCGGTTCTTCATAAAGTTGATAAAAGCCTTAAAAATATTGAACTTCTGCTTTTCTTCGCTAATTTTAACACTGTTTTCTTCAACACGAATTTCAGTCTTTTTAAGCATGAAGATAAAGCATACAAGACCGATAGCACCCATAATAAGAGCTGCAATGAATACAACTTCACCCTTAAGGTTGTTGCTTGCATCGTAACAAATCAAAGGAAGAAGAACCATTGGGAAAATGTTACCTACCATTGAGCCGAGCGAACGGAATGTTGAAAGTTCAGCTCGTTCACCACCGTCAGTTGTAATAACAGACATCATTGAACCATAAGGAACATTAGCTACTGTGTAGAAAGCGTCCCAAAGAACATAACCCAAAACGAAGAGAATGCATCTCATTACTTTTGGAGCATTGGGAACGGGAAGGAAGAAGAACAAACCTGAGAACAGAAGACCTAATGCACCAATTAATATGTAAGTCTTAAATTTGCCCCTCTTGTATTTTCTTTTATCAGCATCAAATAATGAGCCGAGAAGCGGGTCGTTAATAGCGTCCCAAACCTGAACAACGACAAGCAATGCAGCGTACATTTCTTCGCCCAAAGCCATGAACTGTGTCCAGAAAATTGCCATAATAGAGCTCTTAAGAGCAAAGCTCATATTACAACCTAAGTCACCGGCAGCGTATGCAATTTTATCAATCATACCAAACTTGCGGTAACCGTTAGCATCGAGTTTTTTCTCTTTTGCCATTGTGGAATTTCCCCCTTTTAAATATCTGTTGGACAGAGTATAACTCTACCCTATATCCATACGACTATATTTTATACCATACAGGGCATAATAAGTGAGTATTTTTTTCATTTTTTACAGTATTTTTTTTGTTACATCTTGAAATTTACCAAAAATTGTACGATAATATAGGTATAAATTGGCTTTAAAGGAAAATTATTATGAACTATAGTAAAGAGCTTGAATTCTTCAGAAAACTCCTTGAAAATTACAGAATAAACTCTTGCATAATTCCCGCAGGGGACAAGTCTTATCGTTTAGCAGACCGGGGGCTTCGAGATTCTCTGGGACTTAGCGAAGATTATGACCAGCTTTTCTGCACCCGCCACGAAACGCTGACTGAAAATATGATTTTTAAGCTGACCGACAGCTTTAACTGCAATTACATTTTCATTCTTCTGCCCGAAAGCGATAATCAGGAAACATTTATTGCAGGTCCTTATATCGACCGCGAATTCACACAAAAGATGATTGTTGAAGCGTCAGTTCAATATGATATTCCGCAACAGCTTCAAAATCAAATTCAGAAATATTATACAACCGTACCCGTTTATGCCGATAAAGACATTATTTCTTCTCTGTTCAACACCTTTGGTGAAACTCTTTGGGGCAGTATGGACAAATTCACCATTAAGACATTGAGTTTGGTTTCAACTGATAAGAAATTCCCTGAAATTGTTGAGCGTTTAAACACCCGCATTGACGACCCGTTACTTGCAATGAGAATGCTTGAAAGTCGCTATGAAGGTGAAAAGAAGCTTATGCAAGCAGTAAGTCAGGGTATCGCCCACAAGGCAGAGCAGATGATAAGCAATTCGTCAGAGCTTATGCTTGAAATGCGCGTTGAGGACCCTGTGCGCAATATGAAAAACTATGTAATCGTTGCAAATGTGCTTCTTCGCAAAGCCGTTGAGCAAGGCGGAGTACACCCGTTCTATATTGACGGAGTTTCTTCTGACTTTGCTAAAAAGGTTGAAAAAATCAAAACCGTACAAGAGGGCGTTGAAATGATGCACGATATGATTTATAAATATTGTGCCCTCGTTAAAAATCATTCAATGAAAAACTATTCTCTGCTTGTGCAAAAGGTAATCACAATTATCGACTCTGATTTGACAGCAGATTTGAGTCTGCACCGTCAGGCAGAAATGCTCAATGTGAACGCAAGTTATCTTTCAACTCTTTTCAAAAAAGAAACAGGAATGACACTTACAGAATATGTATCTAAAAAGCGTGTTGACCACGCAGCATTTTTACTTGCTTCGACCAATATGCAAATTCAGAACATTGCCCAGCATTGCGGTATTTTTGATGTTAACTACTTCACCAAAATTTTCAAGAAAATCAAGGGTAAAACACCAAAAGAATACCGTGAAGACGCAACGAAATTCTAAAATATTTATTAAGCTGAAATGCCTTCCCCGATGGGAAGGCATTTTTTATTTTTCATTACCACATATATAATCTAATGTAACATTAAAATATTTTGCGTATTTTACAAGAATACCTATAGGTATTTCTCTCTCATTTCTTTCATAATAGCTTATTGTTCGTTGAGTAATGCTCAAAATCTCTGCCATTTGAGATTGTGTCAAATCGTTATCTTCGCGTAATTCTTTTATTCTCTCATTCCAAATCATATTAACACCTCAAAAATATTATAAATAGTTTAATTTGTTCTATTGATTTTTAGATTATATTGTTCTATAATAATGGTGAGGTGATAACTATGGAACAAACTTGTGCTAATTGTGGGCATTTTATTAAGCATTATATTAAATCGTCGGGAAGATTTAGTGAAATTGATAACGGTCATTGTGTTTATCCGAGACTTAAGAATCGTGATGGCACGCAAAAAGCCTGCGAGCATTTTATTGAAAGAGAAGAAGAAACCAAAATACAAATGATAGAAATTGAAATAAAGCATCGACTTTATAAAAAAAATAAGGCTTCTCCTTGAGGAGAAGCTGTCGCGAAGCGACTGATGAGGTGTTGTAGGGGCGATTCACAAGGGTTGTCGAGGACGCCAACCCCTACGAATTCCACCTCATCCACCTAAAGCCCCTCCGTCATGCCACCTCCCCATCAAGTGGGGAGGCTATATCCCCTTTCCCTCAAGAGAAAAAGTAAAGGCAAACAGCTCTTGCCAATCTTATAAAATTGCAGTATAATATTTACATCGTTTTTGCGAGGTGAGATTATGCTTCTTACAATTGACATTGGCAACACAAATATAAATCTCGGCATTTTTGACGGCGATGCTCTCACAATGAGCGCTCGTTTGGCTACTGACAGGCAAAAAACCGATGACCAGTTTGCCGTTGATTTTGTTAATATCTTTTCTGTTTATAACATAAAAACTGCTGATATTGAGGGCGCGGTGATTTCTTCGGTTGTGCCCGAAATCACAATACATATTAAAAACGCAGTTAAAAGACTTACGGGCAAAAAGGTTATTGTGCTATCCCCCGGCGTTAAAACAGGGCTTAATATTATGATTGACAACCCTGCCCAGCTTGGTGCAGACTTGGCGGCAGGCGCAGTTGGTGCGGTGGCAGAATATGAATTGCCCGCATTTGTGGTTGACCTTGGCACAGCAACAAAGATTTTCGCAGTTGATGAAAACCGTGGCTTTCGCGGTTGTATGATTGCCCCCGGTGTTGCAATTTCAGTAAAGGCACTCACCGACACAAGCTCACTTTTACCCGCAATCAGCCTTGAGCCACCGAAAAAGGCTTGCGGAACAAACACCATTGAGAGTATGCAAAGCGGAATTGTGCTTGGCACGGCGGCTATGATTGACGGACTTCTTGACCGTTTTGCAGATGAGCTCGGCGAACCGAAAACAATTATCGCAACGGGCGGGCTTTCATCATTCATCACCCCCGTTTGCAAGCGAAAAATGATTTATGACGGCGACCTTATTTTAAAGGGACTTAAAGCTATATACGAGAAAAACAACTAAATAGAATATTTATACCACAAGCGTATTATCCTTTCCACCTCATCCACCGCAAGCGGACCCCCTTCCCCTCAAGGGGAAGGCAATATTCGTCAATATTTGCGTTGTATCTTGGGGTACCGAGAACAGCAGCAAGGAGGAATATATATGTCAGCAAACAAAGGGTTGAGCAAGGGTAAAATCCTTTCGCTCACCGAAAACGCTATGCTCGCGGCAATTGTTGTGCTGATGGCATTCACACCCGTTGGGTACTTGCAGATAGGTCTTGTAAAAATGACCTTCATCATGATTCCCGTAGCGGTTGGTGCTATCACATTGGGCGAAAAATCAGGCGCATTTTTAGGGCTTGTATTCGGTATTACAAGCTTTGTGCAATGCTTTGGGCTTGATATTTTCGGCACAACGCTTATGAGCATTAATCCTATTTACACATTTATTATGTGTCTTGTCCCCCGCGTGCTTATGGGGTATCTTTGCGGGCTTGTCTACAAAGCTCTTGCAAAGCTCAAAAAAGGTGTTGCAGTTGTAGTTGCAAGCCTTTCTGCCCCCATCTTCAACACCGTATTCTTTATGACATTGCTTATGCTTTTCTTCGGCAACAGCGATTACATAATGAGTATGCGTGCAGGCACAGAAAATCTTTGGGCATTTTTAGCCGCCTTTGTGGGACTTAACGGTATTATGGAGATTGTAACTACCGTTTTGATTGCACCGCCCGTAGCCTTGGCAGTTGAAAAGGCAGTTAAAAGCTTCAAATAAGCAAAAAAAATACCGCTTGGCTAAAAGATAACATCCAATAAGGAAGTATTTCTCTAAAATAAGAGGATTTTGTCGTGTAATTTCCCTGCTTCTAACTGCATAAGACAAAACCACCTGAAGAAGAACGAAAAATTCTTTTTTTCAGGTGGTATCTTTTTTTGTGAAGTTTCAAACCTATGGTTTGAAGTGAAGTTGTAATAAATTACAGTGAAGTATTCGCCTTTTAGGGCAAAAGTGAAGTTAAGTTTGCCCGTAAAACACTTGCGAAGCAAACTTCACTACGAAGTAACTTCACTGCCTTAAGGTAACTTCACTTGCCCATCATGGCAAACTTAGTTTCGGCACAGCGTGGTGCATTATTCAGAATACTGCCTTATGTGGCTATGCCCAAAGTCAAGCGATTTTTATTTGAATATGTCTATACTTATTACAAGTCTGTCTTTTTTGGTATGACGAAGAACGCCATTGTAAATAAAGCGACCAAATCCGCGGACAGAAATTTTGTCGCCCATATTAACAACTGCCGAAGCCCGTGTTTCTGCCTTGCCGTTTATGAACACCCTTTCGTGCTCAAAATAGGGCAACACCTTACTTCGCGAAAGATTATAAACCGCAGCGACAATCACGTCAAGTCTTTCTGACGACACAATCAGTTCAATATTTTCGGGCTGTGGCAATGCGTTCTGCGGAATTTCATCAGTTATTATGCACTCAACGGTTGTGTGCTTTACTTGCGTGAGATTTTCAATTATATAATCAGCGATTGTGTCAAGACAGAATAAATATCCTTTGTTTTCGCTGATTATTATATCACCCAACACCTCACGACGAATTCCCAAACCCATAAGAGAGCCCAAAAAGTCGCGGTGAGTGAGTTCATCAGCAAATTTCTGATTGATGGGCTCAATGAGTATACATTTTATGGGGTAATCGGTATTATCGGCAAAATATTCCCTGTCGCCGAAGCAGGCAACAGAGCGTTCTGCGCCCTTATAACCACCCCAGAGATTGACGGATACTGGAAAACGGCAGGCGAAAAGCTCCGATACTTCGGAAATGCCGAGAAAATCAGAATATACCGTGTAGCCACGCTCGTTTGAACGCCCAGCCAAATCTTCAAACCTTTTTTGCTTATCTGTCAAATTAATCACCGAAATACTTTAAAATATCAGCCTTTGTTCCTACAATTTTGCCCTGTGCATATAAATCTCTGCCCCCGCCCTTGCCGTTAAAAGTTTGATTGAGTTTTTGCACTTTTTCGCGTACTGAGTTTTCTTTACTTGCGACAATGTAAATATAATTATCACCGTCAGTATTTGAAAAAGCATAGCAATAGTCGAATTCATCAATTAAGGTGTTTGAGCAGTTTCGCAATTCATCATAAGAGGCATTATTCACGAACACGCAAACACCGTCATTAATTGGATGTTTTTCCATCTGCAAGAGAGCTAATTCTGCTGAAAGCTTTTTATTTTCGTATTTTACTGAATTCAATTCATTATGAATTCTATCAACAGCCTCAACGGTTTCTGTTCTCTTTGCAGAGAGCAAATTCATTATTGCTTTTGTTGAATTATGGACTCCGCAATAATCATTAAAGGCTAAAAGACCTGCAACCATTTCAATTCTTGTGCCTTTTTTATAAGGTATAAAGCCAAGTATTTTTATAACACCGATTTCGCCCGTATTTGCCACATGTGGCGCACAACAGGCACACAAATCATAGTCTTCAATCTCTACAAGACGCACATTTTCAGTTATATCAAGCTTACTGCGATAATCGTAATTTGCAAGCTCATCGGCTAACGGAAGCATAACATTGATTTTCTTGTTTGCATAAATTGCTTTGTTGGCTTCAAGCTCGATTTTTTTGATATCCTCTTCAGCGAGAGGGCCGTCGCAATCAAGAGTTACAAGGCTGTCATTCAAATGAAAGCCCACATTGTTGTATCCGCAAAGATTATGAATTATACCCGACACAAGATGCTCGGCAGAGTGGTTTTGCATACGCGAAAAACGAGTGTCCCAATCAATTGCACACTCTACAGTTTTGCCGATTTGCAGTGCTTTATCAACCTTATGGAAAACTATTCCATCTTTAATATGCACATCAAACACATTGACATCTTCAATTTTACCCGTATCCGCAGGTTGTCCGCCACCCTCGGCAAAAAATGCAGTTTGGTCAAGTACAACAAAAATTTCACCGTCTTTTTCATCGCAAGAAATCACCGTCGCGGTAAACTCTTTTATATATGAATTTGTTTCGTACAATTTAATTGTGGGCATAAAAACACCGCCTTAATTTAATGCATATATTTTAGCAAAAAATAATGGCGGGAGCAAGCCCCCGCCCTACAATGCAATAAAATTGATTATGCTTTATCCTTTGAGCCGAAAAGCTCAATCTTCTCGCGAACTGTAGCCTTAATAGCTTCTGCACCGGGAGCTAAAAGCTTTCTTGGGTCAAATCCCTTGCCCTGAAGGTCTTTGCCTTCTTCAATATACTTTCTTGTTGCTTCCTGGAATGCGAGCTGGCACTCTGTGTTAACATTGATTTTTGAGACGCCGAGAGAGATAGCCTTTTTAATCATATCTGCAGGAATACCTGTACCTCCGTGAAGAACAAGAGGCATTGTGCCTGTTTTTTCCTGAACTGCTGCAAGTGTATCAAATGAAAGACCTGCCCAGTTTTCAGGATATTTACCATGGATATTACCGATACCTGCTGCGAGCAGTGTAACGCCGAGGCCAGCAATCATTTTGCACTCGTTGGGGTCAGCGCATCCGCCTGCACCAACGACGCCGTCCTCTTCGCCGCCGATTGAACCAACTTCAGCCTCAATTGAAAGACCTTTTTCTTCACAAATTGCAACTAATTCTTTTGTCTTTGCAATGTTTTCGTCGATTGGATAGTGAGAGCCGTCGAACATAATTGAGCTAAAGCCTGCTTCGATACAAGCCTTTGCGCCTTCGTATGAGCCGTGGTCAAGATGAAGAGCAACAGGAACTGTAATGTTAAGTCCTTCAAGCATACCCTCAACCATACCTACAACTGTTTTGTAGCCACACATATATTTGCCTGCACCCTCAGATACACCGAGAATAACAGGAGAATTCATCTCTTGTGCAGTGAGAAGAATTGACTTAGTCCACTCAAGGTTATTGATATTGAACTGACCTACTGCGTAGTGACCAGCTTTTGCTTTTGTAAGCATTTCTTTTGCATTTACTAATGGCATAATTTAATACACTCCTATAAAAAATTTCCGCAATTATTATATATCACCTCTCTCTAAATGTCAACAAATTAACAAAATTAATGCAACTGAATAGTATAAAAAGAGGTGGTATTATGAAAAAGTTTTTTTCAAGTATTCTTTGCAGTAACGGTTACTGCTGTGCATACAATACAATTTATAAAAAAGACCCATCGGCAAGAGTATTTTTAATACACGGCGGTGACGATTTTGAACGAGCCGTATTCTTTGAGCGTCTTATCAAAAATCTCCGCGGATATAATATTACACTTTTTAACCCCTTTTATGACGAAACTACAGACGGAATTTATATAGAAAACACAAATACCTACATATTATCCGACGGCGGATACAACAGAATTTCGCCCATTTTACCTGAAATATGGGAAAAGTATTACTCTGCTGTAGGCGAAAAAAATTATCCTCTTGATTTGCGCCGTGAAATTCTGATTTTAAAGGCAAAAGAGAATAATCATTATAAAAAAGCTTGTGAAATATTAAAAAACGCCTCACGAGTGCGCGAAAAAATTCACGGTGAGGTGTCTATATTTTTAAATGACGACAAACTTATAAATTATATCAACCGATTTTGTTCCCGTTATCTTCGCGAAGCAAAAAGCAATGGCAACAGCAAGGTAAGGCTTTTGAGTTCGTTTACTCCCCTTGGACTTCACACGTATTACGACACGCTTTTTGAACACACAGAAAAAACTGTTGAATTCAACGACAAATCGGGATTTGCGGGCTCGGTATTTTTGGGCGTTTTAAAAGATTACGCTCTGCGTGCGAAAATCCCCGTAATTATGAGCCCTGCGTATTTTTCGGGGGATATTCCGCAAATTTTGATTTTCCCCACCATCGATTTAAGCGTAATAGTAACCGATGAAATACGCAAATTACCCTTTGAGCCTGCAGAAAGAGTTACCGCCACAAGATTTTTAAGCGATGAAAATGTGATTTCAAGCGAAAAAATCGAGGCATTGATTTCAATTGAGAACAAATTGTTTGAAAACGCGGTTTTATCAATTTACGAAGGTCGCGACTGCAGATTTAAGTATAATGATTTGGCGAAAGGGTATTCAAACGGTGATAAAGCAAAAGAAAATGCGGATAAATTAACAGAAAAATTATTCAATTAAACAAAAAAAGCCTCCCAAAAACTTGGGAGGCGGACTTTTAATTAGTCATTTGTGTAGGGCATAAGAGCAATCTGACGAGCTCTCTTGATAGCTGTTGTAAGCTCTCTCTGGTGGTATGCGCAAGTACCTGTTACACGGCGGGGAAGAATCTTTGCTCTGTCTGATGTGTAACGGCGGAGCTTTGCTGTATCTTTGTAGTCGATTGTTTCAACCTTTTCTACACAGAATGCGCAAACTTTTTTGCGACCTTTTCTGTTAGGTCTTGCATTCTTATCGTATGCCATTATAGTTTCCTCCTATTAGAAATCAGAATGGGAGTCCTTCGTCATCATCTGCACCGAAGGGAAATCCCTGGTTGTCATCGGGTAAAACTGAAAAGCTGCCTGCGTTTGCGCTCTGATAAGAAACAGCGGGTGCTGAATCCTGTCTCTGTGCGCCAAATGTGCTGCCGCTTTCGTTTTTGCTGCCGCAGAATGAAACATTATCTGCAACAATTTCAACTGCTGTGCGCTTGTTGCCGTTTTTGTCTTCATAGTTGCGTGTCTGGATTGAGCCCTGAACTGCAATCATCTGTCCCTTTTTAAAATAGCGGGAAACAAAATCAGCAGTACCGCGCCATGCAACAACATTGATGAAGTCTGTTTGTCTTTCATCGCCGCTCTTGTAGTTGCGGTCAACAGCTACTGTGAAGCTTGTTACGGAAAGGCCTGTCTGAGTTGTGCGAAGCTCGGGGTCGGCAGTAAGTCTGCCCATAATAATTGCTGTATTCAACATTTTTCTTTTCCTCCGAATTACTTCTTAACGATTAATGTGCGAAGAACACCGTCAGTGATTTTCGCAACACGGTCAAGCTCTGCGGGGAACTCGGGGTTTGCCTCGTAATTATAGAGAACATAATAACCCTCTGCCTCGTAGTTGATAAGGTATGCGAGCTTTCTCTTGCCCCACTCATCAACGCTTTCAAGAGTGCCGTTTGACTCAACAAGAGCCTTGAACTTTTCTACAAGCTCTTTTGCAGCTTCTTCACCCTTCTTGAGTGAGAAAACCATAATTGTCTCGTATTTTGACATTCTTTTACACCTCCTTATGGACTTTGCCCCCCGAACTCTCCTCGGGAGGAAGGATATGGGATAGATAAATTTTCCCATAGCAAATATGAATTTTATCAAAAAAAGGCTTGAATGTCAAGCCTTTTTCTTTAAATCTTTTAATTTGGGTAATTCACGCTTTTTACGGATATAGATTTTCTCTTGGTATTCGCCGTCGTCACATTTTTCTACCACAACCATAAAGAGTGTTACGAGCATCAAATAAGGCAGCGGGCAGAAAATACCGGGATTTACAAGTGACATCATCTCAAGACTTATATATGACAAGAAAATTGTCATATTGAAAAGTGTAGCCTTTTTCCAAATGAGCATATTGCGTTTAATAAACTGATAACCGAATGCAAGAATTCCCACAACACCAAAGCTTGCAGCAATCTGGATAGGCTCGCAATGATACCAGCAAAGTGATCCCGCCGCATTATCAAATATATCACGGTTGCCCATATAACCAAGTCCCGTACCTAAAATCGGGTGGTTTAAGAAATCGTCAATTCCGCGGGCATAGTGAGCTACTCTCGTCTCAGTATTTTCACCCATAAGCACACCGTTGAGCGCTCTGAAAATACGGTCTACTGTATAACCGAGGAACTCGGTAATCTGCGGTGCAAAAATCAAAAAACCGCAAAGAATACAAATACAGATGATTATATATGCCAGTCTGCGACGCTTATCATATAGCACAAACATAACAATACACATTACAAGCTCAATTGCGCCGAAAATCATTCCTCCGCGCGAGCCGGTAAGAAGTATTGCCGCATAGAAAATAAAACCGAATACTGAAGCATAAGCTTTTTTGTTTGCCATTAAGAATGCAAATGGCATTGTAATCATCAGAATTGTTGAAAGATTATTTCGCCATCTAATGTAAAGTGTTCTGCCTAAATCAAGCACCTTATTTATGTTGATTGCGTAGTGTGCTATAATCATAAATGATGCAAAAAGCCCAACAACAACCATAAGCTTTGTAAGCTTATCAATAAGGGAGTAATCTCTGCGAACATCAATATGAGTATAGAAATAGCAATAAATAAGCACCATTCCAAAGCCCATACCAAACATATGATAAAGTGATGAACCGCCGAAATATTCCTCAGGTGCAATAAAGCCCACACCGCCAAGCATTATAGAGAATGACACCAAAATCATCGGCACAAGCTGTGAGCCCTTAAAAGAAAGTTTTTTACGGTAAGCTATAAAATGGAAAAGCAACATAAAAATAAGCGGTACTGCAAACCATTTAAGCCCCATAAATGTTGCAAGCGAGTCATAGCACCTTATTGCTATAAAATATGTGAACATCGCAGGCGTAAGCCACCCCATAATATCACGGCAAATCACAAAGCAAGCGCCTGTGATATAAGCCATAAAGATTGTGCCGTAAATCTCAACCTGCGCTTTAGGAAAAGCTGAACTGAAAGCGGCAATTATTCCTGCAATAGCAAAAAGAATACCCATCCATTTTTCGCTGATTAAAAAGGCTCTTATTTTTTCTATTCTGTTTAAGGATTTTTCTGATTTGAAAATATACTCCATTGCACAAATCCCCACAATAACTCATAATAACTATATTTTATTATATATGAAACCTATTTTCTTTCAACAGTTGTTACAAAACCTTAATAATTATTACAAAAATCTTACAGAATTTTTTAAAGAGTTTTCAAAGCATAATTCATAGAATGTTCAAGTTTTATCTATTGTTTTGTGATATTTATATGATATATTTTAGTCAGTGGTTCACGGGTAGGCTACACCAAAACTACACGATGAATCAAAACCCTTTCATTTTCATTCTCCTTTTTAAACAGCCGTCCCCCAACGGCAAAAAGAACCTCTCACGCTGAAGTGAGAGGTTCTTTTTTTATTGTTCAAAACTGCCTGTATAAAGTTGATAATATTTCCCTTTTTGCGAAATCAAATCATCGTGGTCGCCACGCTCGATAATCTTTCCGTGCTCAAGCACCATAATGGCTTTTGCATTGCGGACAGTTGAAAGTCTGTGGGCAATAACGAATACTGTTCTGCCCTCCATAAGAGCATCCATACCCTTTTCAATCTGCTTTTCTGTTCTTGTATCAATTGAGCTTGTCGCTTCGTCAAGAATAAGCACGGGCGGGTCGGCAACTGCCGCACGGGCAATTGATATTAACTGACGCTGACCTTGGCTGAGGTTTGAGCCGTCGCCTGTGAGCATTGTATTATAGCCGTCGGGCAGATTTGAGATAAAGGAATGTGCATTGGCAATCTTTGCCGCCTCAACAACTTGTTCGTGAGTTGCGTTTAAGTTACCGTAACGGATATTATCTTCAATTGTACCTGTGAAAAGATGTGTATCCTGCAAAACAATACCGAGCGAACGACGCAAATCATCCTTTTTGATTTTCTGAATATTTATGCCGTCATAACGGATTTTACCCTTATCTATTTCGTAGAAACGGTTGATAAGAATAGTAATTGTTGTTTTACCTGCACCTGTTGAGCCAACAAATGCAATTTTCTGACCGGGTCTTGCATAGAGAGAAATATCGTCAAGAACAATCTTTTTGCCGTCATAGCTGAAGGTTACATCTTCAAACACAATGTCACCTGCAAGGCGGGTATAGGTAACTGTACCGTCACCGTGAGTATGCTTCCAAGCCCAGATACCGGTTCTTTTTTCAGCTTCACAGATTTCACCGTTTTCGTCATATTCAGCATTTACAAGCACAACATAGCCTTCGTCGATTTCAGGCTTTTCGTCAATTATTGCAAAAATTCTTTCAGCACCCGCAAGAGCCATAAATGCGTTGTTGAACTGCTGTGTGATATTTGAAATTGGCTGTGTAAAGCTTCTGATATATTGCAAGAATGCCACAATTTCACCGGGAGTCATTGCACCTTTAAGTGCTAAAAGTCCGCCCGTTGCCGCAGTAATGGCATAGGTAATATGAGAAAGGTTGTTCATAATAGGACCAAGCATACTTGCAAAGGTATTTGCACTTGTTGATGCTTTACGAAGCTTTTCATTGATATCATCAAAGTGAGAAACCACCTCGTCTTCGTGGTTAAACACCTTAACAACCTTTTGTCCCTCAATAATTTCTTCAATATAACCGTTTACATTACCTATATTCTCTTGTTGCTTTTTAAAGTAATGAGCACTCTTTTTACCTATTGTCTTTGTAATGAACACCATAACAAACACCATTGCAATAACAATAAGTGTCATCTGCCAGCTCAGTGACAGCATAATGAAGAATGAGCCCACAATCATAATTCCTGAAGAAATAAACTGCGTAAGACCTTGGCTTATAAACATTCTCAAGGTTTCAACATCATTTGTGAAACGGCTCATAATTTCGCCGTTTGGTCGGGAATCAAAATAGCTTATGGGCAAATCTGAAAGTGCATCAAACAAATCCTTGCGAAGAGTATTAAGCGTTCTTTGTGTAAGCCACACGGAGCATTTTGACTGCCCGAATGACGCCAATGCGCCACCTAAGAATACGCAACCCATTACAGCCATCATTTTGAGAAGTCCGCTGACTAATTCACCCTCAAATTTTTGTCCCACAAGGGGTGTGAGGTAATCATCAATAATGGGCTCAATAAAAAGTGCCGCTGAAACTGTTGCCAAAGAATTGATTGCCGCAAAAATGAGCATACCAAAAAATAGTCCCTTTTGCTTTAAAATATAGCCAAGAAGACGGCGGATTGTACCCTTTGTATTCTTGGGTTTTTGCACGGGTCCGCGAGGTCCTCTTCTGCCACCTCCCATTGGTCCTGCCATTATGATTCACCTCCCTGCAAGTCAAAATCGTCACTGCCTTTTTGCTGTGAATTATAAATATCCTGATAAATTTCGTTGCGTGCGAGCAATTCTTCGTGATTACCAATATCATTTATTCCGCCGTTATCAAGAATGATAATCTTGTCACAGTCAGAAACAGAAGAAATTCGCTGTGCAATAATAATTTTTGTAGTGTCGGGAATACTGCTGCGAAGTCCCGCACGGATTTTCGAATCCGTATAAGTATCTACTGCACTTGTTGAGTCGTCAAGAATAAGTATTTTCGGTTTTTTGAGAATTGCGCGTGCAATACATAGTCTTTGTTTTTGTCCGCCCGAAACATTTACACCGCCTTGACCCAAGTCAGTCTGATACCCCTCAGGGAATGAAGATACAAAGCTATGTGCATCTGCAATTTTGCAGGCCTCTTTGAGCTCTTCGTCAGTTGCTTCTTTGTTACCCCAACGAAGATTTTCAGCAATTGTGCCCGAGAAAAGAACATTCTTTTGAAGCACCATACTAACCTCTTCGCGAAGCTCGTGGATTTTATAATCCTTAACATTTACACCACCAACCAAAACTTCGCCTTCAGCAACATCATAAAGGCGTGGAATAAGCTGAACAAGTGACGATTTTGCAGAGCCCGTTGCACCGATAATACCAACCATTTCACCACTTTCAATTTTAAAGCTTGCGTTGTTGATTACGGGATTGGGCGCACCGCTGTATTTAAAAGAAACATTTTTGAATTCAATTGAGCCATCTTTAACCTCTGTAACAGAGGCTTCATCATCTCTTATGTCGGGAACTTCATTAATAACCTCAAGAATTCGCTTTGCGCTTGCCTGCGACATAAAGAACTGCGCAATGAGCATTATAAGCATAAGGAAATTCATCAGAATCTGCATTACATAAGTATAAATCGCAGTGAAGTCACCTATTAAAAGTGTTTCTGCTGAAATCGCCTTTGCCGCAATATAAAGTATTGCGAGGATTGTGCCGTACATAATAATCATAAAGGCGGGCTGACCCAAAATCATAAGATTTTCTGCGTGAAGTGCAGCCGCAAGAAGATTATCATTAGCAGTTTTGAATTTATCCTTTTCATATTTTGAACGGACAAATGCTTTAACAACACGGATGTTTGTAAGATTTTCCTGAATTGAGCCGTTAAATCCGTCAAACATTTCAAGCATTTTTTTAAATCTCTTTAATGCTATCGGTGCGAAAATCACAAGGATAACAGTAATGAGTGGAAGTGATACTAAAAACGCCTTTGAAACTTCGGGACTTATTCTTATTGTAAACACAAGTGCTACAGCAAACATTACGGGGGCACGGAACAACATTCTTATAAGCATTAAAAATGTATTCTGCACAGAGTTTACATCGGTCGTAAGACGGGTAATGAGTGACGCTGTACTGAAACGGTCGATATTTGAGAAAGAGTATTTCTGAATTTTCTCAATCATAACCTCGCGAAGCTTTGCACCGAAGCCCATACCTGCCACAGAGGCAACCCTTGCCGCCATTGTTCCGCAGAAAAGAGAGCCAAGAGCCAACAATAGCATTTTCCCGCCAAGACGAAGAATTTCGTTCATACTGTCGTCGGTCATTCCGCCCTCTGCCTGAACAAGATTCACAATATCCGCCATAACAAGCGGAATCATAAGTTCCAAAACGACCTCACCCACCATTAAAACCGGTGAAAGCAGAGCCGGAACAATATATTTTTTTGCATATTTCAACAGTTTAAGCATTGTCTTCCTCCTTTGCATAAACCATAAGATTTTCGTTCATTCGTTCCAAAAATGAAATCAGCGTATCGATTTCTTCATCGGTAAAACCCGTATAGGTTGCAGTATCAACCGTTAAAAACATATTATCAGCAAACTGTGATAATTCCTTACCTTTTTTTGTGAGCTTAAGTGTATTGCGACGGGCATCATCTTTGTTTTCAAGACGCACAACAAGGCCCGCCTCTTCCATTCTTTTAAGAGAAGTCGCAACTGAGGGTGCAGAAATATGCAAAAACTCCGCAATTTCTTTCTGGGTTGCATTTTTATGCTCACTTAAATATTTGAGAATTGGTGGCTGACCGAAATAAAGTCCGTTTTCACGGAATTTACCGTCAATTATACTTCTGTGCCTGCAATTAAACTTGCGAAAAGCAGAAGTAACCTTTTTAACTTTTTCTTCCATATATTTCACTTACCTTCTGACACAATGGTCAAAATAGTTAACCGTTTAATAATTAATCGGTTAACTATTTTTATTATATACATATTTTTCACTGTGTCAACCATTAAAATCAGGTCCAAATGTGAATATTTTGTAAACAATTTGCAGTTTTGGCGCTCTTGTTACTCATTTAGCGTAACAAAAATGCTTGTTTGCACTATTTATGGAGAGTGTTTTTTATTACACCTCCACGAAAGGAGCTTAATAAATGAACGAGAAAAAATTCAGTAAAAAAGAAAAGGATTTCTGCCATTGGTATGTACTTTTCAGAAATCCCAAAGAAGCTGCGCAAAGGTCGGGCTATACCATTATGCCTGAATATTCCGGATTACATCTTCTTGCCAAAAAACATATCCGTGAAAAAATTGAAGAACTCGAAAAAGAAAGTCGCGCCGATGCAAGTCTTGTGTTGGCGGGCTTTCAACGCCTTGCTTTCGGGTCAATATCTGACGCGGTAAAGCTCATTCTCTCTGCAGGAGCTGACAGTTCCCCCGACATTGAAAATCTTGACCTTTTCAATGTGTCAGAAATTAAATACACCTGCGGAAAGGGAATGGAAATCAAGTTTTTTGACAGACTTAAAGCCCTTGAGCGTCTCAGTGAAATCACAGACGGTGAAAAAGATAATTCCGCCCTCTCCTTCTATGAGGCAATTGAGCGAAGTGCAAGGAAAAATACGGAGTGTGAGAACTGTGGCTGATATTCAGTTTCGCGAATTCTCACCCAAGCAGCTTATCGTTCTTAACTGGTGGTGTGAAAACAGCCCCTACCGCCACCGTGACGCTATAATCTGCGACGGTGCAGTGCGTAGCGGTAAAACACTTTGCATGTCAATATCGTTCATTCTTTGGAGCTTCTATCGTTTTTCAGACTGTTCCTTTGCCCTTTGCGGTAAAACA
>JAZNYY010000044.1:0-24824 GCA_045594645.1 Candidatus Fimenecus sp.
CAAATTGAGGTTTGTCTAACTCATTTCGTAGGGGTCGGCGTCCTCGACGACCCATTGTTAATTTACCTGTATATTTGGTTAGGGCTGTCGAGGACGCCAGCCCCTACAAGATTACATAACCATATAAATGAGTTAGACAAATTCAAATTTTTTCTGTGAATGTCAATCGCTACATAATATCTATATTGTCAAAAAAACACCAACATATTTGTTGATTTCTCTCATTTACTTAAACGCTTAAAAAGTCTATAATTATAATGTATAATTACAATCAATTTTCGGGAGTGAAAAAATTGTACGGACTTATAGAGCATACCGATGAAATCAACCGACTTTTAGCCCGCTACGGCGTTAAATTCGGAATTTACAAAAACAATGTGTTCAACGAGCGTCTTTTCCCCTTTGATGCAGTACCTCGTATCATTTCAAAGGACGAATTCGATTATCTTGAACGCGGACTTAAACAGCGTGTAAAGGCACTAAATATCTTTTTGAAGGATATCTACACCAAAAAGCAGATTATCAAGGATAAAATTATCCCCGAAGAATTTGTTTATGGTGCGGCAGGCTATATGATGGAGTGCGAGGGCGCAGTTCCGCCTAAAAGTGTGTTCAATCATATTTCGGGTATCGACTTGGTGCAGGGTAACGATATGCGTTGGTATGTGCTTGAGGATAATCTCCGTGTCCCCTCGGGTGCATCTTATCCTATGATTGCAAGAGAATTGTGCCGTCGTGCAAGCCCCGATACTTTCCGTGCAAATACCGTTGTTGATAACCGAAATTACGGAGATTTGCTCCGCGGTGCGCTTGATTATGTAAATACGGGCGGAATAAATGTGGTGCTTACTCCCGGTCGATTTAACTCCGCATTCTTTGAGCATTCATACTTGGCAGAAAAAACAGGCTCGGTTTTTGCAATGCCACAGGATTTATTTGTTGAGGGTAATGTGCTTTATTATAATGAATATTCGGGCAAGCGTCAGCGCGTTGGTGCAGTTTACCGCAGAATTAATGACGATTTTATGGACCCCATGACCTTCCGTGCAGATTCACTTCTCGGCGTTCCTCATATTATGGATGCTTACCGTGCGGGCAATGTAGCGCTTGTCAATGCCCCCGGTAACAGCGTTGCAGATGACAAGGGCATTTACTACTATGTGCCCGCAATGATTAAGTATTATTTAGGCGAAGAGCCAATACTTTCAAATGCTCCCACATATCTTCCGTTCTACCCCGAAGATATGAAATATGTTCTTGATAATATTCAGAAATTGGTTATTAAGGATGTTGCGGAATCGGGCGGATACGGCGTTGTATTCGGCAGTGAATTATCCCTTGAAAGAGTGTATGAATTAAAGAAATTAATTCAGAAAGAGCCTCGTCGCTTTATCGCACAAGAGGTTATTAAGTTTAATGATTTAAAAGTAGTTGAAAACGGCGCTTGGACAGAGCGCAAGGCAGATTTGCGCGCCTTTGTGCTTATGGGTGAAGAGCCTGTAGTATGGAAAAGCGGTTTGACAAGATTTTCAAAGGATGCAAATTCCTTTGTTGTAAATTCTTCGCAGGGAGGAGGCTTTAAAGACACATGGGTGTTATCTCGATAAAATCAAGTGACAATCTTTTCTGGCTCGGTCGATATGTTGAGCGAGTTTTCACAACTCTTAAAGCCTTCACCGAGTGCTATGATATTATGATTGATATTAATGACGAAGAATACATAAGCTTTTGCCGTCGTTTAGGAATTGCAAATAATTATTCCTGCCGTCAGGAGTTTATAAGCTCATTTTTGTTTGATGCAAATGACCCTGCGTCAATTTATTCAAGTCTTCTTCACGCTTATGACAATGCGGTTGAAATGCGAAATGTAATTTCTTCTGATACTTTGTCATATCTTCAGCTTGCAGTTGATATTATGGAAAAAAGCAGCAGCAGTAATGCGCCTCTTTTGAAGGTTCAAGAAGTAACAGACTGGATTTTCGCATTTTGGGGCTCGGCTGATGACAATATTGAGGCAGAGGCTTCAAGAAACATCTTAAAATTCGGCAGAAGTATTGAAAGACTCGACCTTTACACAAGGCTTGATTATCCCGTTGAGCTGTTGCGAAAAGAATTCTCAATAATGCTCAACAGACTTTATAAGGTGCGAATTGACTTTAATTCTCATTCAATTGAAAGGCTTACCCGTATGATTCTTGAAGAGGAAGATTACAAGCCCTATAAATTCTCAATTCAGAATGAATTGGCACAGCTTTTTGTGACGGGAGTGATGTAAAATGGCAATTTTAGATTTTTCTTATAATATGTCAATAAAATTTTCTCTGCCTGTAATTAAGCATTGCTATACACTTCGTTGTATTCCGTTAGAGTGCGAAAATCAGCATATTGAGGATATAAAGGTGACAGTTTTCCCCGAAAATAAATTGACATATTCTCACGACGGATTTGGCAATATTCTCGTAACCGACCGAATTGTCACAATGCACAATGAATTTACCGTTGATGTTTCGGGCACAGTAACAACGGGGGCGCACATTACACCTGAAAATGACCTTAATCCTGTTTATAAATATCCAACCAATTACACAAAATGCGGTGCAGAGCTCAATAAAATGTTTGAGCGTATTCAGGTTGGCATTTCTGACGATGCAGTTGATACAGCTTTAAAATTCACAAGAGCAATCCGCGCAAATATCGTGTATAAAACGGGCTCAACAAGTGTTGTGACAACGGCAGAAGAAGCCCTCTTAAATGGTGCGGGAGTGTGTCAGGATTATTCTCATATTTTGCTCGCTTTACTTCGCAAAGCAGGAATTCCCGCCCGCTATGTTGTTGGTATGATGGTGGGCGAAGGTGAAACTCACGCTTGGGTTGAGGTTTATTACAATGGCAGTTGGCACGGTGTCGACCCAACAAATAACCGTTTGGCAGACGAAAATTATATTATAATCAGCCGTGGTCGTGATTTTGCCGATTGCGGAATTAACCGCGGACTTCTCACGGGCGGTGGCTTCCAGACACAGACTGTGGGACTCAAGGTAACAAAAAGATAGGAAGTAGTTTATGGATATCGGTTTATCCTCTGCCTGCTTTTACCCGCTTGAAACAGAAAAATCCATTGTAAGAGCGTGTGAGGCAGGTGCCAAAACAATTGAAATATTTATGAATGCTCATTCTGAATTTGAGCCCGATTTCGTGCGTAATATGGCAGAAATCTGCAAGTCCTACGGCGTTCGTGTGTCTTCAGTTCATACAATGGGCTCGTTCACCGAATCATATCATCTTTTCAGCTCATATAATCGCAGATTTCACGAGGCGAAGAATACTTCTTTTAAGCGTCATTTTGATGTTATGCACACTCTTGGCGCAGAAATTCTTGTTATGCACGGCATAAAAAAGCCGGGTAGTATTACTGATGAAGAATATTTTGACCGATTTGGCGAGTTGACTCTTATGGGCAAAGCCGAGGGGCTTAAAATCTGTCAGGAAAATGTGGTGCATTACCGTAGCGAAAGCCCCGATTTTCTTCTTCGTATGGGAGAATATATCGGTGAAGATTTCAATATGGTTTTTGATATTAAGCAGTCAATCAGAACGGGTCTTGACCCATTTGAATTTGTCTCAACGCTTCATAAATATATCCGCCATATTCACATCAGTGACCACAATGAGCAAGCTGATTGCTTTGTGCCCTGCAAAAATGGCAGTTTTGATTTTAAAAAGTTCTTCGATTTGATGAAAAATCATAATTACAAGGGCGATTATATTATAGAATTGTATGAAAACGGCTATGAAAGTGACAAAGAACTGACTTTTGCAATGAGAGAACTCAAAAAATTGCTTTAACCCCTTTACATTGTGCGTTTATCTGTGTTACAATACTATATGTAGTAAAATATAGGAAGTGTTTATATGAAATGTCCTTTTTGCGGATTTGAAGAAAGCAAGGTAATCGACTCCCGTCCTACAGACGAGGGCGAAAAAATCCGTCGCAGACGCGAGTGTATAAAATGCACCAAAAGATTCACCACTTATGAGATAATCGAAAATGTACCCATAGTTGTGGTTAAAAAGGATAAAACACGCGAAGTGTTTGACCGTAGCAAGCTTATTAAAGGTATGCTCACCGCTTGCGAAAAGCGTCCCGTTTCGATGGAAACCATTGAAAAAGCAGTAAGCGAAATCGAAAGTACTTTGCAGAATTCTCTTGACCGCGAGGTAACTTCTGTTCGCGTGGGCGAGCTTGTAATGGATAAGCTTAAGGCGATTGACGAGGTTGCTTATGTTCGCTTTGCATCGGTTTATAAGCAGTTCAAAGATGTAAACGCATTTATGGAAGAGCTTTCAAACTTCCTTGACAAAAAGCAGTAATTAAATAATAAAAATAAAAGAGGGTGTCGTTATGACGAATAAATTATTAAAATTTGGGTCGTTTGTAACGGCACTTTGTGTTTTGCTGGGTGCAATGCCCCTTGTGGCATCTGCCGAAGACGACAAGCTTGAATATTCAGATGAATTTTCAGTTATTCAGTTTTCACCTGAAACAGAATTACCTGTTGAAACAAATGTAAGTATAAATAATTTTTATAGTAGTGGTACACAGGTTGATACAACAAAATATTTTTACAATCAGTTAACAAGCAACCAAAAAGAAATATATAATCAGCTTTGGTCAGCAGGACCGGTTGGCACTATTACACTTGACCTTGCCAATATAAATATTACGGGCACAGGCACTTACTCAGCATCAAAGAGCAATGCGTCAAATAATGCCCGACAAGATATTATGATGGCAATTACCGCCCTTAATGAAGATAATCCTTTGTTTTTCTGGGCAAGCGGATTTGGGTTTTCCTATGGTGGTTCAAGACAAAATAGTGGCGGAACTTACACTTATGCGATTACAGCATTAATAATTACAATGAATATTGACACAACTCATTATTCTGATTTTAACGATGTTGCAACCAAACAAGCGGCAATCATTGAAGCCGCAAATAAAATTCAAGTGAATGGTATCAGCCGTCACGAAAAGCTCAAATCAATTCATGATTATCTTGCAAACAACATTGTTTATGATAACACAATTTCAAAGCCCAATATTTTTGATGCATATGGTGCGTTGGTAACGGGAGTTTGCGTTTGCGAGGGCTATGCCGAGGCATTCAAGCTTCTTTGCGACCGAGAGGGAATTCCTTGTATTACCGTTATCGGAACAGGCAACGGCGGTGCGCATAAATGGAATATGGTGCAGATGGAAGACGGCGAATGGTATTTGCTTGACTCTACCTGGGATGACCAATCAAGTAATATTTATTACAGTTATTTCCTTATCGGCAGTAACACAAAAGCACCATTTTTCAGTAACTCAACCGTTGCCGATTCTACAATTCATATTCCCAACGGCAAGCTGTTCACAGATACAAGCACCGCACTTTCTTATCCCACGCTTTCTAATGATACTTATGGCGTAGGAATTTTGCGATATGGCGCAAAGGATGTTCATTTTGATACCGCCCGCGGTGTTATAATGGTTGGTAAGGATGTTTCTAACTATTATACTTATTTTGTAAATGATACAACAAGCGGATTTACCCGCACACTAAACGGAAACGGTACTACAACATCAACATTGACCGTTTCAGATGGTACTACAACTAAAGCGTATCTTGTTGCAATGCGTGGTGATGTGGATGCATCAAATATTGTAAATACTACTGATTATACTGTTATGACGCAAATCTGCGCCACAACCTATGCAGTTGAAGATAATTCCGCTAAATTCTATGCAGGCGATATGAATCAAGACGGCGCAGTTGACGGATTTGACGCAATAGCCCACGAGCTATACACCAACGGCACGCTTACATTTGATTAAAAGCCTCCCTTGTTAAAGGGTCGCGGGTCTCCGGTGGAGACCTCTGCGAAGCAGAAGCGATGTCTGAGCCGGCAGGCGAGTAATAGGGGGAGCGCGGGACGCGGTGGAGGGATTCATTACCCTACAATAATAACAAAACCGATTGGGGAGTTATCCCCAATCGGTTCTTTTTAATATTTGTGAAATTTTCTTAGTGCCGTTGCAATTGGTAAAACCAGAATTCCCAATACTACATTTCCTACGGCGTGAGTTATGTCAAAATAAAATCCTGCAGCAATCCACGCAAGCATTCCTTTGAAATCAAGACCTAAAGCAAGACAATATACCGGGGCATAAAGTGTGCCGTATATAAGCCCGTGAAGTCCTGAAACCGCCATATAAACAGGAACTGCAATTTTGGGTTTCATATTCTTTGGTAAAAGCATTACCATTCCCCAAAGAACAGCCCAAACATAAAGATAAGGAATCCACCACGCACCGAAACCGTAAAAAAGGCCAAAAAGCAATACGAATATGTAAATTGGCTTTAATGCGTCTTTTCGATACACTATTGTGTATGCGGTAATCAGTGTTCCCACTAAATGAATATTGGGAAGTCCCTCCATCAGAAGCTTTGAAATCAACATTATAACGCCCAGCATAGTGAACACTATAAGGTCAACTAATTTCTTGTATTTCTGATTTCTCATTATGCCTTGGTTGCCACAAAGGAATAAACTGCACCGTCGACAATTTCAGTGGAATCAACGCCGGTCATTGCCATTTCACCGTTAATGTAGAATGCCCAATATGCACCGTCGGCACTGTATTCATATTTAATGCCGTTTACAGTGTCAACCATAAGACCATAATCGCCATCTGTACCTGAAATGAGATTTTCAGCAACTAATGCTTCGCCGACTGTTGCCGCTTCGGTTGTGATATCGAAGCTCTTTTCGGTACCGTCAAGGTCAACTACCTTAAAAACGAAGCTTTTTTCTCCGTTTCCTGCAGGTGCTTCGGGTTCGTTGTTACTGCATGCTGCAAACGAGAGTGCCATAGCCGCAATAAGCACAAGTGAGACAACAGACAGTAATGCTTTTGAATTCATTACTTTTTTCATAAGTGTTTTCTCCTTAAATATTATATTTTCTTGATATGTGGCTTGCTTCTTTATCGGCTCTCGCAACAGAAACAACTTAAAGACCGGGTATTCCGACTTAAGCATATACGAAAATTTCGCCTTCTCAAGTTATAAACTCAATGGCTTTGCTCTCTTTGCGGCAGAGAGTGAAATTCTCTTAAATTGCTATACGGCGACGGGCTCGTTCAGGATTTTCACCTGATTCCCCGACATCTTATACCTATATCGAATAAATTATACACCTACAAAACAAAAAAATCAATTAAAACTTGATTTATTATGCGATTGATATTAAAATGTAAACATATAAAGGCCTATCCTTAAGGAGAGGCTCTGCCGAAGGCGGTGGTGAGGTGTAGGATACGAAGTATCCGTAGAAAAGTCACCTCATCCGCTTCACTTCGTTCAGCACCTTCCCCTCAAGGGGAAGGCATAATAGGATGTGTTTTTATGAGAACAAGAAAAAAGACCAAAATGAATAAAAAACAGATTTTACTTACTTCTGTAACCACTTTGCTTGTTGTGGCAATTGCGGGAACAATAATATTTTTTGGGGTGCGTGCTGTGAAGCTTAATAAATATAAAGATTTTAGTGTAAGACTTCCGAGAAGATTTACAATTACCGCGCACACGGGCTGTATGGGTACTGATGACAATTCAATTGAAGCAATGCGCGCAGGTGTAGCTAACGGTGCAGATATTATTGAATTCGATGTGCATTTTAAAGAAGACGGCACTCCCGTGCTCAGTCATGACGAGCCAAAGGGCGATGAGATGGTGCTTGAAAAAGCATTTGAATTCCTTTCACATAATAAAAATATAAAAGCCAATGTTGATATGAAAAGCACCGCAAATATGTCAGAGGTGCAAAAGCTTGCTGACAAATATGGCATAACCAAGCAGATTTTCTTTACAGGAATTGAGTCTGAAGATGTTAAAACCATTCAAAAGGAATGTCCTCGAATTTCATATTATCTCAATATTGATGTTGACAAAGAACAAAACACCGACAGCGAATATATAAAAACTCTTGTAAGTCAGGTTAAAACCTCGGGGGCTATCGGCATAAACTTTAATTATAAAAGTGCGAGTGCAGATATTGTTAAAGCTTTTCACTCAAATATGCTTTATGTGTCGGTTTGGACGGTTGACGATAAGCTTCGTATGTATGAAGCTCTTGAGATTGCGCCTGATAATATAACAACAAGAAATCCTGATGTACTTTGCGAAATAGTTGAAAATATGTCTTGAAAATTTCATCAAAATTCGTCAAAATCATTGACTTTTTTGTAAAATTTCATTATATTTATTTTATACCAATTAGGGTGGGGCGGTTTAAATTTTTAACCGCTCAATCCCAACTATATCTATCGGTTGGAAAGGGGCTGCATAATTGAAAAACAATCCCATTATCATTGACCTTAAAAACATCAGCGTAAGCTTTGAAAATCAAAAAATACTCAATAATATCAACCTTTATATCCGTGACGGTGAGTTTTTAACCCTGCTCGGTCCTTCGGGCTGTGGCAAAACTACAACTCTGCGCATAATCGCAGGTTTTTTACAGCAGGATAGCGGCGATGTTATTTTTGAGGGTAAAAATATCAATGGTGTGCCGGCTTATAAGCGTCAGGTTAACACCATTTTTCAGCGTTATGCACTTTTCCCGCATTTGAATGTTTATGAAAATATCGCTTTTGGTCTCCGCCTTAAAAAGTGGAAAGAAGATGCCATTAAAGAAAAGGTAAGTGAAATGCTCACTTTAGTAAACCTTAAAGGCTTTGGTGCGCGTAAAATCGATTCTCTTTCAGGCGGTCAGCAGCAGCGAGTTGCCATTGCGCGTGCTTTGGCGGTTAATCCACGCGTTGTTTTACTTGACGAGCCTTTGGGTGCTCTCGACTTAAAGCTTCGTAAGGATATGCAAATTGAGCTTAAGAACATTCAGCAGAAATTGGGCATAACCTTTATTTATGTTACACACGACCAAGAGGAAGCTCTTTCAATGTCCGATACCGTTGTTGTTATGAATGGTGGCGAAATTCAGCAAATCGGCACTCCTCTTGATATATATAACGAGCCTAAAAACGCATTCGTTGCAGATTTCATCGGTGAAAGTAATATTCTTGACGGCGTAATGAAAGAGGATTTCACAGTTGAATTCAACAACATTAAATTTAAGTGTGTTGACAAGGGCTTTAAACATAATGAACCCGTTGATGTTGTTATTCGCCCCGAAGATATTGATGTTGTTTCTCCCGAAAAGGGAATGCTTCAGGGTACGGTAACATCAGTTACCTTTAAAGGTGTTCATTATGAGATTATTGTTGATATTGATAATTTCAAATGGATGATACAGACAACCGAAAAGAGTGAGGTCGGCGATGTAATCGGAATTTCAATCGACCCTGACGAAATGCACATTATGAAAAAGTCAGAGTATTCAGGACTTTACGGTGACTACAGCTCATTCAGTGACGAGTTCGACGAACTCTCTGAAGCATAAGGGGAGGTGTACGCTTTATGAAAAAATCCTCCCTTGCACAAAAACTTATGAATGCTCCATATATGCTTTGGTCGGTGCTTTTCATAGTAGCGCCTCTTATAATGGTTATCTATTATGCCTTTACCGACACCACAGGGGCATTCACATTTTCTAATATCGCACAAATCGGCGATTACACAACTACATTTATACTTTCAATCAGCTACGGTGCGGTTGCAACCGCAATTTGTCTGCTGATTGCATACCCATTTGCCTATTTCCTTGCACAGACCAAGGCGTCATTCCAAAGTGTTGCAACAATGCTTGTAATGCTTCCTATGTGGATGAGTTTTTTAATCCGTACTTATTCTTGGATTACAATTTTGGGTGAATCGGGTGTAATCAACCGCTTTTTAGGAGTTTTCGGTATTGAGCCTTTACAAATGCTCAATACAGGCGGTGCGGTTATCTTGGGTATGGTTTATAACTTCCTGCCCTATATGATTTTGCCACTTTATACCGCAATGTCAAAAATGGATAAATCACTTATTGAAGCGGCGCAGGATTTGGGCTGTAATAAGTTCTATTGCTTAAGAAAAGTTATTTTCCCACTTACAATTCCCGGAATTGCGAGCGGTGTTACAATGGTATTTGTGCCGAGTGTCAGCACATTCTATATTACCCAAAAGCTCGGCGGCGGTCAAATTACCTTAATCGGTGATGTTATTGAGGGTCAGTTCCAGACCGCATACAATTATAATTTAGGTGCGGCGCTCTCGCTTGTGCTTATGGTTATGATTTTAATCTGCCTCGGTGTGCTTAATTATTTCACCGACAGCGATGACGACGGAGGTGTGCTTATATGACAAAAACATCTCCTTTAGCAAAGCTTTATATCGCCCTTGTGTTCATATTCCTTTATGCACCGATGGTGGTAATGATGGTTTTCTCGTTCAACTCATCAGAGAGCACATATATCTTTGAGGGCTTTTCACTTCAATGGTATGAGCGTCTTTTTCAAGATAAAGTCACAATGGACGCACTTAAAAACACAATTGTGCTTGCGGTCACTTCGGCGGCAATTGCTACAATTCTCGGCACCTTGGCGGCTGTGGGACTTAACTCTATGAAAAACAAATTTATAAAGTCATCTGTAATGACAGTTACAAATATCCCAATGATGAACCCCGAAATCGTAACGGGTATCTCAATGATGCTCTTGTTCGTTTTCGCAGGTGCAATGTTCAGTAAACGCGATGTTTTGGGCTTTGGCACATTGCTTATCGCCCATGTAACATTTCAGTTGCCCTATGTAATTCTGTCCGTTCTGCCGAAGCTTCGACAAACCGATAACAGAATTTTCGAGGCGGCACAGGATTTGGGTTGTCACCCTTTGAAAGCATTTTTCAAGGTGGTTTTCCCCGCAATTCTTCCCGGTATCATTTCGGGTGCTATTATGGCATTTACATTGTCACTTGATGATTTCATAATCAGTTACTTTACAAATGGACCCGATTTTCAGACCTTGCCTATTCATATTTTCTCAATGACAAAGAAACGAGTAAAGCCCGATATGTATGCTCTTTCAACGCTCATTTTCGGTGCAATGTTCATCCTTTTAATTCTTATGAATGTGGCACAGTCACGCTCTGATAAAAAGCAAAGAGCAAAAAAGGGGGATAAATAATGAAAAAGATTATCTCTCTTTTAATAGTCTTTATAATTGTTCTTTCAATGTCTGCTTGTGGTAATAGCAACAATGAAGAAGAAACTCCAACTCAACCTATTTATACAGATGCTGAAATCTTTTCACAGGAAACTATTGAGTATTATAAAAGTCTTGGTTTGCAGGGAACTGTGCTTAATGTGTACAACTGGGGCGAATACATTGATGATGAAGAGGTTGATGTAATCACTCAGTTTGAGCGTCTTACGGGCTGTGATGTGAATTATACCACCTTTGAATCAAATGAAAATATGTATTCAAAGCTTTCGGGCGGAGGAGTAAGCTACGATATTGTTATTCCGTCAGATTATATGATTGAGCGACTTTTGTCCGAAGAAATGCTTTTGCCACTTGATTATAACAATATTCCCAATTACTCAAAGTATTTCGATATTGAAAAATACGGCTATCTTGTGGAAAACGGCATAAGTGATTATGCGGTAATCTATAATGTGGGAACTACCATACTTATTTATAATAAGAAAATGGTAAGCGAAGAGCCGACAAGCTGGAAAGTGCTGTGGGATGAGCAGTATAAAGGCAAGGTGCTTATGTTCAATAATCCCCGCGATGCCTTTGCGGTAGCACAGTTTGCACTCGGCCAGAGTATTAACACAACCAATATGGCAGATTGGGATGCGGCGGCTGAATATCTTTTAGAGCAACGACAGACCGTAAAGCCTGAGTATGTAATGGATGAGGTTTTCATTAAAATGGAAAGTGGCGAATACGCTTTCGCAACCTATTATGCAGGCGACTACGAGCTGATGGTTGAAAATAATCCCGACTTGGGCTTTGTGTTCCCCGAGGAAGGTGTAAACACATTTTATGACGCAATGTGTGTTCCAAAGGGCGCACAGAACAAAAAAGGCGCTGAGGCTTTTATCAATTTTATGATGGAGCCCGAAATTGCCCTTGCAAATGCAGAATACATCTATTATGCAACCCCAAATACTGCAGTTCTTGAGAATGAAGATTACTCTCTTGCGGGCAGTGAGGCGGTTTATCCCGAAAACTTACAGAATACTCAAGAGTTTCACAATCTTCCTACAGATACACTTCAGTATATGAACAACCTTTGGATGAAGGTTAAGGGCGAAAATGACGCAGGCGGGTTGTATATTGGCTTTTTCTCGGTAATTGCAGTAATAGTTGTGATACTTATAGTTCATATTTTAAAGAAAAACCGTATGAAAAAGTATTATAATGTATAATTTTATCAATTTAGCACACTAAAGGCTGGCCACAATATATTGTGGTCAGCTTGTTTTTTATCAATATGCAAAAACAGTCGATTTTTTGTCTTTGTACATTTTCACAATACCCAAAACCACGCATTTTCAAGGGTTTTGCACACTGAATAAAAAAATAGCTAAAAATCAACTGCTTTTTTTGTCTATTATTTTGTTACACAATATATTGACAGAAATGTGAATATACTATAAAATGATACTTGCTCGAATTCTGAACACAAGATATTGTGTATCAATAAACAACAGAAACACAAAACGGAGGACTCGTAAAATGATTGAAAAGATTTTAAAGCGCGACGGTCGCGAGGTCGATTTTTCAATTGAAAAAATCGCTAATGCTGTTTATCAGGCAGCAAAGGCAACAGGCGGTAACAACTATGATGAGGCAATGGATATTGCAAAAGCCGCAGTACAATATATTGAGCGTGACGGAATCACAACTCCCACAGTTGAGCAGATTCAGGACTATGTTGAAAAAACACTTATCGAAACAGGTCACGCAAGAACTGCAAAGAAGTACATTCTTTACAGAGCAGAGCGTTCTCGCGTTCGCGAAATGAACACTCGTCTTATGAAAACTTACGAGGATTTGACCTTCGTTTCTGCAAAGGATAACGATGTTAAGCGTGAAAATGCAAATATCGACGGCGACACCTCAATGGGTACAATGCTCAAATACGGCTCAGAGGGTGCAAAGCAGTTCAATGTACTTCACATCTTAAAGCCCGAGCACGCAAAGGCTCATCAAGAGGGCGATATCCATATTCACGATATGGACTTCTTGACTCTTACAACAACCTGCTGTCAGATTGACCTTCTCAAGCTTTTCAAGGACGGTTTCTCAACAGGTCACGGCTTCCTTCGTGAGCCCAACGACATTGCAAGCTATTCAGCTCTCGCTTGTATTGCAATTCAGTCAAACCAGAACGACCAGCACGGCGGTCAGAGTATTCCTAACTTTGACTACGGTATGGCTCCCGGTGTTAAAAAGACATATAAGAAGAAGTATATCGAAAATGTTGCAAAGGCACTTGAGCTTCTTCACGGTGCAGACGATGCAAAGGACGCAGTTAAAGCTATCTGCAATGCAATTGAAGAAAAGAACGGCGTAGCACCTTGCCTTGCAAATGATAACGATTATCAGAAGTATGAAAATAAGGCTCTTGTTAAGGAATTCGGTATCACAGCAGAAGACGCAGAAAAGATTCAGAAGTTTGCAGTTGACAAGGCAGAAAAAGAAACTGACCGCGCAACATATCAGGCTATGGAAGCACTTGTGCATAACCTTAACACAATGCATTCTCGTGCAGGTGCGCAGATTCCTTTTTCATCAATCAACTATGGTACAGATACTTCACCCGAAGGCCGTCTTGTAATCAAGAATGTTCTTCTTGCAACTGAAGCCGGTCTTGGTAACGGCGAAACACCCGTATTCCCAATTCACATCTTCAAGGTTAAGGCTGGCGTAAACTATAATCCCGATGATGTGAACTATGATTTGTTCAAGCTTGCTTGCCGTGTATCAGCACTTCGCTTGTTCCCCAACTTCTCATTTATGGACGCTCCTTATAACAAGGCAACATATGTTGAGGGTGACCCCAATACAGAAGTTGCATATATGGGTTGCCGTACAAGAGTTGTTACAAATAACTATGATAAGTCTCGTCAGGTAACAGGCGGTCGTGGTAACCTTTCATTCACATCTGTTAACCTTCCAAGAATTGCTATTAAGGCTCATGGTAACCTTGACTATTTCTTTGAAGAGCTTGACAGAAAGATTGATATCGTTATTGCACAGCTTCTTGAGCGTTTTGAAATTCAGGCAAAGAGAAGAGTTCGTAACTACCCATTCCTTATGGGACAGGGTATCTGGCTTGATTCTGAAAAACTCGGTATTGATGATGAGGTAAGAGAGGTTCTTAAGCACGGTACTCTTACAATCGGCTTTATCGGTCTTGCAGAAACATTGAAGGCTCTTACAGGTAAGCACCACGGTGAGTCAAAAGAAGCACAGAACTTAGGTCTTGAAATTGTTCATCATATGCGTCAGCGTACAGATGAGGCAAGTCAGGCAACAGGTATGAACTTCTCACTTATCGCAACGCCTGCTGAAGGACTTTCAGGCAGATTTGTAAGAATGGACCGCGAGCGTTACGGCGTAATCGAGGGTGTTACTGACAGAAAGTATTACACAAACTCATTCCATGTGCCCGTATATTATCCAATTTCTGCGTTTGATAAGATTAAGCTTGAAGGACCTTATCACGCACTTACAAACGGCGGTCATATTTCATATATTGAAATGGACGGCGACCCCACACAGAACCTTGACGCATTTGAAGCAGTAGTTCGTTGTATGTATGATGCAGGCATCGGCTACGGCTCAATCAACCACCCCGTTGACCGCGACCCCGTTTGCGGATACACAGGTATTATCGGTGATGTTTGTCCTCGTTGTGGCAGACGCGAGGGCGAGGGCGTTGATGTTGAAGTTCTCAAGAAACTCAATGGCTACAAGAAGGATGTTCACTGTTGCGACATCAACGAGCTTGAAGAAGCAGACAAAGTGGCACATCCTGTAGAATAAAAACAAACAATATTTCAATTTTAAGGAGGCATAACAATGGCTAAGAAAGAAAAAGTAATGGTTGGCGAAGGCGTAGGATTTGAGAGAATCCGCAGAATTACAGGCTACCTTGTTGGTACTCTTGATAGATTTAACGATGCTAAATATGCAGAGGTGCAAGACAGAGTTAAGCATTCAATCGGCACAGGCAAGGGAGAAATGGAGCAGGTATAATGGCAACGCCCCTAAGACTTGCAGGTGTTATCCGTGAATCAATCGTTGACGGACCGGGCTGGCGCTTCGTGGTGTTTGCACAAGGCTGTAAGCACAATTGTGAGGGCTGCCATAACCCCGAAACCCACGATATGAACGGCGGGTACGAAAGTAGCGCGGAACGAATTATCGATGCAGTAAAGGCTGATAAATTGCTTAAGGGCGTTACCCTTTCGGGCGGTGACCCCTTTGAGCAGGCTGAAAACTTTTCAGTTCTTGCCAAAATGGTGCACGATTTAGGCCTTGACATTGTAACCTATACGGGCTATACCTTTGAGCAACTTTATAAGGGTATGGCGAAGAATGAGGGCTGGCGTCACCTTTTAGAGCAGACCGACATTTTAATTGACGGTAAGTTCATATTGGCAAAAAAATCCCTTAACTGCAAATTCCGTGGCTCAACAAATCAAAGAGTTCTCGATTCAAAAAAATCCTTGGAAACAGGAAAAGCAGTTGAAATCGAGATATAAAATTAACAGCAGACGACTGACCCCGTCTGCTGTTTTTTTATGCAAAATTCAACATATCTTGCTTTATTTGTTTTGTCAAATTTGAATTTGTCGAACTCATTTATATGGTTATGTAATCTTGTAGGGGCGATTCACGAATCGCCCGTTTGTAGTTTAATTGCACACTTTGGAGCGGTCGCAACGCGCATGCGACCCTACATAGTATTGTGTTCTGTGTTGGTGAGGTATAAATTTGCGTCGCAGAGCATAATTTTGCATTTTGCACTTTGCACTTTGCACTTTGCATTTTCACAAACTCCCAATTTGTTGAAATATTTAAGGGGACACCGACTCGGTATCCCCTTAAAATGAAATCATTTATTTTTATATTTCTCTGCCTGAAGATTAAACATATACGCATATGTACCGTTTAATTCCATCAATTCTGTGTGGCTACCGCTTTCGATAATTCTGCCGTTTTCCATAACATAAATTCTGTCTGCGTTAACGGTGGTTGAAAGTCGGTGAGAAATGAATATAACCGTCTTGTGCTGTGCCGCCTCAATCATAGCCTGATTAAGATTATATTCAGCAACGGGGTCAAGGTTTGCCGAGGGCTCGTCAAGAATTACATAGGGGCAATCCTTATAGAATGCACGGGCAATTGCGGTTTTCTGTGCCTCACCGCCCGAAAGCATAACACCCTCGTCGTCAAATTCGCGTAAAAGCTCTGAATTCACACCGTTTTTGAGTTCTTTGTTAAATCCGCTGTGCTTAAGAGCATCTTCAACTCTTTTTTCATCGGGATTAGTATCAAGAGCCACATTTTCACCTAAAGAACAGGCGAAAATTTGAAAATCCTGAAAAACTGCGGCAAAACGGTCACGGTGAGAGTCCGCCGTTGCATTTTTAATGTTTTCGCCGTCAATAAGAATTTCGCCCTCGGTAGCGTCATAAAGCCTTAACAACAGATTTGTAAGAGTTGTCTTGCCCGCACCGTTGTAGCCTACAAGAGCAATCTTTTCATATGGCTTAATTGTAAGATTAATATCCTCAAGCGTTGGCTTGTCGTTATTTGGATAGGTGAATGACAAATTCTTAATGGTGATTTCTTTGGGCTCGGTCTTTGGTGCAGCCTTACCACCGTTTTTAATCTTGAAATCAGCTTTTAAGAATTCACGGTATTTATCAATCATCTTACCTTGCTCTGAAAAACGAGCCAATGCCCATACCGTCAAGAATTGAAAGGACATAGCAACTGCGTGTGCACCATTGAATGTGGCAACAAAATCACCTGCAGAAAGAGTTTCCTTAACAAGAACACAGTATCCCAAGTAAATAGGAAGAAGGAACATAAAGCCTAATTCTTGCACGCCAAGAGCTTGTAAACAATTTAATGTTGAAATCTTATTCCAGTATTTTCGCTGATTGCTAATAACATCGTCTGCCGCATCGTTGTAGCGGTCAATAAGCAAAGGAGAGATGTTGTTCATACGAACTTCTTTTGCGTAATCCTGCAAATAGAAAACACGCTGAAAATAGTCAGAACGACGGTGGAATTTCGCGTTTTCAATTCGGCGCTCCATCATAAGTGTACCAACCTTTTTACTGATTGGCAGGAAAATGCAGATTACACCTAAAATAATAGCAAGACACCAAGGGTCAATTGCTAACAATACCGAAGAAACCGTCACAAGTGAAATAATGTGACCCACATACATTCTCACAAGTCCCAAAAGATTTTGAATATTGTCAGATGATGATTCAATGGTGAGAATAAAACTGTTGTAAAATTCAGGATTGTCATAAGATTCAAGGTCAAGACTTCTCGCTTTTTCATAAAGCTTTTTGTTAAGTCCGTAGTAAAGCCTTTCGCGTTCTTTGTTCCAATAGAATTCTCTGAACAGCCACGAAATAGCTGTTGAGCCGATAAGCACCAAGGCAATTACGCCGATAGCATAGAAAATTCTTTCTAAATCTTTATCCTCGGTTACAACATCAATAATATATTTAACACCGATAACGCGAATAAGGTTGTTGGGGAGTATCATTAAAAGTCCCCAAAAGAGTTCGCCGATAACTAAAAATGGCGAAATGCTGAACATAAGACGCACAAAGAAGAAAATATTTGAGGGCATTGAGTGAAGTGTCTTTTCTTTCTCTTTTTTCTTAAACATTTTCAGTCACCTCGCTTTCACCTTTATAGCTTGATGCCTGCAGGGTGAACATTTTACTATATTCACCGTTTTGAGCCATCAATTCCGCGTGACTTCCCGATTCAAGAATTGTGCCGTTGCCGATAACATAAATTCTGTCAGACAATACAGCACTTGAAAGTCTGTGCGAAATATAAATAACTGTTTTGTTTTCTGTTACCTTAATAAGATTTTCATACATTTTGTACTCTGCAATAGGGTCAAGGGCTGAGCTTGGCTCGTCAAGAATTGCAACCTCAAAATCGCGGGCAAAAAGACGCGCTGCAGATACCTTTTGGTTTTCACCGCCTGAAAGTCCTGCGCCGTCAATCTCAAATTCGCGGGTAAGTACGGTGTCTGCACCCTTTGGCAGACTTGAGATTTTCTCCCATACTCCGCTTTGTTTGAGTGCCTTTTCTGCAATTTTCTTTTCCTCGTCGGTACATTCGTGACACATAATATTCTCGTTAACTGACACAGCAAAGTTCTTGTAATCCTGAAAAACTGTCGCAAAAGCATTACGGAGAGATGCTACATTATACTCTTTAACATTTATTCCGTTGTAAAGAATTTCACCCTCGTCAGCATCATAAAAACGCAAAAGCAGTTTGACCAGTGTGGATTTACCCGCACCGTTAACGCCTACAATTGCAATTGTTTCGCCCTTTGTAATCTTAAATGAAACATTTTTAAGGATTGTCCTGTTTGTGTCTGGGTAGCCGAAGGAAACATTCTTAAATTCAATGCTCTCAAATTCACCTGCGTCTTTACCGCCATCGGTGATTTTAGGTTCATATTCAAAAAAATCACGCAAATTCTGGAAGAAAAGAGCCATTTGCGTCATTTCGTCAAAACCCTCGGCAATGCTCATTGTTGAATCACGAACAGAGTTGATTGATGAAAGCACAACCGAAAAGTCTGAAATTGTCAAAGCCTTTGTGAATATAAATTGGTATCCCGCAAAGGCGTAAGTGCCGATAATGGGTATAAAATCGCTAAAAAGTGAGCTCACCATACTGTAAATAAACAGTTTAATACCGTACTTTTTAAGTATTACAACATTGGCATCAATTGCCGCTTTGAAACGACCGATAAGTACAGCGAAAATGTTTGAGGTTCTCATATCTTTTGAGAAATCCTTTAAAAACATTGTGCGTTGAATATATGCCTTTATTCTGTTGTTTGTGGTCATTTCAAGGTCACGCTTGTAAACTGCCTTGCTCTTGAAAACTTCAATTACAAAAACAAGTGTTACAGGCAACAAGAATAACAGATACATTGGGTTAATAACCGTAACTGTTGTCACAACACAGATGAGTGCGATAATTCCGCCGATAATCGCTGCAATATCCCAACAAAGTAAATCGTAATAGCCCGATGAAAGCACCAAGGTTGCACGCTGATATTTGTCATAGAATTCGGGATTTTCATAGCAACTCACATCTAATTGCGTGGCTTTTTCAAAAATTTTGTTGTTAATTTTTTTAAGTACAACCTTAGTTGCAACAAGTCGTTGACGCGTAGCATAGTTTGCTATTATATTTATGGCAACACATATGCTTAAAAACAGTAAAAGATAAATAAAGTATGTTTTGAAATCTGCATCACCGTCAATAATGCTTAACAATATTTTCAAGAACAAAATATTCTGAAGATACATTGTCAGTACCTTGTTAGATATTTCCGTAACAAGATAGCCGATTAAAAGTCGCTTGTCAGCTTCCCAAACGAGCTTTAGCGCAAATAAAACATTTTTGAGCACGGGAACTTTAACGGGTTCGTGAAGCTTAATCCATCTCATTAAAAAACCTCCTCGAATAAAAATGAAAAACCGCAGAAAGAATTTCTGCGGCACTAAAATACAATATCCCAAATGAAAAAATCAATCGCAAGAATGGGGTATTACCTTTAAGGTGGCAGAAATATTCATAATTTCGCGGGGTTCACGAGTTTGCCAGTATCTCTTTGTCATTTTGTTTCTGCCTCCTTTCAAAAATTTAGGTTGAACGATTTTTGTAACTTCTAAATAATAACACTCTGAAAAATGTATGTCAAGAAAATATTGGTAATTATTCTCTAAAGTTTGGATAGTTTCTCTTTAAGTATGAATTGTGCCTATGCCTCCCTCTGACGAGGGCGGTGGATTTTGCAAAGCAAAAGACGGAGGGAGAGAAATTAATTCAAAAAGCACTTGATTTATGAACTAAAACATATTATAATATTTTAGCATTTGAAAAGAATATATCGAGGTGTGGCTCAGTTTGGTAGAGCGCTACGTTCGGGACGTAGAAGTCGCAGGTTCGAATCCTGTCACCTCGACCACCTAAGTACACCTTAGGTAATACAACCGAAATCCCTTGAAATATAGGGGTTTCGGTCTTTTTTATGACTCAAAGCACTCTGAAAATGAGTGCTTTTTGTGTCTTTAGGAGTACCGATGGAATTGTAAAAGTGCGTGTAGTATAAATTTCACCAAAATACTAATCAACTATAAATAAAAACCACATAATGATTGTCATGTGGTTTCTTGATACTATTTTCTGTTATCTGTTCTGTCTAATAGATAGTCGATACTGACTCCGTAAAAATCTGAAAGTTTAATTAAAACCTCTGCAGTTAACGCTATTACACCATTTTCATATTGTGAATATGTGTTCTGGGAAACATTTAAAATTTTAGCAATATCACTCTGTCTTAAATCGTTATCTTCACGAATGGCCCTTAAGTTCTTAAACACCATAGAAATCACCCATGTTTATTATGCCTTATCTGTATTACAGATATTGACATTTATCTGTAATGCAGATATAATAAAGTCAATTGGGGTGATAAAAATGTCTATTTTTTGTTCCAAGTGTGGAAAAGAAAATCCAGCAAATATTAAAAAATGTGTTTTTTGTAATGAAAAACTAGACGTTGAAGAAACAGCATCTGTAAAGTTTGGAATACCCTCGAAAGTCAGTAAACAAACTATAATATTCATTGCCGGAGCAGTAGCAGTAATTTTGCTGTTAGTTCTACTGCTTGGCGGTAGTCGTGTGCCAAATGTTGTAGGTGTTACAGAAGATGCCGCAAAACAAATATTGATGGAAAAAGGTTATAGTCCGATTATTGTATATGAAAATGATAATAGTCAACCTGCAGGGTGTGTTGTAGGTACAAATCCGGGTCATGGTTCAAGGTTAAGTGACGGAGGTCAAGTAACTGTATATGTAAGTGCCGGTAAGACAGATGTGAGTGACGCAGTGCTTCATTGGTATCATGTAACAGGTTCAACGGATGATGATTATAATTTCAATACTCCGTATATTCAAAATAATTATTTGTATATTGATATGGAAATGCAGTTGCAAACAAACTATTCGGTTTTGTTAAGAGGTTTTGGTTATGCCTCAATAAACGATACATATGATAAAACCGTTCCTGTTGAGTACGAGTATGAAAAGGCAGAAGTAGTCAAAGGAGAATATCAAAAAATAACTGTTCGTATTCCTCTTTCGGATTTAGACAATCAAAGACCTACAACAATTTATTTTAAATTAGCAACCTATGTAGGTGGAAGAAACGAAGATATTCGTTTTGAAATAGATATGACATGGTAAGGAGAAAAGAAAATGATTTGTAAAAATTGTGGTAATGAAATAAGTAATGAAAGTGTATTTTGCAACAAATGTGGATTTAAGGTTGATAGCATTATTGAAAACAACGAAACAATTCGAGAACCAATAGAAGAAAATCCTATTGTTAATAACAGCAAACCGATTATTGAAAATGATAATAAAAGGAAATATATAATAATAGCCATTGTTGCAGTTGTTGTGGTTATAATAATTTCTGCTTTATTTGGTGGTGGTAATGATTATCAGGGCTCAGGTAATAATCAACCACAGACAGAAGATAATTTTGGCGTAAATAATCAAACAGTAACTCAACCTCAAACAACAGAACCTATTACAGCAGCACCTATAGATATTGAAGTTGTTTATCCGGAAGTATTAAAGAATGGTGCAGACATGAAGGCGAAGGTTGTTGACTACAAATTGTCATATGATCAAGCGATTCAAATGTATACTTTGAAAGTAACATTTGAGAAAGTTAGCTGGACGGGAAACGACAAATTGGATTGGCTATCATTTGATGCAAATGTTTATGCTTATGATGAAGCGGGCAACTTAATAGGCTCAGGCATGTTGGGCGGAAACGATTTTCCTCAAATGGAGGTTGGCGAACAATTTTCAGATACATATCATTATTATTGTACACAAAGTAGTGGACAGTTAGCAAGAATTGAATTGGAAAACAACAATTAGAAATGTATGTAAAAAAGCGGAGATGTCGGTGGCTAATTTGAAAAATGAATTATTCAATTTTATTAATAGCTTCGTAAGTGCTATTATTGGTGGTTTAATGACATTGCTTGGCATAATTATTGCTCATAAACTCCAATCAAAAAAAGAAAAAGAACAATGGAAAACAGACAAGCAATATGAAGTGTTTTGTGAATTGATTGGCATACTAGACTCCATAGATATTCAAATAAAAGTGGATGCTGATATTCAGACCATGGAAACAACATCATATGCAGATGCAAATTATTTTAATATAAAGTTGAATGAAATAAACACATATATCGAAAGAAATAAGGCTACCTTGTTCATCTTTATGCCGACTGAAATATACAGTAAACTTATGAAATTTAATGGTCGGATATATAAACTCATTTCAAACCAACAAGCTCAAGTTATAAATTTTGAGGATTTTTATAACACAAATGCCTTTAAACTTATCGAAGAGGCAAAAGGTATTGCTGAGCAAATAAAAAGTGAGATATTGAAATGACACACTTCAAATTGAAATTTGAAAGACCAAAACTTCTAAATTGCAACCTACTAACACGATTTGCAACCTACTCTTTCAAATTGCAACCTGCCCCTTGAATTTGCAACCTTGGGGTAATTTGTATCAAAGGTGGAGTAGTTAGACAAAATTTTAAGCACCAACCAAACGGTTGGTGCTTAGTTTTTTATCTTATTCCATAATTCTCAATTACATAGTCCATATCCTTATCGCCTCTGCCTGAAAGATTGATGAGGATTGAGCCGTGGTCCATAGTCTTTGCAAGCTTCATACCGTATGCTACTGCGTGTGAGCTTTCAATTGCGGGGATAATACCCTCAAGTCGAGCAAGCTTATAGAATGCGTCGATTGTTTCTTCGTCGTCGATTACATCGTATTTAACTCTGCCGATTTCTTGCAAGAATGCGTGCTCAGGACCGGACGAAGGATAATCAAGACCGCTTGCAACTGAATAAACGGGAGCGGGCTCACCGTTTTCGTCTTTGAGCATTATACTGTTAAAGCCGTGCATAATACCCTCTGTGCCATATTTAAGACTGGCCGCGTGGTCACCCATTTTCGGACCTCTGCCCAAGGGCTCAATGCCGTAAATATCAACGGGGTCATTTAAGAAACCTGCAAAAAGTCCTGCCGCATTTGAGCCACCGCCCACACAGGCAACAATAGCGTTGGGCAAATGACCTGTCATATCAATAAACTGCTCTCTTGCCTCAATACCAACAACGCTCTGGAAATCGCGCACCATCATTGGAAATGGGTGAGGGCCAAGAACTGAGCCGATGCAGTAAATGGAATGCTCATATTCCTTGCTGTATGCGTCAAACGCTGCGTCAACTGCCTCTTTAAGAGTCTGAAGACCGTGAGTAACCTCAATAACATTTGCACCTAAAATCTTCATACGGGCAACATTAGGGGCTTGCTTTTTAATGTCAACTGCACCCATATAAATGTCACATTCAAGTCCGAAATATGCCGCCGCAGTAGCAAGGGCAACACCGTGCTGACCTGCACCTGTTTCAGCAATGACCTTTTTCTTGCCCATATATTTTGCAAGAAGTGCCTCGCCCATACAGTGATTAAGCTTGTGAGCACCTGAATGGTTTAAATCCTCACGCTTTGCATAAAGCTGAACTCTGCCACCCATAGCATCTGAAAGTCTTTCGAGATGTGAAACGGGGGTGGGTCTGCCTTGGAACTCTTTACGAATTCTGCGAAGCTCTGCAATGAATTTTCTTGATTGGCAGATTGTGAAGTATGCTTGTGTAATTTCAGCCATAGCCGCCTTTAATTTGTCGTCAACATAAACTCCGCCGTATTTGCCGAAGTAACCGTTTTTGTCGGGATAATTGTTGAAATATGTGTCAAAATTTACATTATTTAATGTCATAGTAAAAACTCCTTAAAATCAATTTCATTTTACATTTTACACTTTGCGTTTTACATTTTAAAATCGCCATCGTTTAGTTAAAAGCATTAAAATCAATCCTTTATAAAAATAAAATCCGCCCCAAAATTATGGGACAGACTGAAAATCTGCGGTACCACCCAAATTCGTATTTTTAATACGCACTCACCGTGTACAAAATATACACTCAGCACTGTAACGGTTGCCCTCCGTCGCACCTACATATCGGATTGCCCTCAAAAGTCCATTCATTGAAATTCTCGTTACCGAAATCCCACCATAATCGGCTCTCTATAAACGAAAAAGAATCAATTACTACTCTTTATCATCGGTTTGTTGGTTAAATATTAACTTATATGAATTTTAGCACTACAAAGAGCTAATGTCAATAGTAAGTTTTACAAATTGGAGTTTGTCGAAATGCAAAATGTAAAATGCAAAGCGCAAAATTATGCTCTGCGACGCAAATTTATACTTCACCAACATAGAACATAATACTATGTAGGGTCGCTTCACGAAGCGACCGTTCCAAAGTGTGTAATTAAACTACAAACGGGCGATTCGTGAATCGCCCCTACAAGATTACATAACCATATAAATGAGTTAGACAAATTCAA
>JAZNYY010000045.1:0-64730 GCA_045594645.1 Candidatus Fimenecus sp.
AAAAAGGCTTCTCCTTGAGGAGAAGCTGTCGCGAAGCGACTGATGAGGTGTTGTAGGGGCGAGGACGCCAACCCTATGAATTCCACCTCATCCACCGCAAGCAGTCCCCCTTCCCCTCAAGGGGAAGGCAAACCGTCTTATCATTTAATTTAACTTATTAAGTTCTGCAAAGTTGTATTTATTTGACTTATAAAGCTTCTTGAAAACTTCAAAATTTTTGTCATAAACCGACTTGTTCTTCATATCGGGAGTAAAGGTTTTCTTTGCAGGGATAAGCTTTTTAGCATCCTGTACCTTTTCAATTATGTCGGCATCAATTGCAACAAGAACTGCCGCACCAACTGCGCCGACATTTTGAGGACTGTCAACGGTTTCAACCACTCTGCCTGTGCAGTCTGCAAGAATCTGTGCAGTAACATCTGAAAGTGCTCCGCCACCTACAAAACGAACTGTCTTTGAGGTTTTAACTTTCTTTTCTTCAGTTTCAAGGAACCAACGAAGATGGAAGCAAACGCCCTCTACAACGGCTCTAATCATTTCTGTTTTGCCTGTTTCAAGACTGATGTTGAAGAACATTCCGCGTGCGTTGGGGTCTTCAAATGGGCAACGGTTACCGTGAAGCCAAGGTGTGAAGATTACACCACCGCTACCTGCAGGAATTGAGTCAACAACCGCCATCATATAATCATAAAGATTTGTGAAAACAACCTCACGGTCAGCCTTTTTGTGCTTAAGGTCGTGCTGTTTATCAAGATAAATGTCAATTTCATCAAGTGCTAAATGGTCCTTAACCCACTCAACGCACTTACCGGCAGTTTCAAGCTCACCAAAGTAGTTATAAATACCGTCAGCCGCACCTACAACCGCAGCAATCATAGCATTTGCGTCAACAACGCTCTTGTCGGTAACAGTTGAAACCCAACCCGATGTACCCTGATAAATATGAGTGTCGCCAAGCTCTGTAGCACCTGCGCCAACGCCGATAAGTGTTGCGTCACCGCCACCGCCAAATACTGCAATACCGGGAACAAGGCCCAATTCTTCTGCCTGCTGTTCACGAAGCTCACCGATTTTTTCGGTACAATCAGCAATACGGGCAAGGTGCTTCATATCAACACCGAGCAAGCTACAAATTTTAGGACTCCAGCACTTTTTATTAATATCATAAAGCAATGCGCCGAAAGCTGAATCCTTTGTCATAACGAATTCGCCTGTCATACGGCAAATAAGATATTCTTTAACATCAAGCCATTTATGTACTCTCTTGAAGTTTTCGGGCTCGTGAGCCTCTGTCCACTTATATTTCCATACAGGGTCCTTAACGCTTGCTGCAACCGCACCTGTAATTGCAAGTGAGGGAAGAAGCTTTGCAATATTAGCACCTGCAATCTGTGGACCATAAGCAATACCCTTTTTAATTTCTTCTGTTGCACGCTGGTCCATATAGCTGAACGCACGACGAACCGCTTTGCCGTCTTTATCAACAAGCACCAAGCCCTGCATCTGTGAGCAGAAAGAAATACCGTAAATGTTTTTTGGGTCAATTTTTGAATTCTTAATAACCTTTTTTGAGGTTGAGCACATTGCAGCCCACCACTCGTCTGGGTCCTGCTCTGCACCGCCGTTTGGCATAATATAAAGATTATACCCCTCAGTTGCCGCTTCTAAAAGCTCAATTGATTTGCCGATTTTGAAAAGGCAGGTTTTAACACCCGTTGTGCCAATATCAAAGGCAAGAGAATAAATTTCTTTTTCCATTTTCTTTTTCCCCTTTATGTAAACTAAAAGTTCATTCTAATTATATATTGCATTTTAACACAACAAAGTAAAAATGTACAGTATTTTTTACTCCGCTTTCATTTCTTTCATTTCTTTTCTGAATACAAAGAAGAACACAATTGACGCAGTGATAATTGAAATTGCGTCGGACACGGGCTCTGCAAGGAACACTGCAAAGACCTTATCCTCAAAGAAATTCGGCAGAATGTAAATCAGCGGAACAAGTAATATCACCTTACGAAGACAAGCAATAAACAGTGATGCTTTTGCTTTGCCCAATGCTATAAATGTCTGCTGAACTGCCATCTGAATACCGAAGAAGGTCATTGCGCAACCGTAAAGTCTTATTGCCCATGTGGCAGTATCCACCAAATCGGGATTATCATTGAAAATACTGATAAAGAACTGCGGGAACAGCTCAATGAGCGCACCGAATATAAATACATATGTAAAGCAGATGGTGAGAAATGCTTTGAAAGCCTGCTTTACTCGGTCAGCATTTCTTGCACCGTAGTTGTAGCTGATAATGGGCTGTGCGCCTTGACCGATACCCTGCGCGGGCACCCAAGCCATCTGGAATACCGTTGTGCAGATAGTCATGGCACCAACGGCAATATCACCGCCGTATTTTTGAAGTGACGAATTAAATGAAATATTTATAACTGCCTCGGTGGCGTTCATAATGAACGGTGAAATTCCAAGTGCCAATACGGGCAAAAGAATTTTAGCCGAGGGCAGAAGATTTTCTTTTCTTATTCTGAGTTTTGTCTTTTTACCCAAAAGGAATGAGAGCACCCAAACCGCTGAAACACCTTGAGAAATAATTGTTGCAAGCGCCGCACCCTGCACGCCCATTTTAAATCCGAAAATAAATATGGGGTCAAGCACGATATTACAGATTGCACCTATAAGCACCGTTGCCATACTGATTTTTGTAAAGCCCTGCGTTGTGATAAACATATTAAGACCAAGGCTGAACATCACAAAAATTGAGCCCGCAACATAAATCTGCATATAGGGTAGTGCATAAATAATTGTGTCTTCACTCGCGCCGAAAAGCATAAGAAGTTTTTCGCCGAATATTGAAAACACCGTTGTAAGCAATACGGCAAAAACCATAAGCAAGCTAAAGCAGTTGCCGAGAATTTTCTCTGCCTTTTTTATGTCACCCTTGCCCATTTCAATAGCCGCACGGGGTGCACCGCCTTGGGCAACGAGCATTGTAAACGCTGAAATCAATACAATTATAGGGTTACAAAGTCCAACACCCGTAAGTGCCGCTGTGCCCACATCCTCCATATGACCTATGTAAATTCTGTCAACCACATTGTAAAGAAGATTTACAATCTGTGCAAGAATTGCGGGAATACTAAGTTTTATTATCAGCTTCCATACGGGTGCAGTAGCCATCTGCTGCGAAACATCAAGTTTGTTGTTGCTCATATTTATCACCTTATTTAATCAATTTATGGTATTTTTCTATATATTCTTTGATTTCTTTTTCATTTATATATTCTGTCAAACAACCTATTCCCGTCACACATTTTCCGCCGGTGATATTGCCCGCTAAAATGCACTCTTTAAAGGGCAAATCATTATATAATCCATAGATAAATCCCGCAAGAAAGGCATCGCCCGCTCCCGTTGCGTCAACGCATTTAAATTCGTCGATATTATCTATTTTAAAGAATTCGCCGTCATACCCCGCGCAACCGCATTTACCTAATTTAACAATTGGTTTCTCGAAATATTCACCAAGAATTTTAAGAGCCTCTTTGTAATCGCGAGTACCCGTCATTTTTTCGGCTTCGTCAATGCTTGGGGTGTAATAATCTGCGATTTCAATTAAATCACGATGTTTTTCTATTGACATATCCTCGCTGTAACCCGTATCAAGCACTAAAATTGTGCCGTCCTCTTTTAGTTTTTTGTAAACGGGCAAAATATTCTCTTGAATTGCAACAACTTTTGCACCTTTGAGAGAATTGTAGATTTTTTCAAGTATTTCGTCTGTGTAATTCTCTTTTCCGCCATATGATACAAAGGTGCGGTCACGGTCAGTAATTATTGCCGAGGTCACATTCAGCGGATAATTCTCACTTTTGAAGATTTCGTATTTTGTTCCGCTTTTGTCGAGTTCACCTTTTGCGAACTGGGAGAACATATCGTCACCCAAAAAAGTGCCGATTTTAGCGGGAACACCCAAACGAGAGCAATTTATCATTGTTGCGGGCAAGCCTCCGCCAAGGCACACCTTAAAATCCTTTGAATAGATTTCTTCACCCTCATTGGGGATTCGTGGCATACCCGCATAAAGCAAGTCAACATTCAGTTTTCCGAAAGCCGCAACAAAGCTCATTTCCATTCTCCCGTATAATCTTTATTAAGTTCAATATAGCTGTCAACTAACTTTTCCGCAAGTGAGTATGAGCTGACAAGCGGGTGCAGATACAAACAATCAATTGCACTCTCGCGGTTACAGTTTATAATTGCCTTTGAAGCAAGTCGCTCATAAGCCTTAACTCTTGTGATAATCTCTTTATTTTCAAAGGGCACATCACCAATCTGAATTGGTGTCACTTTTCCGTTTTTAATTTCACAAGAGATTTCAACAGTATCAGTTTCATAGAGAAAATCTATCGACTTGCAGGTGTTAGGCACACAGGCAATCACCTTTTTATCGCTTTGCATATTTTTAGCGTCTATAATTCCGAGTGCTACACCCGCATAACCGCCATCGTCAGCGGAATACATATCGAAATGCCATGTTGAGTTTCGCTTTTCACCCGTTTCGCTTGCCATATATGAATTCTCGCGAAGACCATAGTAATAATCAAAGATTTCAAGAGCCTTTTCAAAATCTTTCTCTATATCAACATCTGAGAGCGCCTCAGTCATTTTTTCGTTTATTTCTGCAATCTGCTCACCGCGTGTCATCGGTGCATTCAGAATATTCTCAACGGCTTTTTCGCGGTTGTAGAAATAATACATATATTCATTGGGAACATACTGTTTGCGCATTAAAAACTCCTTGTCAAAATAACGCAAATCTGTATTTTTATAAGCCTCGTCATCGCTTACAATCTTGCTTGTTATGTCAACGCCGTCAGCCTTGATATATTTGAAAAAAGACAAGTGATTAAGCCCATAGCAAAGTGCGTCAAGGTAATTTTCAGGATAGCCGTACAATTCTTCAAATCTGCGCAACATTCCGCTTGGTGCGTCGCAAATTCCGTATGTGAAATCGTAGCCCATATCGCGTAAAGTCTGTGACACAACACCCGCAGGGTTTGTAAAATTGAACACCAACGCATTGGGCTTTGCATATTTTTTCACAAGCTCGCAATACTCTTTAAGTGCGGGAATACTGCGCATAGCAAATGAAAAGCCCGCCGCACCCGTTGTCTCCTGACCGAGAATACCAAGGTCAAGGGCAATTCGTTCGTCACGGCAACGCATTCTGTCACCGCCCGCACGGATTGTGGTAATCACGAAATCTGCGTCAGTTACAGCCTCTTTACCGTCAGTAGTCAATGTAAAATTCAAAGCAGGACAAAGACGGCGAGAGACTTCTCTCGCCATCTTGCCGTAAATATTTAACTTCTTTTCATTGTTATCCATAAAGACGAGGTCCGTTATCCCCATCTTTTCAGCTCTGCCCGCAATACTTTTAGCAAGAAACATTGAACGGACACCGCCACCACCGATAACTGCAAGTTTCATTTTTTCACCCACACACTAAAAAAGAACATTTTGCGACCGCTGATAAAATTGTTGTATATGGATTGGCGAGAGAATTTTTTGCCATTTTGTTTCAAAACCGCAGGCAATACTTTGTGTATTAACGAGGATTTTGGGGCGAAATGGCGGAAAATTATCCGTCAAGGCATATGCATAAAATTTTAATCAGTGGTTGCCTTATAAAACCTCGTAAATATTGCTTTCGCCTGTTGTAAGATTAAATCTTAATGTCTTATCAACGCCGTCCTCTGAGAATTCAAGACGGATAACATCTTCATCTTCAAATTCAGCCATTTTTACTCTGTAATCTTTATCTCTGAAGAATTCCTTTAAGTATTCAATTCTCTCATCATCAAAATCGCCTGCGTTGTCAGAAACGAAAAGAACATTTCCGCAAACTGTGTTAACCTTACCGTGAAGAAGCTTCTGCTCCATATTATAGCCGATATTAATGTCACGAAGGAAGAATACATCGGGGTCATTACAGAATGCTCTGCCGTCAAGATGATTACGGAAAATAGTGTTGGTAATTGCATTCTGTGAAGATGGGATTTCAGCATTAAATCTGATACCTGTAACAATAGAGTTAATGTTAAGGCTCTTTTTAAGCTCAAATCTCCAGTTTTTATTTACATCACAAGAAATACGGCAAGCGTCAAAAATGCCCATACAAGCACCAAGTGGCACACCGCAGCCTAAAATCCATTTGTCACCGCAAGCCTCACGGAGCAAATCTACACCGTCACACATAATTTCACCACGGGTTTTACCGTTTCGTGGCTCAATGCACTGGCTGTAAAGGAAGTCAAGCTTAACCATATCAAAGCCCCACACATTGAGAACTGTGTCGAAAACCTTTTTGATATATGTGCGAACCTCGGGGTGATAAATATCAAGTGTATAAGCACCGCCCCAGCCCTGACAACCGAGCATCTTTTTACCGTTTCTCTTATGTCGGAGTAACCATTCTGGGTGCTTCTTTGCAAGGATTGAATTACACTGTGCGCTGAAAGGTGCAAGCCAGATACCTGCCTTGTAGCCTTTTTCGTGAATTTTATCTGCAATATATTTCATTCCGTTGGGAAACTTCTTGTGGTCAGTAATAAGCCAGTCACCAACTGCGTGCTGATAACCGTCGTCAACCTGGAAAATGCTAACCTCTTCGCTTGCACGGTCAAGTCCGTTAAGGTCGCGAAGTATGATTTCTTCGTTGATATTCTGGAAATAATTGTACCAAGAGGTGTAACCTGAAAGGTGCTTGATTGCAGGCTTTTTGCAACCAACAAAGTCAAAGAAATATTTATCCATAACCTTGTTCATATCGCCCTCAATGATTGCGATATCAAACATTTCATACTCTTGACCTGCTTTAAGTGTTAAACCCTCAACATCTTTTCTGATTGTGAACTTTTCGTCGTTCATATCAACTTCAAATACGGTAAATCCCTTGCGCTCACTTCTTGAACCGTAAAGCTTAATTTCTTCTTCGCCTTTTTCACGGAAATAGCAATATGTATATCCGTGGAACTTACCCTTTTCGCCATAGCTTGTTGCAAAATGGTAGTCACCTGAAAGTCCTGCAAAATGAGCAGTAAACTTTGTGATTTTTGCAGGCTCAAAAAGGCCGTCAAATTTATCGTCCTTTGAAAATTCTCTTGAAGTAGTCCATGCCTGATAGCCGTTTGCATAGAACAAATCGTCATCATCAAAGTCTTTCTCTGTTGTCAGAGCAAAGCTTTTCATTTCCATATCCTTTTTAGCGGTAAAAACACCCTTGATGCTTTTTTCGGTTTCTTTCAAATCAAAATCAAAGCATTCATTCTCATAGCTTGAATATGCGCGGTCACCACCACCGATTTTCATTTCAGCATAAAGTTTAAACATAAAGTAAATCCCCCTACCAATATTATATACATTTTAATTTTAACATAGCAAAACTCTAAAATCAATAGTATTCACTCTTATTAAAAGTCAGTTGACATAAGATTTTATAATAAGTATAATATAATGATGGATGTGAAAAAATAAGGAGTAAGGAATATGCCTGATAAAAATAACCGAATTCAGCAAAAAAGAATTATCCGCGGTGCTATTGCCATAGCGTTGGCAGTTGTTCTTGTGTTTTCAGCTATTGCAATACACAACTCAAGGCAGACCGTGCCCGTTTATGAGCCCAATGTAAGTGAGCAGGGAAGCTCTTCAACCGAAAGCTCATCCACCACTAATCCCTCTACCACCGACCAAAGCTCAACTACTGAAACGACTACCAAAGAAACATCTACCGAATCAACCACCAAAAAGAAAGAAACTACCACCAAGCCATCAGATAAAACAGATGCAACTATCCGCGTGCCTTCAGAGGGTGCAACAAGGGTTTCTTCTGCCTCTTTCGGTGTAACGGGTGACATTTTAATTCACAACGATGTTCTTAAAGCGGCTAAAAAATCTGACGGTACATATGATTTTAATGACGCATTCACAAAGGTTTCACCCTATTATAAAAAATACAACAGAATGATTGCAAATCTTGAGGTAACTCTCGGCGGGTCCGGAAAAGAGTATTCAGGCTATCCCACGTTCAACACACCCGATTCAATCGTAACTGCTCTTAAAAGTGCAGGCGTCGATATGCTTCTCACCGCAAACAATCATACATACGACACGGGCTTTTCGGGAATGAAAAGAACTGTACAGGTTGTAAACGATATGGGCTTGCAGTATTCGGGCACACGCCTGAGCGAATCCGCACCACGATTTTCAGTAAATAATGTAAACGGCATTAAGGTGGGTATGATGTGCTACACCTATGAAACCAAAAGTTCATCTGACGGGCGCAAGGCTCTTAACGGCATTACCCTGAGTGCCGAGGCAGGACCGCTTGTGAACAGCTTTAACTATAATAAATTAAACTCTTTTTACACAGATGCAGAAAAAAGCATTAATCAAATGAAAAATCAGGGTGCAGAAGCAATAGTTTTCTTTATGCACTGGGGCAACGAATACCAGACTTACACCAACAATTATCAAACAAAAATCGCACAAAAGCTTTGCGAATTGGGTGTTGATGTTATAGTGGGCGGTCACCCCCATGTTGTTCAGCCCTTTGACACTCTTGTTTCTTCAACGGGACACGAGACAATCTGCATTTATTCAATCGGTAACGCACTTTCGAATCAGCGCCGTAACCTCATAGGTGCCGCACCAAACGGACACACAGAGGACGGAATGATTTTCTCATTCTCATTTGAAAAGTGGAGCGACGGAACAGTCACCATTTCAGATGTAAACATTCTTCCCCTATGGGTTGATATGAAAACCGTAAACGGCAAAAAAGTTTATGATATTATTCCGTTAGATGCTTCCATAAGTGACTGGTCACAGCTTGGGCTCAGCAGTATTTCTAATGGTAAAGCCTCATATAACCGCACAATGAAAATCGTGGGCAAGGGGCTCAACGAATACCGCACATCACACGGTATGAAAGCGGTAAAAACATCTATCTAATTCTAAGCAGGTGAAGCTATGGGATTTATTCCCTACAACTCAAGAGATTCATTCTTCAAAGACAAATTCGGCAGTGTGCAGATGGGTGAAGAAATTCACTTCCGTCTTGTGCTTCCGCGTTCATTTTGTTGTAGTGGTGCTTGCCTTATGCTTCGTCGTGACGATGGCGGCTATGAAGAAAGGCCAATGCTTTGGGCTGGTATGTCAGGTGAAGATGCTGAAATTTGGGATATTCACACCTCAATTTCCCGCGAGGGACTTTATTGGTATCATTTCGATTTCTCTTCATCCTACGGCAGAAGCTCAGTTCTTGAAATCAATAACGGTGTTGGCGGATTTTCAGCGGGCTTCGGTGCACGCAACGATTGGCAGTTAACCGTTACCGAAAAGGATTTCACCACTCCCGATTGGCTTAAGGGCGGAATAATCTATCAGATTTTCCCCGACCGTTTTTATAATTCGGGTACAGAAAAAGAAAATATCCCCGCAGACCGCAATATGCGTTCAGATTGGGGTGCAGAGCCCGAATGGCAACCAACCGCTGAGGGCAAAATTCTCAACAATGACTTTTTTGGTGGTGATTTAAAGGGAATCGAAGAAAAGCTCCCCTACCTTGCCGATTTAGGTGTCAGTTGTATTTATTTAAACCCCATTTTTGAGGCTCATTCAAATCACCGCTATGACACGGCTGATTACAGTAAAATCGACGCAGTTTTAGGCACTGAGGAAGATTTTAAAGCTCTCTGCAAATCCGCAAAAGACCTTGGAATTCACATTATTCTCGACGGTGTATTCTCACACACGGGTGCGGATAGTGTTTATTTCAACAAAAACGGCAGATATAACACAGTGGGCGCTTACAATTCACCCGACAGCCCATATTATAAATGGTACAAATTCACAAATTACCCCGATAAATACCAAAGCTGGTGGGGTTTTATAACTCTGCCCGAGGTTATTGAAGAGGGCAAGGAATACCGCGAATTTATCAACGGCAAGGGTGGTATAATCGAAAAATGGCTCAAAGCGGGTGCTGACGGCTTCCGTCTTGATGTTGCCGACGAATTACCCGATATTTTCATTGACGAATTGCGTGACAGATTAAAGAAAACCAAGCCCGACGCTCTGCTTATGGGCGAGGTCTGGGAGGATGCTACCACAAAGCACAGCTATGGCGCACGCAGACGATATTTGCTTGGCAAACAGCTCGATTCTGTTATGAATTACCCCTTTGCAAACGCTATTCTTGACTTTTGCCGTAGCGGAAAAGCAGAAATTTTTATGGCAACCATTATGGATATAGTTGAAAATTATCCAAAGCAATGCCTTGATGTTATGATGAATCACATTGGCACTCACGACACAGAGCGCGCAATAACAAAAATTGCGGGCGAGAGCTGTGAATACCGCGACAGAGCGTGGCAAGCTTGTCACAGCCTCGGCTACAAATACGAAAAAGGAATTCAGCTTTTGAAATGTGCCGCCGCTATTCAATATACCCTCCCCGGTGTACCCTCAGTTTATTATGGTGACGAGGCGGGAATGGAGGGCTATAAAGACCCCTTTAACCGTGGGTGCTACCCTTGGGGCAACGAAAACCACGAGCTTATAAAATTCTATAAGGAATTGGGCAGAATAAGACGGGAAAACCCTGTGTTCAAAAAAGGTAGATTTTATCCTGTTTCTTCAATGCTCGGTTGTATTGCATACCGCAGAGCAGACGAAAACGGTGATATTATGGTAATTGTCAACCGCAACGAGCACCCCATAACCTATCGTCTGCCGGAAAACTACAGAAATTCGCATACACTTATGAACGGTACGGTTGTGGACGGCGAAATCTATATTGACGGTTGCTCATTTACCATACTTATGGTATAATTTTACAGAAATAAAACATTCGGTGAAAAATATGACTAATTCTTTCGGCTATTTACCAAAATCACATAAAATACTTTGGCTTATTTTACGCATTGTTATTTTAGGCTGGGGTATTTACGGGCTTTTTCACGGTTCGGTGGTTGAATTTTTAGAGGCTATTTTCGCCATTATTTTTACTCATTTATGGGATTTCTTTCAGATTTTCGGTGGTAAATCCTTTATAATTGAGGTTGATTACACCTCACAAACAATGCTCAATCTTTTCATTTTTATTGCGGTATGCATCGGCTCAACTCTTAACAACCGCACAACCTTTGAGCATTTTGACCTTGTAACACATTTCTGTTCAGGATTTTTGGCCGCTTGGTTTGGCTATGATTTTGCAAACATTGTTTACCGCAAACGCGGTGGTAATTTAGGCCCTGCAATGTCGTCACTTTTCTCACTTGCATTCTCTTTGAGTATTGCGGTAGGTTGGGAAATCTATGAATTTTCAATGGACCAGATTTACGGCTTGACTCTTCAAAAAGGCAACACCGACACCATGTGGGATTTTATCTGTTGCAGTGCAGGTTCAATTATCGCAATGCTTCTTGTGGCATTTTTAAGAAACGGAATTATCGGCAAAAACAAGGAAAAAGTCAAAGAGCAAAGACAAAAAGAAAAAGAAGAAAGGCTCTTAAAAGAAGAGCTTTATAAGGAATATATTAAAAACAAGGGAGCAGAAAAATAATGAAAAAGCTTATTTCCCTTATTCTTGTTGCCATTATGGTGCTTTCGCTTGCCTCCTGCACAATCTCAAAGGTAAAAGTCAACGGCACAAAAATCGACAATGAAATCTACACCTATTTTGAGCTTTTAGCCGAAAAAGGCGAAGACGGCGAAGCGAGTGAAAATGCCATTTTAAACGAGATTTCAAGATATGTTGCAATTAATTCAGAATTCCATAACCGCGGTTTAGCGCTTGATTCAAACATCAAGGCAGAGGTTTCTGCCCATGTTAACGATTTGTGGCATCTTTATGGCTCATTTTATGAAGAAAACGGCATCTCAAAACAGACTATTTATAAAATTGAGTTGTCATCGGCTTATAAAGATGTATTGCTCACAGATTATTACGCAGAAGACGGTGACAAGCCCGTAACCGAAGAAGAAATCAAGAAATATTTTGAAGATAATTATGCGGCAATCCGATATGTGACAGGTTATCTTTTCAATGTTGACGATAACGGCATATCCACCGCTATGTCCACCGCTGAAAAAGATAAAATTACGAATTCATTTAAATCTGTTGCCGAAATGGTATCAGAGGGCTCTTCAGTTGAAGAAGCTGTAGGCTCTCTCGGTGAAAATACCGAAGTGCGCGACACCGTTATCAACGCATTTTCAGACGGCACATTCCCCGAGGGCTTCTGGAATGCCGTGAAAGGTGTTGAAAAAGGCAAAACCGAAGTAATTGCCGTGGGCGACTACATTTTTCTTGTAAATCGTGTTGATATTTTCAGCGAGGAATACGGATATTACAACACCTACCGTACCGATTGTCTTAAAAAGATGAAAGGTGAAGAATTTTCTGCAGTAGTTGACACCTGGGCAGAAAATTACAAAGCAGAATAAATTACGGGCGATTCGTGAATCGCCCCTACATACGCCTCCTTAGTTCAATGGATAGAATAAATCCCTCCTAAGGATTAGATGTGAGTTCGATTCTCGCAGGGGGTGCCAAAAATTTTTTGTGTTATACATACGGAGGTTATTATGAGAAACATTAAAGTGATTAACGGCGGTTGGCTTTTCTCAAAAGACGCTAAATCTGCCCCCACAGCACTTCCTGCTGACTGGACTGAACTCGATTTGCCATACACTTGGAACGGCAAAGATGGTCAGGACGGCGGAAATGACTATTACAGAGGCACTTGCTATTTTGCAAAAGAAATCAAGGCTGAAGAATTGCCCGAGGGCGCAGTTAAATATCTTCAGTTTGACGGTGTAAACTCATCTTGCGTAGTTTATTGGAACGGCAAGGAGATTACAAAGCACGACGGCGGTTATTCAACATTCCGCGTAGAAATCAAGGACATCAAAGACACAAACTTGCTCGTAGTTGCAGTTGACAACTCCGCAAATGACCGCGTTTATCCGCAGAATGCTGACTTCACATTCTACGGCGGTATTTACCGTGATGTCAGTGTTATCGGTGTACCCGAAAATCATTTTGACCTTGATTATTACGGCTCACCCGCCATTATGGTTACTCCCGAAATCAAGGGTGCAGACGCAGAAATCGAGATTAAAACATTCTTTAAGAATGACAACTGCAAGGTTCGTTATGAAATTATTGCAGACGGTGAAGTTATCGCCACAAAAGAAGACGATGACGATACAGAAATCGAAATTAAAAATGTTCATCTTTGGGACGGTTTAAAAGACCCATATCTCTATACAGCAAAGGCAACTCTTATCTGCGACGGTGAAGAGGTTGACACAGTTTCAACCCGTTTCGGTTGTCGTACATTCAAGATTGACCCCGAAAAAGGATTTATCCTCAATGGTCGCGAATATTCACTCCGCGGTGTATCTCGTCATCAGGACAGACCCGATGTTGGTAACGCGCTTACTCCTGAAATGCACAAAGAAGACCTTGATTTAATTCTCGAAATGGGTGCAAACACAATTCGTCTTGCTCACTATCAGCATTCACAGGTTTTCTATGACCTTTGCGACGAGGCAGGTCTTGTGCTTTGGGCAGAAATTCCCTATATTTCAAGCCATATGAAAGACGGCTATGACAACACAATCTCACAGATGAAAGAGCTTGTAGTTCAAAATTATAATCACCCGTCAATCGTGGTTTGGGGACTTTCAAACGAGATTACAATTGCGGGCTCAACACCCGACCTTATTAAAAACCACAAGGATTTAAATGACCTTGTTCACGATATGGACAAAACCCGTCTTACAACAGTTGCAGCAGTTTCAATGTGCTCACCCGATGACGAATATGTACATATCAGTGATGTGCTTTCATACAACCACTATTTCGGTTGGTACGGCGGAAGCACCGATATGAACGGCCCTTGGTTTGATGATTTCCACAAGAAATATCCCAACAAGCCAATCGGTATCAGCGAATACGGCTGCGAAGCTCTCGACTGGCACACATCAAATCCCACACAGGGCGACTATACAGAAGAATATCAGGCATATTACCACGAAGAACTCATCAAGCAGATTGCTGACAGACCTTATCTCTGGGCAACTCATGTATGGAATATGTTCGACTTTGCCGCTGACGCTCGTGCAGAGGGTGGCGAAAACGGTATGAACCACAAGGGTCTTATCACATTCGACCGTAAATACAAAAAAGACAGCTTCTATGCATATCAGGCTTGGCTTTCAGACAAGCCAATGGTACACCTTTGCGGCAAGCGTTACATTGACCGCGTTGAAGATGTGACAAAGGTTACTGTTTATTCAAACTGTGACGAGGTTGAGCTTTTTGCAAACGGTGTAAGCGTTGGCAAGCAGACAAAGGGCAAATATCCATTCTTCTACTTTGATGTTAAGAATGAGGGTACAACTGAACTCAAAGCTGTTGCAGGCGACCTTGAAGACTGCGGAACAATCAACAAGGTTGACACTCCCAACGAGGCTTATATTATGAAAGAGGAAGGTCAGGTTATTAACTGGTTTGAAATCAGCACTCCTGACGGATATTTCTCAATCAACAACACAATCGGCGATATTATGGGCACTTGGGGCGGTAAGCTTGTAATGCTCAAATTCGTTCTTATGCTCAAAAATTCAATGGGCGGTAAGGATGAAAACGGCGAAGAGAAGAAAGGTGGCGGAGTAATCGGCGGATTTAAGATGACTCCCGCAATGCTTAAAAACATTTACGGTATGGCAAAGGGCTTTACAATTAAGCGTGCTATATCAATGCTCGGCGGTGCATTCACAAAGGAACAAATCCTTGAAATCAACGCAAAGCTTAATAAGGTGAAAATGCCGAAGAAATAAGTAAAATTTATAAAAAATAAAAGCCTCCCTTGTCAAAGGGAGGGGGACCGCCGTAGGCGGTGGAGGGATTCATCTTCCTATTAAAAGGAATCCCCTCGCCACTTCGTGGCCCTCTCCCCTTTAACAAGGGGCGCTTTGTTTTATGGGGTTCTATTTAATTTTAAGAGTTTTCAAATACTCTTTCTGTTCTTCTGTTATTCTATAACTCTCAACTGCTTTTTGAATTGCTTTGTTGTGAGTCCATTTGTCGAGAGCTTTATTTTCAATATACGAAAGAGCTTTCCCCCACTGCTTTGCAAGGGCTGTGGCGAAATACCAAGCAATCATCATATTTATGTAATATTCATCGGATTTCACGCTTGCCACGAGGCTCAAATACCTTTCATCAAAGTTTTCATCAAGATAAAACTTCATTAGCATACCAATTGCAAAACGCACCTGATATGTATAGTCAGAAATTAACCACCTCTCAATTTTCGGCAATAATTTTTCAGTATTTTTCTTGAAAATCCTTGGTGACATCATATCGCAGGTCGCCCAATTATCCACGCATAGAAGAAAATCATCTAAAGCGGATATACACTCGTCAAAATCCTTGATTTGCTCAATCAAAAATGCGTGAAGATTGTCTTCTTCATAATATTTATGAGGTAGAATTTTGAGAAATTCTTTCGAGTCTTCAGTTTTTGCGAATTCCTTTGCAAATTTGCGTAATTCGGGCACACGCACACCAATGATTTTCTCTTTTGGTACAGTGAGCATTAACCTTGAATGAAAATCGCGATAAGATAAATCCTGCAATTCAAAAAGTCGGGCTTGTACTGTTTTTTCAATATCCGTCATAAATTAATACAGCACCTTTGAGAGAATAAAGCAAGTCCAAAGTGCAATTACAAAAAGTCCCTCTGCGGGAATTGCAAGCTTTGTGTATGGGCATTTCCAACCCTTGTCAACGCACAAGAAAATTGTTCTTGTAACAAAAACCGTTGTTGAGAAGAAAAGTCCGCCCACAAGAGAATAAACGGGTGTACCGAGTGCAATTGTAAGATAAAGCAAAAACGCACCTAAAGCGAATGAAATTCCGCCGTAATAAACACGGATTTCTGTTTTGCCCGCATTGTCAACGGGCTTGATTGCAAATGCTTGGGCATTTTTAATGGGGCTTATGATAAACACAATCGCCATACCGAAAAAGTAACCCACAAGACCGATTACCGCAATCGATGCCGGAATATTTGAGAAGAATAATTCTTTCATAATAACAACTCCTTAAAAATTATATATTTATTTTACCACAGTTTCATACTTGAGTAAAGTATTACCTATTCCCCTCCCTCCTTGAGGGAGGTGGCAACGCGTAAGCGTTGACGGAAGGAGTTTGCAAAAAAAGCACTCCCTCAGTCAGCTTCGCTGACTGAGGGAGTGTTAATGGTTTATCTTTTATATAATTATTAAATTTGATTACAGAAAAATTAAAATTTTGTTACATTATCTATGATTTAATTGACAAGAATAAATGTAAAAGTTATCCTTATTATAGATAAACTATAACTATAGAAAAGAGGTGCAGAAATGGATAATCTTGAATATATTATGCGATATGTTCTCTCAATTCTTGCCATTGCGGTGATAATAAACTGCGTATGGTCACTTATTCGTCTGCGCCCCGAAAAAAAGGTTTATGCGGTACTTGTGAATATGGCGAACAATGAGCAACACCCCATCACCTGCTATGAAACCTCGGTGGGCAGAAGTAAATCCTGCGATGTGGTTTTCTCAAACTCCACCGTTTCACGCTCACACGCGGTCGTGGCACTTCGCAAGGATGGATTTTATGTGTTCGATACAGAATCCAAAACGGGAGTTTATTTGAACGGCGAAAAGATTGAGAAAAACGCCAAGCTTTCTGACGGTGATGTTATTGCGTTCGGCACTGCGATTATGAAATTCTATATGGGCAGTGAGGCAGATAAGGATATTTCTCACAAAAAAGAAAAGCCCATACTCCGCCCGCGACTTGTAAATATTGTTGACGGTGTTGAATTTGACCTTGACGGTGATTTCGTGACAATCGGCAGAGAAGAGGGCAGTAATGTTGAAATTTCTGCACCATATATCTCTCGTCGTCAGGCAGAGCTGACACTTCGCCGTAATAAATGGCATATTGAAGATTTCGGCAGTATTACAAAAACTACTCTCAACGGTGAGCCCGTTTATACGGTAACTCCCCTTGCAGACGGCGATGTTATCAGAATGGGCGATTTCGCATTTTTGTATGAGGAGACTTAAAAATGTAGGGGTCGGCGTCCTCGACGACCCTAACCAAATATTATATTAAACTACAACGGGTCGTCGAGGACGCCGACCCCTACGAAAGTAGGTGATATTATGCTTAAGAAAACTAAAAATGTCAATTTAGTAATAATGCTTTTTGTTATTACTCTTTTTCAGCTTACCTGTCTTTTCACACTCGTTTCAAAATCCGCTGAAGAATTCAGAACAAGCATAATAATCACCTTTGGCATTTACATTTTGGTTGAATATCTTTATTTCATTGTTGCAGGTTTAGGTCTTAAACGAAAAGGCTTTGAGGTTGAGCTTATTGCATTTTTGCTCACATCAATAGGACTTTCAATAACCGCAAGCGTTTATCCAGATAAGGCAATCAAGCAGTTAGTTGCTGTGCTTATGGGTATTGGCGGATTTATCTTCCTGCAATGGCTTTTGCGTGACCTTAAACGCGTTATGGCTTTGCGAATTCCCGCGGCAATAATCGGTGTTGGTGCACTCGTTTTCACACTCGCTTTTGCATCTTTTACAAACGGCGCAAAAAACTGGCTTTACATCGGCGGATTTTCTATTCAGCCCTCTGAAATTGTGAAAGCAATCTTTATTTTTGTTGGTGCGGCAACACTTGAAAAGCTCCAATCCAATAAAAGCTTGACAAAATATATTATTTTCGCCTTTGCCTGCGTTGGTTGTCTTTTCTTGATGTCCGATTTCGGCACAGCACTCATTTTCTTCTTCACATTTATCGTGATTTCATTTATGCGCTCAGGCGATATCCGTACACTTTTCCTTGTCTGCACCGTTGTGCTTATGGGCGGACTTTTAGTGCTGTTATTCCGTCCCTATGTTGCAAACCGCTTTGCCGCATACGGTCATGTTTGGGAATATTTCGACACCTCAGGCTATCAACAGACAAGAACTATGATTTACTCGGCAAGTGGCGGGCTTTTCGGTGTGGGGCTGGGCAACGGTAAGCTTCGCAACATCTTCGCCGCAACTGAAGATTTGGTTTTCGGCGTAGTATGTGAAGAATTCGGTATGATTATGGCGGGGGCAATTTTACTTTCTTATGTTGCGTTACTCGTTTATTCAATCCGTCATTCAAAATATGCCCGCTCGTCATTTTACGCAATTGCGGCTTGTGCCGCAGCGGCACTTATGCTTTTTCAAGCGGCACTCAATGTGTTCGGTGTGAACGACATTTTACCAATGACGGGTGTTACTCTGCCATTTATCAGCCGAGGCGGTTCAAGTGTGATTGCCTGCTGGTTGCTTTTGGCATTTATCAAGGCAGTTGACCGTAGCACTTACAGATTCGGAGGTGTTCGTCAATGAAATCTATCGGAAGAAGAGCACTTTCACTTTACGCAATAATACTTTTATTCCTTGCGGGCGGGGTTTTACTCTATTTTAACCTTATTTCAAACGCTGACAATTGGGCAATGAACCGCGCAAATCAGCATTTGTATTTCTCGGGAAATCTTGCCACCGCAGGTGATATTAAAGACACCAACGGCGAAATCCTTGTCACTACCGAGGACGGCGTGCGAGTATATAACGATAATAAAAATATCCGCAAGGCTGTACTTCATACTGTCGGCGACTCCGCGGGCTACATTGCAAGCGGAATTCAAACCTCATTCAAAGACGAATTGACGGGCTATACCCTCACCGACGGTGTTTACAATCTTAAACGCTACGGCAAGGGCAACGATATTACTCTTACTCTCAACGCAGAGGTGTGCGAAACGGCATACAAGGCACTCGGTGATAAAAAGGGTACAGTTGCGGTTATGAATTACAAGACGGGCGAATTGATTTGCATTGTTTCTAATCCTACCTATGACATTCTCAACAAGCCCGACGATATCAACACCGATACAAGCGGAAAATATGACGGAATTTATATGAACCGCTTTTTCTCGGGACTTTACACTCCCGGCTCAACCTTTAAGGTGATTACATCTGCTTGCGCTATTGAAAACATCCCCGATATTTATGACCGCACCTTTGAATGTAAAGGCAAGGTGCAAATCGGCGAGGGATATGTAATCTGTAACGGCACTCACGGTAAAATCAGCTTTGAGAAAGCACTTAATAAATCCTGCAATGTGGCATTTGCGCTGATTGCCGACGAATTGGGTGCGGAAAAGCTCACCGCAACCGCAGAGCGACTTGGATTTAACTCCGCCGAGCGTATGACCGTAAGCGGAAAAATCAAGGCTACAACAAGCAAAATAAATCTTACAAATTCATCAAAACTCGACATTGGTTGGGCGGGCATTGGTCAGTACACAACACTTATAAATCCTTGCCAGATGCTAACAATGATTTCTGCAGTTGCCAATGGTGGTACGGCAATAGCTCCGTATCTTGTTGAAGAAATCACAACCCCCGAGGGCAAAAGTGATTTTACTGCCGAAAGCACGGTGCTTGGCGAATATTTCACCACCGACACAGCACAGAAGCTTGACCAAATGCTTCGTTCAAATGTGACAAATCAATATGGTGACAGTTATTTCCCGAAAATGAAGATGTGCGGAAAAACAGGTACGGCAGAAATCAGCGACAACCCCGATGCCAACCCAAACGCGTTGTTTATTGGCTATTCACAGCTTGACGAAATGCCCTTTGCGATTATTGTTGTGGTAGAGGATACCACCTCGGCAATAAAAAGCGCCGTGCCTATTGCGTCAAAGGTTATGAAAACAATAAAAAATGAATATGTTTAATAACACAAAAATTGCCCCCTCTGACGAGGGGGCTGTCGTTTTCGCTTGCGGAAATGGCTGGGGGAGAGATTTTATTTTTTCTCTCCCTCCGTCAGAGGGAGGATTTTTTATTCTCTCTTACTCGGTAATTCACTAATCATCGTTGAACCTAAAACCATTACCGCACCTATTACACCGAAAATGCTCATTTTTTCATTCAGAATAAGTGCTGACAAAATAATGGCAACAACGGGGTCTATGTAGCTGAAAATCGCAACTGTCTGTGCTTTGAGATTATCCATTGAACCGAAATACAAAGCATAGGACCAGCCCGTATGCACAACGCCCACAACAAGCATCATTATTATTGTCAAGGGCTCAAATGTGAGCTCTGCAAAATTCTCTGTTAATAATGTATAGGGCAACAAAACGATTGCCGCACTGCCAAGCTGAATGACGGTTTTTGTGTAAGCGGGCACACCTGCGGTTTTCTTGTTCATAAGCACAACCGTTGCATAAAGCACCGCCGCGCCGAGTCCTAAAAGCACGCCTTTAAGTTCACCAACACCCGAAAATCCCGTTTCAATAACACCCGAAACAAGCACCATACCCGCAAGGGCAACAATAACGCAAATAACCTTTTTAAAGTTAAGCCTTTCTTTAAACAAAAACGGTGACGCGATAATCACAAAAACGGGCGCCATATAATAGCAAAGTGTTGCGGTTGCAACCGTTGTGTAGTTGTAAGCCTCAAAAAGTAAAATCCAGTTAAAGCCTATAAACACACCCGAAATGCACAAAAGCACAATTTTATCTTTGATTTCACGGAAACCGAGCTTTTCTTTCTTCACCGCCATAAAAATTAGCAGAAAAACAACACCGATTGCCCCTCTCGCCATTGCAAGTATGCTCGACGGCAAAGGAATATATCGGCGGAAAATCCCGATTGTACCGAATATGAACATTGAAAGAATTAAACTTAATTTTGATTTGTTTGCACCGTTCATAATAACCTCGAAAAAATTGATGAGGATATTATAATACAATGTTATATGTTTTGCAATCTTAATTTCACATTCACACTCAGACATCGCTTCTGCTTCGCAGAGGTCTCCACCGGAGACCCGCGACCTTTAACAAGGGAGGCTTTTTTTCTATTGTAATTTAATTAGAAATATGGTAAAATAACTTGATATTATAATTATTTTTCGGAGATTTTACTATGATGAAAATTTCACCCTCAATTCTCTCTTGCGATTACGGTAAAATTGCAGAGGAATTAAAAGATATGGAGGCCTGCGGTGCAGATTATATGCACATTGATGTTATGGACGGTCATTTTGTGCCCAACATCACTCTCGGCGCACCCGTTGTAAAGTGCATTAAAAAGGCGACCAAAGTCCCCTTTGATGTGCATCTTATGATTAGCGAGCCACTTAAATACATTGACGATTTTGCGGCTGCAGGTGCTGATATTATCACATTCCATACCGAATGTAACTCACCGATTGACGAGACAATCGACAAAATCCTCTCTCACGGTATAAAAGCTTCGCTCACCGTTAAGCCCGCTACTCCCGTTGAGGATATTCTGCCATATTTGGACAAGCTTTCAATGGTGCTTGTTATGACCGTTGAGCCGGGCTTTGGCGGTCAGAGCTTTATGGAAGATATGATGCCAAAGGTATCTCGTCTTCGTGAAGAAATCAACCGTCGCGGACTCAACTGCGAAATCGAGGTTGACGGCGGAATCAACGAAAAAACCATCGCAATTGCCGCAAAGGCGGGCGCAGATGTTTTTGTTTCGGGCAACGCAATTTTCTCAAGTCCCGACCGCAAAGCCGCAATCGAAAAATTCAAGGCTATCGCAGAAGAAAACTACTGCAAATAAAACTCACCTATTTGCTTTCCGTATTCCGAAAGTCTGTATGTATCAACACTTGAACGCGTTCCGAATTCACCCATAATTCTTATGGCTTTGGGCAAATCGCGGGGGATAGATAAAAAGTATCTATTATTCATTTTATAAGCAATACATTTGCCCGATTTACTCTCTGCCTTTCTCATAGCAGAAACAAAATCAAGCAAATTGTCAAGGTTTTCGGTTTCAAAAATATGAAAAGCATCTTTTTTCACCTTATATCTCGTCTTTTTTTCGGTAAAGGTGAGAATAAAAAAACAACCGCCATTTGGTACGGGCAGGGCTTCAACCATCACATTTTCGCCCTTTTCAAGCCTTTCTGCCGCGTCGGTACGGCTTAAAATACTCTTGATTGCTATGCGGGCTGTTTGCTGGTCATTTTCTATGTTTTCGTATGTAATACGGTATTTTTCCATTTCTTCCTGCGACAATTCTATTAGCATCATATTATCATTAAGTGCTTCAAAAATCATTTTGATTTGCCTCCTCTTGTGAAAAATAACTCTTATTTCATCATATTACGAGGACGGGCAATGTGCAATAAATAAATATTGGAAAAAGTGAGGAATCTCAATTGGCAAATTCAGCAACACAACAAAATAAAACTGAATTTACGGCTCTTCGCCGCATTATGACAGATTACTCAATAATGCTTTCTGCCCCAATACTTGTGGGTACTTTAAACTACGGAATAAGAGTGCTTGTTTCCGTATTATTAGGCGTGCTCACTTGTGCCGTTTGCGGTAAAATCGCAGAAAAAATTCTCAAGGTAAAATTCCCTTTACGAGATTTTTCACCTTTCTTTTTAGGTGCCTGCACCGCCCTTATGATGCCCGCAACTGCACCCTGGTGGCTTATTGTGTGCGCCTCTGCCTTTGCAATGGTAGTCTGCGTTGTGCCATTCGGCTCGGCAAATGATGCGCCCTTTGTTCCGCCCGCCGCTGCGTTCTGCTTTGCGGTGCTTTGCTGGAAAGATATTATTTTTAATTATTCAGAAACAGAGAATTCTGTTACTTTACTTTTAAGTCAGGGTAACTCAATCGGTCAGAATGTTGCCGCTGTACTCGAAGTGCTTGTGGGCAATATTCCATCTGCAATGGGAACAGGCAGTGCCATTGCACTTTTGGGCGCGTTGATTTTTCTTATTATCCGCCGACCGAAAGACAGTATTTCATCGCTCACCTTTATTCTTGCCGTAATTGTTATGGCTTTGCTTTTCCCAAGAGTGGGCACAGGCAGATTTATCTCGCTCATTATGGAGCTTTGCGGAGGAATGACTCTTTTCTCGGCCATTTTCTTTATGTCGTTCCCCTCAGTTTTGCCAAAAAGACTTTTGCCCCGCGCAGTTTGGGGATTTGTCAGCGGTATAATTTGTATGCTTATCCGTTATGCAGGCGCATTTGAAGAAACCGCCGTTTTCGGTATTCTTATCGCTTGCGCAATTGCCGATTTCTTTGATAAATTACCACTTACCAAAAAAGAAAAATCACTTCTTGTGACAGACGAGGAAATTATTGAAGTGCCCGCACCCACATTCGTGCCCGATGAGGTACTCAATGAAATTCCCGATATTTCAGAGGAAGAAATTATAGAGCAAACCGAAGAAGTCGCAGAAGAGGCTGAAGCCCCCGCAGTTCAAGAGAGTGAAAGCCTTGAGGCTGTAATTTCTGAAGAAAATGATGTTACCGTTGAGGATTCTCCATTTATAACAGGAGGTGACGACAATGAGTGATAAAAATACTGTACTTAAAAGTATAAGAAGCAGTGCACTTATCAAAAACCCCTTGCTTTTTGAGGCAATCGGGCTTTGCCCCGTTGTTGCAATTGCCACCTCATTGCGTTCTGCGCTGTTTTTGGCAATAATCACCGCCATTGAAATGGTGGTCTGCGAGGTACTGGCGTCCTTGCTCCTCAAAAATGTGCGCCGTTATTGGCGAGTTGCCCTTTATGTGCTTTTCGGTGTGGGAATAATCTTCCCAATCACATATATTACCAATAGATTTTTACCCGAAATTTCAATTAATCTCGGTGTTTATCTGCCACTTATGGCTGTTAACTCGCTTATTGCACTCCATTGTGAGCGAATTGCAGTTAAGAGAAGTGTGAAAGAAAGTCTTATTGATGCACTCTCTGCATCTATCAGCTATGGTGTTGTGACAATTCTTACGGGTGTTATCCGCGAAATTCTTGCAAACGGAACAATTGCAGGCATAGAACTCAATATGCCCGTTAAATTCAGCGGACTTGCAATGCCCTTTGGCGCGTTGATTATTTTAGGCTTTATGGCAGCTGTGCTTAAAGGATTTATTAATAAAAAATATCCCGAGGCAAATCCCGACAAGGCATTTGATACCTCTGAAATTCGCCGAACACTCCGCGGTTCTTTGCGTGAGCTTATGAATGACGAGTTCAACCCATACGGTGAAGAAACCGAAACAGAGTCTGCCTTTGTTCGCATTAAAAAAGAAAAAACCGAAAAAATAAAAGAGCCTAAAAAGGAAAAGGTTAAGAAAGAAAAGCCGAAAAAAGAAAAGAAATCTAAAATCAAGATTGACGAAAATGTGCCCCGCCGTGCACCCCATACAGAAAACGAGGGCGAGCGCACATATCTTGACGATTTCTCTGATATATTAACAGAGCTTGAAGATTACAAGAGCCGTAACGAAGGCGCTGAAAATACTGACGGAGGTGACGGGGAATGAGTATGTTTTTAAAAATGATTTCTGCCGCACTTTATGTTATGCTTTTTCAGAATCTCATCTTCAACGCGGGCTACGGCATAAGCGAGGCTGTACGAATGAGCGCAAAGCCCCGCCAGCTTTTCCCCATGGCAATGTTCATCACATATTTTTCAACTGTAGTTTCTGCCGTGTGCGTATTGCTTGACATAATTCCGTTTATCAAGAATTTGAGTGAAATGCTTCACGCATTGATTTTCGTGGGCGTGCTTATAGGTGTTTATGCTCTTACTATGGCAGTTGTGCTCATCTACGGCAAGATTTCACCGCGAACAATCCGCAGAATCGGTATTGCCGCATTCAACACACTTGTGCTCGCTGTTCCCTTTATCAACTACCGCTCTGCTTTCTCTGTTTTTGAGGCAATCGGCGCAGGTATAGGTGCAGGCGTGGCTTATATTATTGCAGTTTTGCTTATTAACGGCGGTCTTAAACGCCTTGATATGAATAAATCTATTCCCCGTTGCTTTAAGGGAACTCCCGCTATGTTTATCTACACAGCACTTCTTTCCCTTGCCTTTACGGGAATTTCAGGAACTTCGGTGTTTATTTAATGGCTAATAACGAAAATTCACCACGCAGACTTAAAGGATATTATCCTTTCTCAAAAAAATATCCGTCACGACGCGGTAATCAAGCTATAAGCGAGAGTCGTCGTACACAAAAAAGAGAACGCAACAAGAGAATTCTTTTCTGCGTTCTTTTGGTGTGCCTTTTTGTATTTACCTTTATTTTTGCTAAATTTATTCATAATCTTATTACCCGACCTCTGCCCGAGCCCGAGCAGAACACTCCCCCCGTAATTTCAACCGATAATATCGGCACAGTTCGTGCAATTCATATTGAAAACGAAGTTTTAGAAGAGATTTCAGATTTGTCAGAAGCACTTGACGAGGCAAAGCAGAACGGATTTAATGCTGTTATGCTCGATTTTAAAACACAAGAGGGTTATCTCACTTATAATTCTGACGAATTAAGTGTTAAGAATAATCTTAATAAAATCGATAATGTTATAATCGAAAAAATTAAGTCAGAGGGCTTTATGCTTGTGGGCAGAATTTTCTGCTTTGAAGATACTGTCGCACCACAGCGCATAAACGCTTATATTTATGAAGACATTGAAAAAACTAAAATATGGTTTGATAATTCTGCAATTTCTGGTGGCAGAGTGTGGCTCGACCCCACAAGCACCCGCGCACAGAATTACATTTGCGAAATAATTGAGGAAGTAACCGAAATGGGTGCTGACTGTATTTATCTTGAGTCCGTTCAGTTCCCCGTAGCAGATAAAAATGTAAAGCCCGTTTATACGGCAGATGACACCACACTCAACCGTAACTCTGTGCTTTTGCAATTCATTGAAAAAGCAGTTGACGCAGCCGACCGTTGTCCTATAATAATCGGCGTTTCGTATGAGGGTGCAGTTGGCGGAAACGCTGAAAAATGGGGCGGAACACTTTTCGACACCGCCGCGGCAGTTTGCTCACCTATGATTTCTGTGCTCGAGGGCAGTGATTATGTTGAGTTCGTTGCAGATTCATATATCGTTATGAATGACAATGCAAAAAACAATTTCTCGACTCTAAAAATTATTCCAACGGTCAAAAATCAACCCGAAGACATAGAATTTTACGAAAAATTGGCTGAAAGTAAGGCAGATAGCTATATAATTGTGCCTTGATTTTACAAAAAGACTTGAAATACAATGAATTTTATTGTATTATTTATAGTGACTAAAAAACAAACGGAGGTATATTACCTATGGTATCAGCAGGTGATTTCAGAAACGGCGTAACTTTTGAGATGGATGGCAATGTTTATCAAATCGTTGAATTCCAGCATGTTAAACCCGGTAAGGGCGCTGCTTTCGTAAGAGCTAAAATTAAGAATGTTATTTCAGGCGGTGTTGTTGAAAGAACTTTCAACCCAACTGAAAAATATCCCACTGCTTATATTGAGAGAAAGGATATGGAATATTCTTACAATGACAGTGGTCTTTACTACTTTATGGACCAAGAAACTTATGACCTTGTGCCCATTAACGAGTCAGATTTAGGCGACAACTTCAAGTTCGTAAAAGAAAATATGGTTTGTAAGGTGCTTTCTTACAAGGGCAATGTTTTCGGCGTTGAGCCCCCAACATTCGTAACTCTTCAGGTTGCACATACTGACCCCGGCTTTAAGGGTGACACAGCAACAAACGCTACAAAGCCCGCAACTCTTGAAACAGGCGCAGAAATCAAAGTTCCTCTCTTCATTGACGAGGGCGAAATGATTAATGTTGATACTCGTACAGGCGAGTATATGTCAAGAGCATAATTTTTGCTGATTAAGTTAAACTATACTTAACGGAGGAATAAAAATGATGACAGTAACAGAAAAAGTAGCATATCTTAAGGGTCTTGTTGAAGGTCTTGACTTTGACAAGGACGATAAAGAAACAAAGGTTATTAATGCAGTTCTTGATGTTCTTGAGGACCTTGCTCTCACAGTAAGCGACCTTGATGACGAAATGGAGCTTGTTACAGAACAGCTTGACGCTGTTGACGAAGATTTGGCAGACCTCGAAGAAATCTTCTATGACGAGTGCGATGACTGTGATTGCGATGATGATTGCGATTGCTGTGATTGTGACGACGAGATGTATGAGGTTGAGTGCCCTGCTTGTGGCGAAATGATTTATTTTGACGAAGAAATCATTCTCGACGGCGAGGCAGAATGCCCCAACTGTGGCGAAGTTCTTGAATTCGATTGCGAATGCGATTGTGAAGACTGCTGCGATTGTGACGAAGAAGAATAATTCTTCAGTTAACCCAAAATTAACGGACTACCAAATCGGTAGTCCGTTTTTTGTTTGATAAATTGGGGTTTGTCTATCTCTTTTATAGAGTTTATTCTCGGCTCCCCTGAAAGGGGAGCTGGCAAATGCGTAGCATTTGACTGAGGGGTTTGTTCGTTTTATATCTTACTAAATGAGGTGTTTTTCATAACCCCTCTGTCACTTCGTGACATCTCCCCTTTCAGGGGAGACAAGAAATGGCATCGTATCAATGAGTTACACAAATTCAAATTTGTATATTCTTATTGCAAACGCGATTATAAAATGCTACAATTTACCTATGAGGTGATTTTATGACCGACAATAAGAAAATGATGAAGGTTTACACAGTTATTTTATCAGTAGTTGCCGCGATTTACGGACTCTGGATGGCAATTTTTATGGGTTGGGACCAATACGGATTTGTTGACCCTGAACCCTATATGAATTTGCCTGCCGAAGAATTCATTGCTATGTTCGACGGTGTTTTACAAGCAGAAATGTATCCGTCACCCTTGGTATATTGGCTTTGGGTAATCGGTTCAACTGCCCTTTTGGTGCTTTATGCGGTGTTTATCAAAAAAATTCTTTTCGCTGAAAAGCTCGGCAAGGGTATAACTGCGTTTTGTATGATAAACTTAATCGTGGGCTTTGTGTTTATTACTTGGTACGGTTTTTTCGATTTTCCGCACCAGTTCGGCAACATTTTAACCGATGTTACTGCAAGTATGCTTGGACTTCGCTATCCGTGGCACTTTAAAATGTGGGGTGTATTCGCAAGTCTTTCGATTTTCACAAACACACTTTATATGTACAGAAAGAACAATTATCAAGGCAAAGCCGGTGTTATTGTAACATCACTTGGTTGTGCATCAATTTTTGTAACAATCAATGTGCCGTCTGCGGGGCTTGACCTTGTAATGACTCCTCGATGCCTCGGACATTGGGCAACAGCTTTGATTTTTGCATTTTTAGGTGCGGCAGGCGTGATTATATTCCTTTTACATAAATGTAAAGAAAAAGATAAAAAGTATATAGTTGCAACAATAATTTTCGTTGCAATTCTCGCCCTTATGCTTGTGCTTTTAGTAACCGTCGGCAAGAGTGCTTTTATTGAAAATCTGCCAATGTGGGTTGCATATGCACTATTGTTTATAATAAACTTTACTTCATTCTTTGATAAGAAAGAAATTAAAGAAACCGCAACAGTATTATAATTCCAAAAAATTACGGACTACCGATTGGTAGTCCGTTTTTGTTTTTTATTTTGCTAAATCTTCAATTACTTTTACAAACTGCTTTTCTTCGCTGAGTTCGATTGCACCCTTATCAACAAGTGCTGCATTTGCGGGGTTGATAGGCAACTTTGCAAGAACGGGAATTCCCAATTCCTTTGAAACCTCATCAATCTTGCTTTCGCCGTAAATGTAATGCTTTTTATTACAATCGGGGCACTCAAAATAGCTCATATTCTCAACAAATCCCAAAATCGGAACATTCATAAGACGAGCCATATTAACTGCCTTTTTAACGATAAGGTTTACCAAGTCCTGCGGAGTTGTAACAATAATAATACCGTCAACAGGAAGTGATTGGAATACTGTAAGGGGAACATCACCTGTTCCGGGAGGCATATCAACAAACATAAAGTCAACATCGCCCCAAACGGTTTCCTGCCAGAACTGATGAATAACACCCGAAATAACGGGACCGCGCCAAACTACAGGCTGGTCTTCTCTTTCAAGAAGCAAATTCACGCTCATTACTCTTGTGCCGAGCTTTGAAATCATTGGGTACATACCCTCGTCACTGCCCTCTGCATTACCGTGAAGACCGAAAGCCTTGGGAATTGACGGACCTGTGATGTCAGCATCAAGAATAGCGGTCTGATAACCCATTGTCTGTGCCGTTACTGCAAGCATTGAGGTAACAAGGCTCTTGCCAACGCCACCCTTACCGCTCACAACGCCGATAACCTTTTTAACATCGCTCATAGGATTACCGGGAATTCTTAAATCCTTCTTTTTGCTGTCGCAATTTGATGAACAGCTACTGCAGTTACCACTACATTCACTCATTACTATTACCTCTTTCTTAAAGGTTGCCGATGAACTCGGCTCCCCTGAAAGGGGAGCTGTCTGCGGAGCAGACTGAGGGGTTATTCGACGACCCGTTATTTTTTCTTATATTGAATCCCTCCACCATCTTCGATGGTCCCCCTCCCTTTGACAAGGGAGGCTTTAAAAGGGTTTATTTACCCACACAAAACTGTGCGAATATTTCATTAACAACCAATTCGGTTGCCTTTTCGCCCGTTAAAATCATAAGATTTTCAACTGCACTGTCAAGGCAAACCGTAACTGCGTCCATTGTCATACCGAAATTCAAAGCATTGTCGGCATCGCGCAAGGCATCAAGAGCTTTTTTACAGCAGTCGCACTGACGCTCGTTAACAATTGCGGTGGCTGAAGTATCAAAATCTGCCGTGCCCAAAAGCTCTTCGATTGCATTTGAAAGCTCTGCTTTACCCTCGCCGGTTTTAGCTGAGATAAAAACTGTCTGCGGGAAATTTTTCTCAATTTCACCATTTAGATAATTTTTGTCTGTGTCAATTTTATTGACAATTCCTATTGCCTTTTTGCCCTTGCAAAGTTCAATTAATCGTTTGTCCTGCTCGTTTAATTCTCGGCTTGCGTCAAAAACTGCAAGCACAAGCTCGGCATTTTCAAGTCTTTTTACTGCACGGTCAACACCGATACTCTCAACAATATCATCAGTTTCGCGTACACCCGCCGTATCTGCAAGACGAAGTGTAATTCCGCCCACATTGACGGTGTCTTCAACAACATCACGGGTTGTACCCGCAATTTCAGTTACAATTGATTTTTCCGTGCCCGAAAGCAAATTCATAAGGGTAGATTTACCGACATTTGGGCAACCCACAATGGCGGTGTCAACACCCTCCATTATAATTTGTCCCTTACCGAAGTCATTTATTAACTTCTCAAGGCTTAAAATACTCTCGTCAATGTGTTCTTTTAAGTTGTTTTCGCTCAAATCTTCAATTTCTTCATAGGGGTAATCCACCCACGCAGAAAGAAGCGCCATATCATAAACCAATTTATCGGTTATTTTCTTGATTTCTTTGAAAAGTCTGCCCTCAAGCACACCAAGGGCAATTTTTTCTGCCTGCTCACCCTGAGCAGAAATAATATTCATAACGGATTCAGCACTTGTCAAATCCATTTTGCCGTTTAAAAAGGCGCGTTTAGTAAATTCGCCTGCCTCAGCAGGCACTGCACCCGCGTCAAGTACAGCTTTAAGCACCTTATCGGTAACGAAAAGTCCGCCGTGACAAGAAATCTCAACAACATCTTCACCCGTATAGCTTTTTGGCGCTCTGAAAAGCAAAGCCACAACATTATCGATATTGCCGTTTTTATCAATTGCTCTTCCGTAAAGTGCAGAGTAACCGTCAATTTCACAAAGCTTTTTATTATTGAATGAGAAAAAAATTTTATCACCGATTTCGATTGCGTTTTCGCCCGAAATTCTTACAACACCAATACCTCCGGGGGCTCTGCCCGTTGAAATTGCCGCGATTGTGCTCATTTTTCCTCACCCGCTTTCTTTTTTCTTAAATCTTTAAAAAACGATGAAAGTATTTCGGCACACTCCTCACCCATAATTCCGCCCTCATAGAGTGGCTTATGGGTAAAATTCATATCAAAAAGCTGTGCTGCCGAAACGACAGCACCGTTTTTTTCGTCTTTTGCACCAAAATACACATTTTTAATTCTTGAATTTATAATTGCTCCCGCACACATAGGGCACGGCTCTAAAGTGACATACATATCACATTTCCAGAGTCGCCAACCGCCCAAATTTTTGCAGGCATCATTAATTGCCTCAATTTCTGCGTGATGAAGTGCATTTTTCACGGTTTCTCTGCGATTTCTGCCCTCGCCCACAATTTTACCGTCGCACACAACAATTGCGCCAACGGGAACCTCGCCCTCATCTGCTGAAAGACGGGCGAGATTTAAGGCATATTTCATAAAGTCAAGCTTGTCCATAGTTAAAATTTAATAGTTCCTATTGTCTGGAACAGTAAAAATACAATTGCAATAATCATTGGTACATTAAAAAACAAAGTTGAAAATTTCTCACCTGTTTTAAGTGTATCAACACCTTTTTTCAAGGGGGTTTTATAATTCATCTGAAAGTAAATCAGACCGCCCACAACACCGGAAATCACAAATAATCCTAAAAGAATAACTGAAACTATTCCACCTGCAGTTTCTCCGCCGTTATCAAAGGCAATCATAACAAGAACTGAATAGAAATTGTTTATGAAATGAAGAATTATTGACGGCCAGAGGCTACCCGTTGCAATTGCAAGGTAACCCATAAATAAACCTGCAACAACTGTGTAAGGAATCTGCACCATATTACCGTGCATAATACCGAAAATTAGTGCTGATGCCACAATTGCGAATTTGTCACCAAATCGGCGTAAGGGTTGCATAATTATTCCTCGCACAACAACCTCTTCAAGAACGGCAGGCAACACAGCAATTGAAAGAACTGCAATAAAAATACCCTCTGCACCCATAATTTTCGGGTCCTCAACACCTGTTGTAAAGGTTATTCCCAACATTTCTTGAATAATTGTTGAGATAAAATTAATTGCAAGCGTTGAAAAAAGCATCAACGGTACACAAAGCATTGTAAGTGACACTGCAGCTTTTCGGTTATAGGTTGTGCCCATTGGCAAAATTCCTGCAATTTTCTTCTTTTTAAGCACCCCATATGCAATAACAAAGGGAACTAGAATGAATAAAACCGAAGCAACGACTTGATATGCCATAGACACATTGGCGTCATTGTAAAGAAGCTCAAGCTTTGGGAAAAAACTTGAAAGTAAGCCGATTATAACTGCCACAATTGAGGCAAGAGCAGTAAAGCAAATTATACCAAAGCCAAACCAATTACCCATAGTTTTGAGTATTTTTTTATCGTTTTTCTTTTGCTGTTGCTTCTGATATTGCTCGTTATAATAATTGTAATAGGGGGCATTGTATCCGCCATATGCACCCTGACCCCATCCGCCAAACTGACCGTTAGGATTATAATTGATATCCATTAAAAATCTCCTTAAAATGTCAGTTAATTATCAGTTGTTTTCCTTGAAACATAACCGCCCACAACTGTGATTGCGGTTTTTCTTTCTTCGGGAAGATTAATATTTGTATCTCCATAAAGCTCAAGCTGAAGCTTCTGTGCTGCAAGAGGATAGTCAACAACCCAAATCCAAGCAGTTGAGCGAGAAGAATATCCATAGCGTGTGTCGGGAGTGGGCATTGTAATTTCTGAAATCTCAAACTTAGCCCAACCGCCTGAAACAGCCTGTGCAGCATATGAGAGAATAGCTTTTTGGCTTATATTTGTTCTTACATTTGCAAGAATAACATCTGCAACCTCGTTGATTTCTGAAAGAGATGCGTCAAGACACTTTTCAATAAGGGCATTGATTACCTGACGCTGACGGGCAACACGGCTTACATCACCATCGGAGTCTGTTTTTCTTACTCGGCTGAAATGAAGAGCCTGCTCACCATCAAGAAGAACATTTTCACCTGATTTGATTTTGTTGTTCTTTAAATCACCGTTATTAAGATGATTTGCAACATAAGCCGGCACATCAACCTCAACACCGCCAAGAACATCAATAACCTGTCTGAAAGAATCAAAATCAACAAGCACATAACCGTCAATCTCTATCTTATAGTCGTTTTCAATTGTTTCAACAAGATATGCAGGTCCACCGTTTGCACAAGCCGCATTGAGCTTTGCATAACGGTCAAACTGGTCCATATAAGTATAACTGTCACGCATAAAAGACACCAGTTTGATTTTCTTATTTTCCTTGTCAATGGAGACCATAATCATTGCATCGGTATTGCCTTTATCAGTTATGTTTACTCTTTTGTCATCTTCAGCCGATGCATCACTACCAATAAGAAGAACATTGATAATGTTTTTATTACTCATTTTATCGCCACCATTGGTAGCCCAGTTTTTAAGGATTTCTCTGAAATCCTTACCTGTTGCGTCATCCATTTCTGCAAAGTCGATGGTTTCGTCCTCTTTTTCCACAAATTCCTGAGTGGGATTAATTGTTGTGGAGTCATCTTCAACAATGTCAATAAGACTGAATTTATGAATTATAAATCCACCAACCACAAGCACAATTACAAGAAAAAGTGAAATAATGGGAAGAAGAATTAAAAGTGCCTTTTTCTTTCTTTTCTTCTTTTTCTCTTCAGGTGTCATTTCACCAATTTCAGTCATTTCAGTTAATTCTTTCTCGTTGTCTTTCATAATATCTTTCCTTTCACAAACAGAAAAAATTACGCCATATCCTCAATATTTAAACGGTTCAAAGACCCTAAAGGTCACATTATTCTGTGACCTCAGTTGTCTCTGTTACCGCATTTTCAGTATTTTCGAGTTCTTCAGTTTCATCTTCATGCTGAGCGAGAGAAATTGTAACAACCTTTTCGCCCTCTTTAGTCTTCATAAGGATAACACCCTTTGAAGGACGGTTACATTCTCTTACCTGCTCTGCGGGAAGTCTGATAATAATACCGTCTGAAGAAATCATAATAATATCCTGATTATCCTCGACCATTTCGATAGCGCAAACCTCGCCATACTGCTCGGTATGGTAGTTTGTAAGACCCTTACCGCCACGATTCTGAACACGATAGTTAGAAACATCACTTCGTCTGCCGTAGCCCTTTTCGCTAATTGTAAGAACCTTACCCTCGTCACCGAAGATAACCATTCCCACAACCTCGTCACCCTCGCCGAGTGTGATAGCACGAACACCGCGGGCAGTTCTACCGATAGCACGGGCATCCTTTTCATTAAAGCAGATGCTCATACCCTTGCGAGTTGCAACCATTAAATTCTGCTCACCGTCGGTAAGCTTAACCCAACGAAGCTCGTCACCCTCGTCAAGATTGATTGCGATAATACCGCTCTTACGGATATTCTTATAAGCATCGAGCTCGGTTCTCTTGATAATACCATTCTTTGTAGCCATACAAAGATAATATTTATCCTCACCGAAATCGGGAACACGAAGCATTGCAGTAACTTTTTCTTCCGCAGTAATGGGAAGAATGTTTACAATGTTCATACCCTTACTGTTTCTTGTACCCTCAGGGATTTCGTAGCCTTTAAGTCGGTACATTTTACCCTCTGAGGTGAAGAAAAGAATGTAATCGTGAGATGAGCAGATAAACATTGTCTCAGCAACATCCTCTTCACGACGGCTCATACCCTTGATACCCTTACCGCCACGGCGCTGAACCTGATAGGTTTCAACGGGCTGACGCTTGATGTAACCCATCTTTGTAAGAGTATAAACGCAATCCTCTTCTGCGATAAGGTCTTCAATATCAACCTCACCGCTGACATTAACGATTTCAGTTCTTCTCTCGTCATCATATTTTTTGCCGATAACCTGAAGCTCATCCTTTAAGATTTCCTTAACTCTTGTTTCAGAGCCGAGAATTTCAAGATATTCAGCAATTTTTGCTCTTAATTCGTCACGCTCTGCAATAATCTTGAGAATTTCAAGACCTGCAAGCTGACCAAGACGGAAAGCAACGATTGCGGCTGCCTGTGGCTCGTCGAAATCGAATTTTTCCATAATTGCGGTTTTAGCCTCGGCTTGTCCGCCCTTACAACCGCGAATTGTCGCGATAATATCATCAACAATGTCAATAGCGCGGGCAAGACCCTCTAAAATATGCTCTCTTGCCTGTGCTTTATTAAGGTCATACTGTGTTCTGCGGGTAATTACTTCACACTGGAACTTGATATATTCCTCAATAATCTGCTTGAGTGTGAGAATTTTCGGCTCACCGTTAACAAGAGCAAGCTGAATAATACCGTAAGAAATCTGTAACTGTGTCATCTGATAAAGCTGATTAAGGACAACCTGTGGGTTGGCGTCACGCTTTAAGTCAATAACAATTCTCATACCGCCGCCGCGTTTTGATGAATAGTCATTGATATCAGAAAGACCCTCAATTCTCTTATCCTTGTGTAAATCTGCAATTGACTCAATAAGTCTTGCCTTATTTACCTGATAAGGAAGCTCTGTAATTATAATCTGGAATCTGCCGTTTTTCTCGTTTTCAACGATTTCTGCACGGCCACGAAGTGTAATCTTACCGCGACCTGTAGCATATGCGGCACGAATACCGCTTCGACCCATAATAATACCCTGTGTTGGAAAGTCAGGTCCTTTGATGTGCTCCATAATATCGTCAAGCTCAGCATCAGGGTTGTCAATTACACAGCAGATACCGTCAACCAATTCGCCAAGATTATGGGGCGGAATATTGGTAGCCATACCAACCGCAATACCCGTTGAGCCGTTTGCCAAAAGATTAGGATATCTTGAGGGCAAAACGGTGGGCTCTTTAAGACGGTCATCATAGTTTGTTGTGAAATCAACTGTATCCTTGTCGATATTTGTAAGCATTTCAAGAGCGATTTTACTCATTCTTGACTCTGTATAACGGTATGCAGCAGGCGGGTCACCGTCAACTGAACCGAAGTTACCGTGACCGTCAACGAGAATATATCTCATTGAGAAATCCTGCGCAAGTCTTACCATTGCATCATAAACAGATGCGTCACCGTGGGGGTGATATCTACCGAGCACTGAACCGACTGTGTCAGCGCACTTACGGTAGGGCTTATCGGGATACAATGAATTTTCGTACATTGTATAAAGAATTCTTCTGTGAACAGGCTTTAAACCGTCGCGTACATCGGGAAGAGCACGCGAGGTGATAACAGACATTGAGTAGTCAAGGAAGGATTTTCTCATTTCCTTGTTAATCTCAACATTTATTATATTCTGTTCTTCAAGGGGCACATAGCCACCAAGATTATGATTAGTTGCTTTACTCATTTTTTTACCTCTTAAAATATCTTAAATGTCAAGATTTTGTACATACTTTGCATTTTTCTCAATAAACTCTCTTCTGGGCTCAACCTTGTCACCCATAAGAATTGAGAATGTTTCGTCTGCTTCCATAGCGTCTTCAAGAGTTACGCGAAGCATTGTGCGGGTTGCAGGGTCCATTGTTGTTTCCCACAACTGCTCGGGGTCCATCTCACCAAGACCCTTGTATCGCTGAATATCACAGCTACCGCCCATTTCTTCAATAAGCTGGTCTCGCTGCTCATCAGAGAACGCATATTCGTGACGCTTGCCCTTACTCAATTTGAAAAGCGGAGGCTGTGCGATGTAAATATATCCGCCGTCAATCAAATCTCTCATATATCTGAAGAAGAATGTGAGAAGAAGTGTTCTGATATGCTGACCGTCGACATCGGCATCGGCCATAATTACGATTTTATGGTAACGGAGCTTTTCAATATTGAATTCCTCACCAATACCTGTGCCAAGTGCAGTAACAACGGGAGTTAATTTATCATTACCGATAACCTTGTCAATTCTTGCCTTTTCAACATTGAGCATTTTACCCCAAAGAGGAAGAATTGCCTGAATTCTGTTGTCTCTGCCCTCTTTAGCAGAACCGCCCGCAGAGTCACCCTCGACGATAAAGATTTCTGTGTTTTCGGGGTTTTTGTCAATACAATCTGCAAGCTTACCGGGGAGTGAATTACCCTCAAGTGCTGATTTTCTTCTTGCACTGTCTCTTGCTTTTCTTGCAGCTTCACGAGCACGAGATGCATCAAGTGCTTTGTTAAAAATTGCTTTTGCAGCACCAGGGTTTTCCTCAAAATATGTCATGAGCTTATCGTAAATCATTTTTGATACGATAGTCTGCATTTCTGTGTTACCAAGCTTACCCTTTGTTTGTCCTTCAAACTCTGCCTCGGTAAGCTTAACGCTGATAACTGCTGTTAAACCTTCACGAACATCATCACCTGAAAGATTTTTATCATTATCTTTTAAAAGCTTGAATTTTCTTCCGTATTCGTTAAATACGCGAGTGAGTGCAGTTTTAAAACCGTTTTCGTGAGTACCGCCGTCGATTGTGCGAACACCGTTGGCAAAGCTCAAAATAATTTCATTGTAGCCGTCATTATATGAGATTGAAACCTCGGCACTTCTGTCACCGCTAACAGTTGTGAAGTGCATAATATCGTCAACTACGGGTGTTAAGCCTCTGCTTGTGTTGATATAATCAACGAATGACTTAATACCGCCCTCATAACAGAAGTTTTCAGTTACGATATTTTCGGGGTCACGACTGTCTGTAAGTGTAATTGAAAGACCTGCATTTAAAAATGCCTGTTCACGAAGTCTTCTTTGAAGCACTTCATATTCATAAACAGTTGTTTCTGTGAAAATTTCGGGGTCAGCCTTGAACATAATGAATGTTCCTGTTTCGTCTGTATCGCCCACAACCTCAAGCTCAGTTGCAATATTACCGCGTTCAAATTTTTGACGGTGAATGTGGCCATTCTGACTAACCTCAACAACAAACCACTCTGAAAGTGCGTTAACTACCGAAGAACCAACGCCGTGCAAACCGCCGGAAACCTTATAACCGCTGCCGCCGAACTTACCGCCTGCGTGAAGAACGGTCAAAACAACCGTAACCGCGGGAAGTCCCTGCTGTTCGTTAATACCAACGGGAATACCGCGTCCGTTATCGCGAACTGTGATAATATCATTGGGCAGAATTTCAACCTCAATGTGAGTACAATAACCCGCCAAGGCTTCGTCGATGGAGTTATCCACAATTTCATATACGAGGTGATGAAGTCCTTTAGGACCTGTAGAGCCGATATACATACCGGGGCGCTTTCTAACCGCTTCAAGTCCCTCAAGAACCTGAATAGCAGAGGCGTCGTATGTTTCGGTTACGACCGTATCCATAACCTCTTGTTCTAATTCGTTTTTAATCTGGTCGCTCATTTTTTTCCTCCGTCAAAAATTGACTTATTTTATTCTCTTAAAAATTGTTGATGTGTTAAAGGGTGAAATGTAAATTTTTCGTTCATTACCGTTATCTGTAACAACAAAAGATTTCGGCAATTCCTCAAAGGACACCGTTATACATTCACCGTTTTTTGATGCAGTGTTTATGTATTCTCTTGTGGATTTTGAAACCGTTGTATTATCAAGGTCAAAAATACCTAAAATATTTTTGTCAGTAATAACTGTTTCCTGACCTAATTCGAGATACATCAGTCCACCACTTTTCCGTTTTCTATTTTAAATACCTTGCCCGCGCAAAGTCTTGATACTGTTTCTTTTTCACAGCAGGTAATAAACACCTGTTTACCTGTCATTTTATTAAGAATGTAGTTTTGGCGTGTGCTGTCAAGCTCGCTCATAACATCATCTAAAAGAATTACGGGGTGTTCACCCTTTAAATCCTTAATAATTTCTGCCTCGCCGAGCTTTAAAGAGAGTGATGCACTTCTCTGTTGACCTTGTGAGCCGAATTTTCGCGCCGAAATTCCGTTTATAAGAATTTCAATGTCGTCACGATGCGGTCCGCTTGTTGTATTCTTTAAATACAAATCATTCGGGCGGTGTTTTTGCATACTTTCAAAATATATTCTTGCAATATCCTGCTTTTCTTCACTTTCATAACGGACATTACTTAAATATTTAATTTTTAGCTCTTCTTTTTCCCCGGAAATACCCGAATAAATTTCAGTAGCCTTTGTTTGAAGCATTTTAATATAATTTATTCTGTCAACTATTACCTCTGCACCCGCTAATGCAATTTTTTCGTCCCAGACATCAAGAGTATCTAAAAGTGACGGATTTTCTATGGCATTTTTAAGTAATGCATTTTTTTGACTTATAAGGTGATTAAAATATGTCAGCTTTTTTGCATACATATTATCCGTCTGACTTATAGCCGTATCAATAAATTTTCTTCTGTTTACGGGACCGTCTTTAATAAGTGACAAATGAATGGGCGAAAATACCACAGAATAATATTTTCCGATAAGCTCACGGGGGGACTGAAGGCTTACACCGTTTAAATTCGCCGTTCTTTTTTTATCAATAAAAATTGCGGCATTATTTTCACGAAGCTCAGTCTGAAAACTCATTGAAATCTTTGAATTTTCCTGCTCAAACTGCACAAGCTCACTATCCTTTGAAGTTCTAAAGCTCTTACAACCCGTAAAAAGCCATATTGCCTCTAAAAGATTTGTTTTGCCCTGTCCGTTTTGCCCGTATATTACATTTATTTCTTTATCGGGAAAAATCCCCATAAAGTCGATATTACGAAAATTTTCAATTTTTATTTCGTTAATATACATCAGACAACCTCATAAATTACATTGTCAAATAAAACTTCATCGCCAACGCGGATTTTTTTACCGCGGGCGGTGCAGATTTCACCGTTTATCTTGACTTCACCCTCTTGAATCACAATTTTAGCGTGACCTCCGGTCATAACCGCATTACAAAGCTTTAAAAGTGAATCAAGTCTTATAAAATCAGAGTCAATTTTAATTTCACGGCGTTCTTTTTGTTTAACTCGAACTGAAATTTTTTTCATAAATTAGTTCATCCTTACGGGAAGTACCATAAATAAGAAGCTTCTCTCATAAATAAGTGAGCCGTCATCTTCCGGTACCATAATAATAGGTGAAGTTGCTCCATTTAAGCGAAGCGTGATTTCGTCTGTATCACACACTTTAAGTGCATCAAGAAGATATTTATTATTAAAACCTATTTCAACTCTTTCACCCTGAATATCTGCAAGAAGTCTGTCATTTGCAGTACCCAATGCAGTTGTACTTGAAATTCTGATTGAATCTGTATCAAAAATACATCTTACATAGCTTTTTATTCTTTCAGTAATGATAAGTGAGGTTCTTTCAATACTGCTTATAAGCTTTCTTGTGTTAACCTTAACCTCTGTTTTTGCAGTTGTTGGAATTGCACTCTTATAGCTTAAGAATTCACCCTCAAGCAAACGAGAAACAATAACATATCTGCCACATTCAAACATAATATGACGAGAAGCCACAACCATTGAAACTGTTTCTTCGCCGTCGCCTGCAAGCTTTACAACCTCATTAAGTGTTTTCTTTGGAATAATAAAGATTTTTTCTTCGCCTACATAATCAATTTTTTCATTTCTGATAGCAAGCTTATAGCCGTCAACTGCTACAAGACGAATATTTTCGTTTGTTACCTCAAAACGCACACCTGTGTGCACCATCTTTGCACCGTTGTCAGCAGTAGCAAAAATAGTTTTTCTTACCATATCCTTTAAAATTTCACCGTTGATTACAATCGGGAAACCGCCTGAAACTGACGGGAGCTCAGGATAATCTGCCTCTGAAAAGCCTGTGATTGAAAATTCAGAGTCACCGCTCTTGATTTTGCAGATAAGACGCTCATCACATTCAATTGAAACCAAATCATCGGGAGCATTTCTTAAAATATCACAAAGAATTTTTGCGTTGAGAATAATACTGCCGGTCTGCTCAACTCTGCCTTCAACAGAAGTGATAATACCCATTTCCAAATCATAGCCTGTGAGCATAATTCGGTCATTTTCAGCTTTTATTAAAATACCCTCGATTGTAGGAAGGTTTGAAGACTTTGTTGAGGTTGCTCTTTGAACATTCATACAAGCCTCACTTAAAATCTGAGAGGAACAGATAAATTTCATAAACATTCTCCTTTTTCAATAATAAAAAATATATAAAGTAAAGTATTAGTAGTAGAGTCAGTTGAAACTGTCGAAAAAACTTAAATTCTTTTATTTTTCAAGCCTTAAAGATTAAAGAACTGCTTTGAAAAATACTTTTACAAATTGTTGGTTTTTAAGACAGAAACTAACTTGTCGAAAACTCAATTGTTGAAAACTTATAATTTGTTGAAAGTTAAGTTAATTTTAATCATTAATATTTTTAATAATATCGTTGATTATGTTTTTGTATTTTGAGTCTGTGTTGATTCTGTTCTGTACATTTTTAAGAGCAGAATTTACAGTTGAGTGATTTCTGCCGAAAACCTTACCAATTTCATCCTGTGACAAATCAGTAAGCTCACGAATTATGTACATTGCAGCCTGTCTTGCATTGTTAATAGGTGAATCACGGCGCTCGCTCTTTAACTGCTCAGGCTCTTTAATGCCGAAAGCAAATGAAACCTTATCAATAATGTTATCAACAACAACGCCGATTGGTCTGCTTGTAATAAGAATATCCTTTAAAACATCCTTTGCAATTTCAACTGTTGGAGTAACATTGTTGAATGAACAATAAGCATAAATGTTTTTAACAGAGCTTCCCATCTGACGAACATTACCTTTAATATTTTCAGCAATAAAGAAGCAAACATCATCGGGAATCTGAAAATTAAGATAATTTGCTTTATCTTTAATAATTGCAACTCTTGTTTCAAAATCAGGTGGCTGAACATCACAAAGAAGTCCACTTTCAAAACGGGTTTTAAGTCTGTCTTCAATTTTCGGGATTGCACTTGGTGGCTTGTCCGATGTAAGAACAATCTGTTTACCGGCTTTGATAAGTGTGTCAAAGGTATGGAAAACTTCTTCTTCTGTCTGTGTTTTACCTGCAATAAATTGAATATCATCTATAAGCAAAGCATCGCAGGTTCTGTATTTGTGGTGCAAATCATGAGTAGTTTTTGTCTGTAATGCAAAATAAAGCTCGTTTGTAAGATTTTCACTTGTGGTATAAACAATATTTGCATTAGGATTGTTATTTTTAAGCTTTTCAATAATTGCATTAAGAAGGTGAGTTTTACCAAGTCCCGAATTACCGTAAATGAAAAGCGGGTTAAATACCGAACCGGGAGTTTCAGCAACTCTCATTGACGCAGTATAAGCGAATTTGTTTGAAGGACCTACAATAAAGTTATTAAATGTAAGTTTTTCGTTTTCAACACTTGTAAAACCTGAATTTTGATTTTCCTGTGGCTTTTCTTCAGGAATATTTTCAAACGGGATAATATCAATATCCACATTAAAGCCCATAACACTCATAAATGCTTCTTTTAAAAGCTTACTGTAACGGTCTTTTAAAACATTTATTTTAAAAAGCTCTGCAGCAATAATAACGCGGTCAGCCTCAAGCTTAATAAGCTTTAAAGGCTTAATCCACATTTCATAAGCGGTATTTGATTCCATATTTTCTTTGCAGTAGTTACAGATTGTTTCCCAAAATTGAGAATATGAATTCAAAGTGTTTCATCCTTTCTAAAAAATAGTAAAATATGGGTAATTGCCGTAATTTCAATAAAATATGCCCTATTTGGCGTTTTGGGTGTTTTTAAGTGTAGTGACCCAATTTCATACATAATCAATTTTAGCACACTTTTAAATGAATTTCAATGGAAAATCTAATAAATATATACTATTTATATATATAAAATATAGTGAAGTTTTCAACATATTTTTTAATTTAAAAACTTATTTTTAAAATTTTTCGGCGGATTTTTCGACAAAAAACACAATATATTGTTGAAAAATATTTTAAAAATTAATTTTAACCGAAGATATTGAAAAAAACAGGTTTAATTTTTTAAGTTGACAAGTTGACTTTTTTTTTATATAATGTCTATCCGCAGATATTTTTACAATGTGTGACTATATTATGAAACGGAGGAGTAAAAATGAAGAGAACTTATCAGCCAAAGAAGCGTCATCGTAAGATGGAGCACGGCTTCCGTAAGAGAATGTCTGACAGAAACGGCAGAAAGGTACTTGCCCGCAGAAGAGCTAAGGGCAGAAAGCAGCTGACATACTAATTTTTGTCGGTTCGGGTTTTTAAAATTGAAACGGACAGTAACAATTAAAAACAACTGTGATTTCCGCAGACTTTATGGCAGAGGAAAATCATTTCAGAGTCCTGCACTGGTTTCTTATGTAATGAAAAACCGTGCGGGAATTTGTCGTGTGGGAATAACTACTTCAAAAAAGATTGGTAATGCTGTTGAGCGAAACCGTGCAAGGCGTGTAATTCGCGCAGCTTATCGTTCTATTGAAGATAAAATTTGCGGAAATTACGATTTTGTTTTTGTAGCACGCACCAAAACAATATTTATAAAAAGCGGCGATTTGGCAAATATAATGCTTTCACATCTTAAAAAGGCAGGGGTTATTGATGAAAAAGCTGATAATTAAAGCAATTCGTTTTTATCAGCAAAAAATTTCCCCGTTATTTCTGCCCCGTTGCCGTTATTACCCGACCTGCTCACAGTATGCTTTAGAGGCAGTTGAAAGATTTGGGGTTATTAAGGGTTCCTTTCTTTCTGTTTTAAGACTTTTACGGTGTAATCCCCTTTTTCCCGGTGGGTATGACCCTGTTCCGAGAAAAAAAGAAAAAAAGTGAGTCCACTAAATTTGGAGGACAAAAATGGATTTTATCAGAGACGTATTTTCAGTACCGTTCGGTTATCTCATAGGTTTTTTCTATGATTTAAGTAATAACTATCTTCTTTCTTTGTTGCTTATGACGATTTGCGTTAAGCTTCTTTTACTCCCGTCCTCGATTAAGCAACAGAACAGTATGGTTAAAACCCAGAGAATGCAACCGAAAATCAAGAGAATCAAAGAAAAGTATGCAGGTAATCAGCAGAAGATGAATGAGGCTATGAACGAGCTTTATGCACGCGAGGGTTATTCATCAATGACCGGCGGTTGCCTTCCTATGCTTATTCAGCTTCCCATTATGATGGGTGTTTACTCAGTAAACTATAAGCTTCTCTCTTATGTTCTTCGCATTGAAGAGAGCGTTCTTAATGTAATTAAGGATGCGGGAAGAACACTTGAGGCATATACAAGCCTTATTTCTAAAAACGGCGACACATCAAATGCAGAATACAGACTTGAATCAATTATTATTGAGCATTTTGATACACTTGTTGCCGACGGTAAGCTCAGTGCAGTACCTGCCGAGGTTATCAGCAAAATTGATACATTTATCGACAACTTTACAATTTTCGGTGTAAACCTTTCAAGAACTCCTGATGTTAAAATGGGTTGGGATTTATTATGGCTTATTCCCATACTTACAGGTTTAACATCTCTTGCAATGGGTGTTTACACATACATCAGACAGAAAAAGACTAATCCCGAAATGGCTAAAAACCCATCAATGGGATGTATGTCACTTATGACACCTGCAATGAGTATTTATTTCTCATTCCTTTTCCCTGCAAGCGTTGGTGTTTACATTATCATTTCAAGTGCACTTTCATTCATTCAGATGCTTATTACAAATAAGATTTTTGCACCTAAAAAGATGCTTGCAAAATCGATGGTTGAAGAAACAATCAACCGCCGTGCAAGAGAAAGAATACTTAAAAATTCTGCAGAAAAAATGAACGACGAAGACTAATTCGAGGTGTAATATGATTAAAGAGGCAATCGGAACCGGCACAACGGTTGAGGCTGCAAAGGCTGCTGCCATGCTTGAGCTTGGTATCAGCGATTTTGATGATTTCAATGTTGAAGTTTTACAGATTCCTGCAAAGAAATTTCTTGGTCTTTTCGGCGGTAGTCCCGCAAAGGTTAAGGTAACAATTGAGGTTGCTGACCCAAAGCCCGAAAAGAAACAGCATAACAATAAAAATCACAAGAAGCATGAGAATAAAAAGCCTGTTCAGAAGAATGAGGCTAAAAAGCCTGAAAAAAAGGCAGAGTCTAAAAAGGAAGTAAAAGAAGTTAAAGAAACTGCTCCCGAGCTTCCCTTGGTAGAGACAAATCTTTATAAAGAAACTGCTGATTATATCAAGTCAATTGTTCTCGGTCTTGGAATGACAGAGTGCGAAATCAAAGAAATGTCAAACGAAGAAGAGATTTATTTTGAGCTTGACTGTGGCGACGATTACGGTATTATTATCGGTAAGCGTGGCGAAACACTTGACGCAATTCAGTACCTTGCAAGAATGATGGCAAATAAGGGTAATGCAAATTATAAGAGAGTTGCAATAAATGTTGGCAACTACCGTGCAAAGCGCGAAGAAACTCTTAAAATCTTGGCAAGAAAAACTGCTATGAAGGCAGTTCGTCAGGGCAGAAGCATTTCTCTTGAGCCTATGAATCCTTATGAGAGAAGAATTATCCACACAGCCGTTCAAGAGGTTGAGGGTGCAACTTCTCATTCAATTGGCTCTGACCTTGACAGACGAGTTGTTATTACTCCCGTTGAGGGTGCAAGAAACGGTGGCAACCGTGGTGGAAGAAATAACCGTAACGGTGGCAGACGCGAGAGAAAAGAAGCTTATAAGCCAGAGATTTCTCCCGACAGAGCTCCAAAGAGCGATATTGACGGCGGCTCGCTTTACGGTAAAGTAGAAATCCGCTCAACAATTACAGAAGAATAATAAAAAAAGGCGGCGGTTGGAAATTACCACCGCCTTTTTATTTATATTTTACGCTCCCTCTTTGAGGGAGCTGTCAGCGAAGCTGACTGAGGGAGTAAAAAATTACGAACTCCCTCCGTCAATGCTAACGCATTGCCACCTCCCTCTCGGAGGGAGGAAAAGAGGATTGATTTTAAATGGAATACTTCGCAAATGAATATGATATTGCCGTTATCGGTGCAGGTCACGCAGGAATTGAAGCTGCCTTGGCAGCAGCGCGACTTGGCGCAAAAACAGTGATTTTCACAATTAATATGGATTGGGTTGGCAATATGCCCTGTAACCCATCAATCGGCGGAACATCAAAGGGACATTTAGTCCGTGAGATTGATGCTCTCGGTGGTGAAATGGGTATTGCCGCAGATAAAAACTCAATACAGACAAGAATGCTCAATCGAGGCAAAGGCCCTGCGGTTCATTCTTTGCGTGCCCAGATTGACCGTCGCGAATATTCAAAATATATGAAGCATACTCTTGAACTGCAAGAAAACCTTGATATGAAGCAGGCAGAAATCGTTGACCTTTATAAAGAGGGCGACTTGTTTATGCTTAAAACACAGCTTGAGGCAATTTATTCTGCAAAGGCTGTAATTCTTGCAACGGGAACATTCCTCGGCGGTAGAATTTATATTGGTGATGTTTCATATGAGAGCGGGCCCGACGGTATGTTTGCCGCTACCCGACTTTCAGAAGCACTCAAGAAAATGGATATTCCCCTGCGTAGATTTAAAACGGGTACTCCCTCACGAGTTAATAGACGCAGTGTTGATTTTACTGAATTGGAAATTCAAGAGGGCGACGAACAGATTGTGCCATTCTCTTTTGATACAACAGAATTGCCACAGAACAAATCTGTTTGCCATATTACATATACAAACGAAGAAACAAAGAGAATAATTCTTGAAAACATTCATCGCTCACCTCTTTATTCGGGAAAAATTGAGGGTGTTGGCCCTCGTTATTGCCCAAGTATTGAAGATAAAATCGTGAGATTTGAAGAAAAAGAGCGTCACCAATTATTTATTGAGCCCTGCGGACTTGATACGGAAGAATTGTATTTGCAGGGTATGTCCTCATCACTTCCCGAAGATGTTCAGCTTAAATTCTTGAGAAGCATAAAAGGTCTTGAGAATGTTGAGGTTATGAGAACTGCTTACGCAATCGAATATGATTGCGTTGACCCGTTGGCACTCAAAGCATCACTTGAATTCAGCAATATTGAAAATCTTTTCGGTGCAGGTCAGTTCAACGGCTCGTCGGGTTATGAAGAAGCCGCAGCACAAGGACTTGTGGCAGGTATTAATGCTTATAACAAAATCAACGGTAAAGAGCCATTTATTCTTGACCGCGCAAGCTCATATATCGGCACGCTTATTGATGACCTCGTAACTAAAGGTTGCTCTGACCCATACAGAATGATGACATCCCGTAGTGAATACAGACTTTTGCTTCGTCAAGATAATGCTGACATTCGTCTTACACAAATGGGATATGAGCAAGGTTTGGTACGCCAAGAAAAATATGACCGTTTCTTAAAGAAAATGGAGCTTATAAAAGCAGAGCGCGAAAGAGTTGAGAGCATTACAATTGCCCCCTCACCCGAAATCAACGAAGTACTTGTTTCACGTGAAACAGCACCTATGAAAACAGGAATTCGCCTTTCAGAGCTTATTAAACGCCCACAGCTTGATTATGCGTGCCTTACACCCTTTGACAAAACCCGACCGGAATTGACACCCGATATTTTTGAGCAGGTTGAAATTGACCTTAAATATGAGGGATATATTAAGCGTCAGCAAGCAAAGGTTAACGAAATGCGTCGACTTGAGGTTAAGAAAATTCCTGCGGATATAAATTATGATGATGTTTATTCACTCCGCCTTGAAGCGAGAGAAAAGCTTAAAAAGGTGCGACCCGAAAGTGTGGGACAAGCATCACGAATAAGCGGAGTTTCACCGTCAGATATTTCAGTTTTGCTTATATATCTTGCTAAAAATGAGAAGTAAAATATCTTCCCTTTAACAAGGGAGGCTGTTTGGTTTTGCAATATTAAGAGGTTTATTATGTTAAACAAAGAGCTTTTTTACAACACAATCCAAAAATTTGATATTACTATTGATGAAGCTGCTTTTACTCGTCTTGACAAATTTGCAGAAATGCTTATTGAAACAAATAAGAGCTTTAATCTTACGGCAATCAAAGAGCCTGACGATGTAACTGTCAAGCATTTTGCTGATTGTCTTGCTATTTTCAAATATGTTGATATTCCCGAAAATGCAAGGATTATTGATGTGGGCACGGGTGCAGGCTTCCCCGGACTTGTATTAAAGCTTGCCCGCCCCGATATACAGATGACATTTCTCGACAGTACCCGAAAAAAGTTGGGCTTTATTGAGAATGTGTTGAGCGAATGTGGAGTTCAGGGAGAAATTCTTCATATGAGAGCCGAAGAGGCAGCACAGCTTACAAAATACCGCGAGCAATTCGACTTTGCAACGGCTCGCGCAGTTGCGGCACTCCCCGTTCTTTCTGAATATTGCTTGCCATTTGTTAAGCAGGGCGGTAGCTTTATTTCAATGAAATCTGCCGAGAGCAACGAAGAAATCGGAGAGGCTAAAAAGGCAATAGGAATTCTCGGCGGAAAAATCCAAGAGGATATTGTGTTCGATTTGGTCGAAAATATGCCCCGCAGAATAATTAAAATTAAAAAGAATTCGCAAACCCCGACAAAATACCCACGACCATCTGCACAAATCGCGAAAAAACCATTAAAATAATAGCGAAAACCGTTGATAACAAGCCATTTCGGGCGAACGGATTTTCTTTACAAATCAACCTCCAAGGTGCTATGATTTACTCAAGGACAAGCACTGCGGAGGTTTTTCTTATGAGACGGCAGAACAAAGCAAAAGAAGAAAACAGAATACTTTCAATTCCTCAAAGCGACATTCTCCCAAATCCAAATCAGCCGAGAAAAAGGTTTGATTATGATGAGCTTGAGGGGTTGGCACAAAGTATCCGCACCAACGGAATTCTTCAGCCCTTGCTTGTGCGTTCACTTGACGGCGGTAAATATGAGCTGATTGCAGGCGAGCGCAGACTTCGTGCTTCAAGACTAATCGGGTTGACAACCGTGCCATGCATTGTCACCGAGATTTCTGAAACAGACTCCGCTGTGTTCGCAGTCCTTGAAAACTTGCAAAGACAAAATCTTGATTATTTTGAAGAGGCAGAGGCGCTGGCAACACTTGTAACTGACTACCGTATGAGTCAGGACGAGCTTTGCAAAAGGCTTGGCAGAGCACAATCCACTCTCTCAAATAAATTGAGATTGCTCAAGCTCAGCGACGAAATGCGTTATCAGATAAGCCGTGCAGGGCTTACCGAACGCCACGCAAGAGCACTACTCTCTTTAACTGACGAGGTTCAGCGCTCGCGGGCATTATCAATAATAATTGAAAGACATCTTAATGTGAGTGAAACAGAAACGCTCATTGACCAGATGCTTCGCAAAAATGAAGCACCGAAAAGGCAGATGCTTAAAGGCTTTAAGGATATCCGCATTTTCATAAACACTCTCAACAACGCAGTTGATAATATCCGTCGTGCAGGAATTGACGCGGATTCGGTTAAAACCGAAACCGACGAATATGTTGAGTATATTGTGCGAATTCCAAAGCTTGATGATATTAAATCTGTGGCAAATTAATGTCGCTCCCTCTTTGAGGGAGCTGTCAGCGAAGCTGACTGAGGGAGTAAAAACAATCATAAAACTCCCTCCGTCACTCACTTCGTTCGTGCCACCTCCCTCTTGGAGGGAGAAAAATCGGTTTATTGATTTTATTGATAAAACCACTCCATCCCCCGATGTCGAGTGATTTTATATAGTGGCGAAAGCCACCCATATCCTTCTCTTTCACACCCCACATCCACAGCGAAAGGCTCCCGAAAGGGAGTCTTTTGCTTTATAATGCCAAATTGTTTCACGTGAAACACCAAAGTATGAATTTTTGCTAAATATTTCCTTTTAATTTGTAAATTTTCTTTATTTGCACTTTAAATTTTAATTTTTATATGTTATACTTATATAAAATCGGGTATTAGGGTGTGAAAAAACACCTTTTTACCATTTCGGAGTGGGATTTCTTGGCAAAAGTCGTTTCAATTATCAATCAAAAGGGCGGTGTGGGTAAAACTACTACTGCCGTAAGCCTTGCTGCCGCGGTCGGTGCTAAAGGCTTTAAGGTCTTGCTTGCAGATATCGACCCACAGGGTAATTCTACAAGCGGATTCGGTATAAACAAACGCAAAATCGTTAATTCTTCCTACGATGTTATCGTAAAAGATGTAAATGCCAATGATGCGATAATTAAAACGCAGTTTAAGAATGTTGATATTCTTCCCGCTGATTTGAATCTCGCAGGCGCAGAGATCGCTTTGATTGAGCTTGAACGCAGAGAAAGCAGATTAAAAACTGCCGTTGCTCAGGTTTGGGACAAGTATGATTATATTTTCTTTGATTGCCCCCCCTCTCTTGGTCTTATCACAATCAATGCACTAACTGCTTCTGACACATTTTTAGTTCCTGTTCAGTGCGAATTCTATGCACTTGAGGGCTTGGCACAGCTTATGGCGACAGTTCGTCAGGTTAAAAGACTTTATAATCCTCACATTGAGCTTGAGGGAGTTCTGCAGACAATGTATGACGGCAGACTTAACCTTACTCAGCAGGTTGTGGCAGAAATCAAGAAATTCTTTCCCAATAAGGTTTATAAGACTACAATACCGCGAAATGTAAGACTTTCAGAGGCTCCGTCTTTTGGTGAGCCGATTATGTATTACGATAAACATTCAAAAGGCGCGTTGGCTTATGACGCATTTGCTGATGAATTTTTATCCCAGCAAAAATGAGGTGAATGAGAATGGCTAAAAAAGGTGGATTAAAAAAAGGCTTTGACGACCTTTTTCTTGAAAATTCCGCGTTGGATAACGCAAACAGTGCAGTAACCCTCGGAATTAACGAAATCGAGCCAAATCGCGACCAGCCCCGTAAGACCTTCAACGAAAAGGCTTTGCAGGAGCTTGCAAAGAGTATTGAGAAAAACGGAATAATTCAGCCGTTGCTTGTTCGTCCTATGCTTGACGGCAGTTATCAGCTTGTAGCCGGTGAACGCCGTTGGCGTGCAGCACATATGGCAGGACTTCACGAGGTACCTGTTACAATCCGCGAAATGACTGACGAAGAGGCAAGCGTATTTGCTCTTATTGAGAACTTACAGCGAGAAGATTTGAACCCTGTTGAAGAGGCAGAGGGACTGAAATCTCTTATTGAAACCTACGGCTTTACTCAAGAAGAAGCCGCAGACCGTGTTGGCAAATCACGAGTTGCAGTTACAAATACATTGAGATTGCTCAAATTACCCCAATCAGTATTGAGCTTATTGGGTGAAGGCAAGCTTACAGCGGGTCATTCCCGTGCATTACTCTCTCTTGACAACGAAAAAGAAATGCTTCGTATTGCAGACAGCGCAATCACAAATGAGCTTTCAGTTCGTCAGGTTGAAAAAATGGTAAAATACGCGGCTCAGGGTGAAAAAGTTACTCCCAAGAAGCGCGATAAAAAAAGAGATAAATATTATGACGAGGTTGAGTTAGCTCTTACCGAGGCTCTTGGCAGAAAGGTAAAGATTTATCTTTCAAAGGGCGGTAAAGGTACTCTTGAGTTTGAATTCTTCGGTAAAGAAGACCTCACTCAATTAGCAAAAGACCTTGATAAGTAATAGAAAGGACAGTTTTAAATGCTTGATATTAAATTTGTGAGAACTAATCCTGATGCAGTTAAAGAAAACATCAAGAAAAAGTTTCAGGATGATAAGCTCCCCCTTGTTGATAGGGTAATCGAGCTTGACGCAGAATACAGAGCCGCTAAAGGTCGTGGAGACGAGCTTCGTGCTCTTCGTAATTCTGTAAGTAAAGAAATCGGCGGACTTATGGCAAAGGGTATGCGCGACGAGGCCGAACAGGCAAAGCAGAAAGTTAAAGATATTGCTGATGAACTCAACGCACTTCAGGTTAAAGAGGGCGAATTAGAAGAAGAAATCCGCAAGATTATGCTTGTAATTCCCAATATTATCGACCCAAGCGTGCCCATTGGTAAGGACGACAGCGAAAATGTTGAAATTCAGAAGTATGGCGAGCCCGTAACTCCCGATTTTGAAGTCCCCTATCATGTTGATATTATGGAAAACCTCAACGGTATCGACCTCGACAGCGCAAGAAAAACAAGCGGTAACGGTTTCTATTATCTTTGCGGTGATATAGCCCGTCTTCATTCTGCAATTCTCTCATATGCACGCGATTTTATGATTGACCGCGGATTTACCTATTATATTCCCCCGTTTATGATTAGAAGCGATGTTGTAACAGGCGTTATGAGCTTCGCAGAAATGGAAAATATGATGTACAAAATTGAGGGCGAGGACCTTTATCTTATCGGTACAAGTGAGCACTCAATGATTGGTAAGTTTATTGACAGCCATATTCCCGAGGACGAGCTTCCTAAAACTCTTACAAGCTACTCCCCTTGCTTCCGTAAAGAAGTTGGCGCACACGGTATTGAGGAGCGCGGAGTTTACAGAATTCATCAGTTTGAAAAGCAAGAAATGATTGTTGTATGTAAGCCCGAAGACAGTATGAAGTGGTATGATAAGCTTTGGCAGAATTCAGTTGATTTCTTCCGTTCACTCGATATTCCCGTTAGAACACTCGAGTGCTGTTCAGGTGATTTGGCGGACTTAAAGGTTAAGAGCTGTGATGTTGAGGCTTGGAGCCCCCGTCAGCAGAAGTATTTTGAGGTTGGCTCTTGCTCAAACCTTGGTGATGCGCAGGCTCGCCGTCTTGGAATTCGTGTTAAGTCAAAAGACGGCAACTATTTCGCACATACATTAAATAATACAGTTGTTGCACCGCCAAGAATGTTGATTGCGTTCCTTGAAAACAACTTGAACGCAGACGGTAGCATTAACATTCCAAAGCCCTTGCAGATGTATATGGGCGGAAAAACAAAGATTGAGAAATAAAATCTCACGCAAATTCACTATGGAGAGGGATATACAATGAAAAACAGTATCGTAAAAATTGTCAGCATTATAATGGCTCTTTCACTTATGATGCTCACATTTGCGGCTTGTAATGACGAGCCACAGTATGAGCCTGACGGCAGTTCAACAACTACAACCACAGAGCCTTCAACAGAGGCTCAGCCCAAAAATGTCAACCCCCTTACAGGTAAGGCAGATTTGAGCGACAGCGCAATCGGTGCAAGACCCGTTGCAATTATGGTTGAGAACTCCCCTTCTGCAAGACCACAGTGGGGTATGTCAACACCCGATGTTATTCTTGAAGGTATGGTTGAGGGCGGAATCACCCGTATGATGTGGATTTATGCCGATGCAGAGGACATTCCCGAAAAGGTTGGTCCAACAAGAAGTGCCCGTCATGATTTTGTTGAAATCGCTGCAGGACTTAATGCAATTTATGTTCATTGGGGCGGTAGCGGCAGAACTGATAACACTCTCGCTTACGGTGCAATTAAAAAGTATGACATTGACAATATTGACGGTATGGCTTACAGCGGTACATATTTCTTCCGCGACAATACAAGAAATGTAAGCTCAGAGCACCGCGGATACACCAAAGGCTCATCAATTATTAAGGCTATTTCAAAGCTTGGCTATGAAACAAAGGCAGAAGATAATAAATGGATGCCCTTCAAGGTTCTCGTTGACGGTCAGAGAATGCCTTATGGTGATGAAAGCGGAACTTGTTCATCAATCAATATCACATATTCTTCGAGTTATAAGAGAAGCTTCAAATATGATACTGCAAAGAATACATATGATGTATATATGAATTCAACCCTCTGCAAAGACGGTACAACCGGCGAAAAGGTTTCAGTGGATAATGTAATTATTATGTATTGCGGTGTTTCTTCTCTTGGCGACGCAAAAGGCCATCAGGAATGGAATATGGAAGTTTCAAGCGGAGACGCAGTTTTCGTATCAAACGGTTACGGCGAATCAATTTCTTGGAAGAAAGACGGTAAAACCGGCGCTCTCAAGTTCTATGGCAAAGACGGTAACGAGCTTACAGTAAATCAGGGTCAGAGCTTTATCGCAGTTGTCCCCGAAAAGAACAGAACTCTTACAACAATTACAGAGTAATTATTGCTATATGATATGTTGATATTATATAAATCCTAAAAACGGAGGAAATACTATGAATAAGAAGAATTTAATCGGTATGATTGCTTTGATAGTAGTTTTTGCAATTATAACCACCGTTGTTGTTGTCAGCATTAAGAAAGATAGAGAGATTTATGTTGATGACGCAGGTATTGAACATTTGCTGGTGTTAGATGAAGAAGGCAACACTACCCTTTCAAAAAGTGGAGATATAGTTGTTTATGCGACTGATACACATGGCGATATTATTTTAGATGAAAACGGTGACCCGCAATACAGATATGTTAAATTCCCGAATTTAGTAATTAAAGATAATACTCTTGAAACTCCAACCTATAAATTGACTATGCCAAAGGATTGGGTATTAGAAGAAAACGGAACATTTCATTTAAAAGATAATGAAGATGTAACTTTGACAATAACCAAAATGTGTGAGTATAATGGTACTGTGGAAGAGTACATTATTGAAAATAAAGAATTATCCGATCAAGTGCTAAAAGAAATCGAAAAAGATTATTCTAAATTAGAAACAACAGAATCTGTATGCTTGCTTACAATGAAAAGCATAAATTGTTTTGTTAAAGATTATAAGGCAATGCAAGGAGACCAGATAGAAATTTATACTAAGGCAATATATTTCGTTGAAAATGAAGAGGTATACAAAATTTCTTTCATATGTCAGAACGGCTCATACGATGAGACAATAGACATTTTAAATATTTTAGATAATAACTTTTCAACAAAAACTATTACAAAAGATTATTAAGAATAAAAAAGGAGCGAAAATAAGTTTTCGCTCCTTTTTTTCAATATATTGTCCATAAACTTTATGAAATCACAATATCTTGTGATTTTTGCAATTATTGAACACTTTTTCAAAAAAATGTTGAGTAAAACAGCAAAAAAGATAGTATTTTGGAAAATTAATAAACATAATGTTGATAATTTAACAAATTGTTCAGAATTTCGTCGATTTGCCAAAATTTTCTTTTGTCCTTTTGCACAAAACAACTAAAAAAATTATGTAATATTTGCAAAAAAACGAAAAAATTGTGAATTTGCTATTGATATTCTTGAAAATTAGGTGTACAATGGCTATAACCATAGGAATGGTGTAATGGGGCGAAGTGTCTTCTTTTTTAGAAAACGCTTTTGTTCGTCTCACAAAAGATACACATCCTAGGGTAATAACTCGGGTGTGTATCATCAGTCTTCCGCCAGCTTTCTTTTGGTGTAAATTAAAGCGGAAGCGGTGGAGGGCAGTCCGGGTAAATTAGAGCACTTTTGACGAGCTCTGCCGAATTGCAGGATGTAGTTGCAACGGCTGGGTCAGAGAGTGAGCGACTGTTGCTCTCGTATCGCATTATTTCCATGGCGATGTAAAACAATTATGGGGACTATTTACATTGCATATTGTATAGTATGCAAAATTTAATAGGAGGAAAAATTATATGAAAAAATTCAAAAAGCTGTTAAGCGTGCTTATGGCTGTTGTTATGATGATTTCATGCTTCTCAATTCTTGGTAATGCTTTCCAGGAATATGAAATCGATGAGAATTCTTATTACTATTTCGATAGTAACGATAATCCTCGTGTTTATCTTTACACAGCAGAGCAGCGCGCATCAATCGCAATGGATACTGTTGATGAACTTCTTGGCTCATTGGGAATCGTATTCGTTGTTGACTTGAGTATCTTAGGTCAGATTGTTATCAACCTTTCATCTTATGACGCACTTTGTGCTACTCTTGATGATGGTCTTATCAGTACTGCGCTTGGTATGGCTGGCGACCTTTCAGACCTTGAGCATGGTATGCTCGACGGCAACACAAGAGCAGGTGACGGTGATGTTGCATCATTAAACAACCTTCTCTACTTTGCACAGAAGAATGCTGATGTTATTTATAACATTATCAATGATGGTATCGACCTTGGTACAATTGGTTCACTTGCTAACATTGACCTTACAGGTATCAACGAAATTCTTGTTGACCTTCCAGGCTTCCTTGGCGGACTTCTTTATGGTCTTAGTGACCGTCAGATGACAAACGGCATCGGTGAAGATACAGCAGAAGGTTTAGGCAATAGCCCTCTTTGGGATACTATTGGAACTGACGAGAAGAATAGCAATGCAGACTACAAGCTTGACACTATCGTTGAAAATCTTGTACTCAATCTTCTCACAACTCCTCGTAACACAATCAGAATCACAGAACGTAGCCAGAACACTCTTGGTGACCAGGCTCTTGAAGAAGTTCTCGAGGACGGAACAAAGAATTACTACTGCTATGGTACAGAAACAGCAGAAGACGGCACAGTTACTCTTGTAACAACATATGAGGGTGACGAAGAACCTTACAGACATTATCTCACTCGTTGGGATGAAAATTCTAGCCTTCTTAAGGGTAAGTCAGCTGAAGATTTCAGAGCTGCTTTCTCATTGAATGGTAAAGACCTTTACACATTGCTTGAAGATATGATTGCTTGGGCTTATGACGCATTCGCAGGTCACAACCTCGATGGTCAGCTCCGTGCAACTCTTATGCAGTTCTGCGGCGCTTTCAATAATGGTGATGATCCAGAGTACCTTAACGACGAAATTAAGGCACAGTTGAAAGCTATTATGGACGGCTATAAGTTGATGGAAGAAAATGCTAGCTATGACAAGTCAACACTTCAGGCAGAGTTCAAAAACACAGTAGGTGTTGCTGGTAACTACAACTTCATGTACATCGCTCTTAATGACGACGGTACAGTTGACACAACTGCAAACATCAACACAAAGCCCGATAACCTCTACTATGTAGTAGAATGGGGTCAGAGCTATCAGTATTATCATGTTGAGTTTAATAACCTCAGCACATTCTTTGACCTTATTGACTGGGAATATCAGGCTCCCACATGGGCAGAACTTAAAACAACAATCGGCTGGGAAAAGGGAACTTCTCTTCTTCAGCACATTAACAACATTGTTGGTACAATCATTACAACAGCTGTTAACCGTACAGCTACTGTAGAAAATGAAGATGGTACAACAACATCATATTCATTGTCATGGACAAATGGAACAACAGAAGGTCTCCTTGCAACAAACGTAACAGAACTTGTTAAGCTTGTTATTAAGGCTGATACACGCAAACTCTTCGGTAGCTTATATACTCTTCCCGAAGGTTTCGACAGCTTCACTCTTGAGCAGGTTATTGTTGAACTTGCAAGAATTCTTGTTCCAAAACTTATCCCTGCTCTCATCCTTCCTGATGACGTAGCTTCAGTTGAAGAAGTTGTTGCTTATTCTGTTCGTGAGTTTATAGCAGAAATCATTCCTGACACAGGTGCGTCTTGGGATGCAGCTCTTGATGCAGCTACAACAGAAGACGAATATCTTGATATCGCTCTTTCAATGGGTTGCTCAATCGGCGTTTACTATCTCCAGAACCTTATCGGTCTTGGAACTACAACAGATGGTGCAAATGGTACAGACACAACAATGGCTGCATCACTCAACACTTATCTTAATGCTGATACAAATTGGCAGACAAAACTTGGATACATCATTAACTGGGTAATAACAACATACGTTCCTAACCTTACAAAGAACAGTGGATATTCAAGTTCAACTGTTTATTCAGACCCATTGGGTGAATTGTCAAAGATTTTCAGCACTCTTGCTCCTTCTTTCCTTAAGATTTTAGGTGCAAATACAGATAGCTATGCACTTGACCTCAATCATGTTTACGATGACCTCAGACTTGCTCTTAACGGTGACTTCTCAGAACTCGCTAATGGTCTTATGAGAAAGTCTTCAGGTACATCAGCTAACTACACAGCTATCAAGGCTCTTGGTACATTCCTCACAGAACTCTTCGGCGGTCTTGGTATGAATGTATCAGGCAGTGATTGGGCAGGCGACTGGTCAACACTCAGTGGCAAGTTCACAACTGCTTATGATGCAACATATCCTCTCCAGGCATTGCTTGGTGACTATGGTACATCATCAACTATCGCAGGCCTTGCACAGTACTTTGTTTCAACACTTGCATATTGTAGAGATTACTGGTTCTCAGACGCTCTTGCAATCATCCTTATGATTGCCGGTCGTGAATCAAGACTCACAAACAAAGGTGTTGTTATTGACGGTATTGAAGAAGCATACACAGGTTCTACATCAGCAGTACTTGACTTCTCATTCGTTATGAATACAAGCGGTGTTCGTGAGTACTTCAATGACGGCAGATATAAGACAGGTACCGGCTATATGGACGGCGACTTCGCACTTTATGTTGATAGCGTTAAGGTGACTGATGGTAACGGCAATGTAAAGGTAAACAATGCAATTGGTAGAGAGGTTGCTCCTAACGAAAAAGAATATTTCAGCTTCACTGTATCAAATATTCAGGAAGACCCACAGGTTTATACTCTTGAAATTGCTTATAAGATTAAATCACCTACAGATAGCAGCTTCGATGATGCTGAGTTAATTTATGCTGAAGAACAGTTCATCGCTTCTTCACTTCTTAATGACTCACTTTCATGGTCAAAGGGAACTGTCACAAAGACTCATGGCTCCGCTGATATTACTTCAGGTTCATATGATACTGACGGTTCAACAAAGACATCTAAGGACGCTGTTACAACATATATTGATGCTAAGTGGGAATACGGCTTTAAGAACACATATATTTCTGAAGTTGAACAGTTGACAAAAGCAAAAGAAACAATGATGTACTTGCGCGATATGTCAACTGAGTACCTTACAAACGACAACGCTTCAGGACTTAATGTTGACTATGCATCAAAGCTTGCTACAACTAAACATACTTGGTCAATCGCTTATGTTGATGGCTATGGTACTAACACAGTAAATGACGATGGTTCTATCTCAATTACTGACCATTCAACAACTAACTTCTCAGTAACTCATAACGGCACTGCTGTTGACGCAACAGGTCTCTGGTTCAAGTGGAATATCAATGATTCTACAGGTTTGAACAATAAGAGTGCTTGGACATCAGCAGCCTTCGGTGTTGCTCATGACACAACAAAACAAGCTCCAATGTGGGCAGTTGAAACAACAGCAGGTCTTGTTCGTAAGAACTTCGAAGAAGACTATAATAGCTATAAGATTGCTGCAAACGTTCTTTTCCAGGGTAACTGGGGTGACCTTAATGGTTCTGAGCCAGTTTGGGAAGGCGAAATGACAGTTACATCAGATAGTGCAACAGCAATCACAACTTATATTACACTTTTCAATTCTTATGACCTTGCTAGCAGAATCGACGCTAACCTTGGCCTTAAGGAAGAAAATTATCCTGAAGCAGGCGACGCATGGACAGAATATGAAAATGCAGTTGCATATGCTAACCTTCAGATGTATGGTCAGTGGATTGCTTCTCAGTTCGAAGCAGACCATACAATCAACGTTGCTGACATCACAGTTCCTGTTGATGCAGACGGTAAGGCATACGAAGGCTATGAAGGAACAACAGTTTCTACATTCTTGTATGCTGGTGACAGACTTGAAGCAGCAGTAGCAGCTCTCGCTGAATATTATGTTGAGTCAGAGGATGATTCAGAAGCATCAGAAGCAGCAACAATGCTCGACCCATCAGATGCTAAATCACCTTACTACGCAGCATATGCTGCACTTCAGGCAATGGAAGAATATGATACTTCAAATCATAACTATCTTCTTTACACATGGTTCCGCTTTAATGACTTGCGTCAGTCATTGAGAAATGCAATTAATGCATTGAGAGTTCCTGATGCAACAGCACCTAACACTCTTGCTGGTGTTCCAGGTGACAACGAACAGATTGCAAATGTAATTGCTGCTATCAATAACGACAAACTTGAAACAATCGTTAATGGTTTGGTTGAAGCTCCAACAGAAGAAGCTATTAAGGCAGCAGCAGACGCTTATGCAGCATATGAAGAGGGTTATGAAGCTCTCGCAGCAACATATGACCCTGCAGTTCTTGCAGCTGATGCTGCTACAATGAAGATTTACGGTACTGTAAATACTTCATCAACAGGTAAGAACGGCCGACTTCTTGCTAAGTACAGCACACAGCAGATGCACTTCCTCAATGATGCTATCAGCACATATGGTAACGAAGTTGCAGCTGACTATTCAGAGGGTTCATATGAAGTTTATGCTGATAGACTTGCAGAAGCAAAGTTAGTTCAGGCCGATTCAACATCAACACAGTACGAAATCTTCTCAGCAAGATATGAACTCCTTGTAGCTTACAAGGCTCTTATCCCTGCAGGCGAAGAAGTTGATATGTCAGCTCTTAAAGATGCAATGGCTGAAGCTATGGAAATCATTGAAGCTATCGGCACAGACGATGAAAAGCAGCTCGCTGATGATGCAACAGTAGCATCTCTTGAAGAAGCTTATGAACAGCTTGTTCTTGCAATGGGTATCGAAGTTGAGTATGACGAGGAAATGTACTACATCGGCGGCAACTACAACGGTGCTTACGCTCTCGCTCAGGAAGGCAAGATTTATGCAATCAAAGAACAGGGCTGGGTAGACGGCATTACAGCTAACCTTCTTGCTGCTATCGACAACTTCGTTGGCTCATACCTCGCACCTATCCTTTCAGGTATCCTTGAAACAACAGGTTTCGTTGATACAGTTAACAAGTATGTTTACGGTATCGACATCGGCGGTATCATCAATGAGTTCTTCCAGGTTGCAAACGGTACAATGAACCTTGTTGCTAATGATTCTGGTGTAACAAACGGTACAGGTGCAACTCTTGAAGTTGTTGATACAAAGGGCGAAGTTACTGAAACATACACAGTTGTTATCTTCGGTGACGTTGACGGTAATGGTGAAGTTGACGGTACAGATAGTTCATTTATTATGCAGCAGGTTGCTGGTACTAGTGAATTAGACACAGTAGCTGGATTTGCAGCTGACGTTGATGGTAATGGTGAAGCCGACGGTACAGACAGCTCATTTATTATGCAGGTAGTTGCTGGTACAAATTCTATTACTACCAACCCCTATGAAGAATAATATAAATTAAAAAAATTAAGGAGTTAGACACAAGCAATGAAAAAATTAACTAAAATTATTAGTGTTGCTTTGGTTCTCGTGTTGGCTCTCTCAGTTATGGTAATGCCCGCATCTGCTGCGACTCCTACAATCAAAGCAGATGTTGTGGCTGAGTATCAGGGTCAGACAAGTGCTGGTTATGATTACTATAAGTTTAGTGTGTATCTTGATTCAACACTTTCACTTGTTGGTTTTCAGCTTAACCTCACATGGGACAATGCAGTTTGGCAGGTTCTTCGTGCATCAAATAAGGCCGATTGGACCAGATGGAATGTAAATATTGTTGACCAAGACGACGAAGAAAACATTTTCTACGATGCACACCCTGATTATGCAGATTATGGTGATTTTGTAGGTTGGGATTGCGCTGATACAGCAGATGGATATGCATATATTCCTGCTGATGGTGCTGCTCCTACAATTGCACAGATTTCTGATACCAACATGGGTTCAACACTTAAAGATGCTGGCTATACAGGTATGTATAGTGCATGGGCTATTGACTGGAACGACACTAACCTCTGCGTTTCAGGTGGTTCGCTTAATGGCGTAAATGCACCTGCTAGTGGTAGGGTAATGGTTCTCTCATGGTATATGAGATTGAAAGATGGCGTTACAACTGGTAACTTTGAAGTAGGTTTCAATGCTAGCCAGGAAAAAAGACTTACTGGTACTTATTGTACAGAGGATGCGATTGCATCTAATGATGTAGGTAGCAACATGGCTTCTATTGATGATTCAATGGTAACATATAGCAACGCTGTTGTTACTCTCGCAGAAGATTCAATCATTAATCCTTGGAAAGACCAGATTAGATTTAATGCTAACGCTGCTGGCACAGCTTTAGAGTCAGTTGACTACAGAACACTTGCTCAGATTTCTGCTGAAGACTTCGCAGCAACATTTACTGATGAAGCAACAGCTAAGACAATGATTAAGGAAATCGGCTTTGTTTATGCAACAGGTGGCACAATTGATAAGACTGCTGCTATGACTCAGGTTGAGACAGGTACAGGTTCTTACACAAAGAAGACTGTAAGCTATATCAGTAACTCTGCTGCTGACGGACAGTATGTAATTTCTTGTCTTGTTGAAGATGTAAATGTAAATGGTACTCTTTCAGCTCTCGCATATGTTGCATATGACTCAGATGCTGATGGTGTAGCAGATGCTTATGCATACTATCCCACAGTTACAACAAGCAACATCAATACTTTATATACCACTTATTATTCACAGTGGTGTGCTCAGAATGGTATCACAGCATAAGTTCGTAGATACAAAAAAATACACATCATTAATTAAAGAATAATAACATTATATAAATTTTGAAAGGAGCTTGTATAGCTATGATGCGTGAATACGTAACACCCGATTTCGATGTAACAGTATACGAAATCGAAGACGTAATTACTCTTTCAATCGGCGGATACGACCCTGATAAGAACACTAATGACGATAGTGGTTGGTGGGGCTAATCCTCTCCGCAAGAGTAATAAATAAAGAATAATCTTTTCCCCCGTTGGTTAACTCCGGCGGGGGTTTTGTTTTTTCTTTGTAGAGAACGATGTGAACATTGTCACTCTATGCTTATTTGCGGTGGATAGGTAATTTTCGTAAGGGTTGGCGTCCTCGACAACCCGAGAGTTTATATGCATTTAATTTAGAAGTAGCAACTGTGTAGGGTCGCTTCACGAAGCGACCGTTGTTGTTTGAGAGGTAACTGTTTCGGGCGATTCGTGAATCGCCCCTACAATACAAGCAAAATGTTGCGTCCGAATAGGCATAGCGAACGCTAGAGTGCCTACCTCTGACGAGGTGCGGGTCTCCGGTGGAGACCTCTGCGAAGCAGAAGCACCGACCGAGCCAGCAGGCGAGACTTAGGTGGATTTGCCGTAAGGAAAAGACGGAGGGAGAGATAAAGTTTGCTACTCGTTAAATCTCTCCCCCAGTCCCACTTCGTTCGACAGCTCCCTCGTCAGAGGGAGCAATTTTCACATTTTAAATTAATAATTTGTAGTGCTTCGTGCCCCCTACAGAGTTTAAATTTTCATTTTAATTACGACTTACGCATTACGCATTGCGAAATTTATATGTCACTAATATAGCGTGCTTGTAGGGGGCGCCGACTCGGCGCCCCGTTTGAAGTTTAATAGCTCACTTTGGAACGGGCTGCCGAGTCGTCAGCCCCTACAATGGTTGATAGCCGATTTTAACGAGCTATAAAAAACGAAAGAACCCTACAACCGACCATATTGGTATTGCATTAAAACCTGCGTCGAAGACCCTAAATTATTCATCATTCATTAAATATAAAACTGTACACATTCAGAATATTGACAACATCATAATCAAAATGTTATAATAACTAAAAAGCCTGTGAAATAAGGTGCAGAAATGAAAAAAACTAAAAAAACAATAAGTATAATTCTTGCGGTTGTCTTAGTTCTAAGTGTGGCAACTACAGCTTTAATTGCAACGGCAAATGCAAAAGAAACAGTAATCACATTATCTGCTGATAAAACTCAGCTTTCTGCAGGAGAAAGTGCAACGGTTTCAGTAAAGGTTACGGCAAATTACCCTGTTGCAACAATGTCAATTCCCGTTTTTTATGACAAAACTCTCGTAACAGTAAGCGATGCAACAGCAACTTTGTCAGGTTATGCCGTTGATAGTGCTATAACCGATGCGCAGAGTGTTGATTCGGATAAAATTTACGCAAACACAGGCATTAGTGCAGATGATTTCGGCTTTGTACTTGTGAATTATATCGGCGGTGCGGGAGAAAATGTGCCCGAAACAATGGATAGTGTTGTTTTTACCTTCAAAATCACGGCAAAAGCAGATGTAACTGGCACCGCGGTAGCAAAATGCGTGAGTGAATCTGCAAAAACAGACGATAATATAGCAGGTATGCTTTATTTTGGCTCAACAACAAACGGCGATGCAATTGATTCAATTCCCGAAAATATTGAAAATATTGATTTGACAAATGCTACAGAAAGTGTAGTAATTACCAATGGTGCACCGGAGCTTAAGGCAATTGATGGCACAACAGGTGTTGTTGATAATGTTAATAAGTATGTTTATGGCATAACAATCGGCGAAAATGTTGAAGATTTCTTTACGGTAGCTAACGGAACAATAAAAGTTGTTGCTAATGACTCGGGCAAAACAAACGGTACAGGTGCAATTGTTCAGGTGCTCGACTCAGCAAATAATGTAGTTGATACATACACGGTTGTTATCTTTGGTGATGTTGACGGTAACGGTGAAGTTGATGGCACAGACAGTTCATTTATTATGCAGCAGGTTGCTGGTACTAGTGAATTAGATACAGTAGCTGGATTTGCAGCTGACGTTGATGGTAATGGCGAAGCTGACGGTACAGACAGCTCATTTATCATGCAGGTAGTTGCGGGTACAAACTCTATTACTACTAACCCCTACGCATAAATAAATTTTCAAGCAGGTCTTCGGACCTGCTTTTTTAATGTGAAATTTTAATGGGTAGAGCCCAACAGAGCCTTCCCCCTACGAGGGGAAGGTGTCACCGCAGGTGACGGAAGGGGGGATTTG
>JAZNYY010000046.1:0-8968 GCA_045594645.1 Candidatus Fimenecus sp.
TGGCAAATGCGTAGCATTTGACTGAGGGGTTTGTTCGTTTTATATCTTACTAAATGAGGTGTTTTTCATAACCCCTCTGTCACTTCGTGACATCTCCCCTTTCAGGGGAGACAAGAAATGGCATCGTATCAATGAGTCAGACAAATTCAATTTTATTTAACAAAAAAGGACTGTTTGAACAGCCCTTTTATTTTATTCATCAATGCCAAACTCTTCAATGAGTTTGGCATATTGCTCGTCGGTAATTTTGATTATTCCGCCGTGACGCTTTTGGCGTTTTCCCATATCGTATTGGTCATTATGAAGCTGTTTGAAAATTCCGCTTGCAAGGTCATCACACAAAAATGGCGTATACCCCAAATGTGCGTGGTATTGGTCAGCAATAAGACACCATTTTTTCTGGTCATCAAGATAATATGCCTCGGGACCTTCAAGACCGTAGAAGTTAGAAAGAAGCTCTGAATGAATTTTTTCATAATCTTCACCAACAAGAGTGCGACTTCTTTCAAGGATAATGAATTTATTTGTTTCGTCCTTTGAAAAACGGTAATACCAGCCATTATCCCACACAATGCTTGTGTCAATAAGAGCAGTTTCGCCATCAATATATTTGAATGTGGGTGAGAATTCTTTGAAATCCTTTGTGAATGAGCCGTATATTCGTTGCTTGTGATGAAGCTGACCTTTCTCACGCACGCAAGATGCCCAAAATACAAACCACATATCCTTTTCTTTGCAGAATACTGCCTCGGGAGCCCACACACAGCCCGCATTTTTAATTCCGACCTCAACGCTTCTCTCGTCGGACCAATTTATTAAATCCTCTGACTCCCATACAATAATTGAACGACTGCCGTGGTGGGAAAAATCGTGCCAATTACCACTTGTAGTGAGTAAATCGGTTGCGATTATAAAATATTTCTTTGATTTTTCGTCATACACAATATATGGGTCGCGAACTCCCTTTGTGCCGAGTCTTGATGTGAGAATCGGCTCGTCATTACCCAAATCAGTCCAGTTAAGTCCGTCACGACTTATTGCAAACCAGATTTGTTCTTTATCGCCTGTTTTATCTTCTGTGAAATGTGTGAATAAATATGCTGACATAAGTCTTCCCTCGGTATTTGCAAAGTTTCAATAAGTATAGCACAATAAAACAAAATAATCCACAATAAAAATAAAATTGTTGAGAAAAAATGTTGTAAATGTTATAATGTGTGTAAATAATGAAAAGCCGGTATATTAATGAACAGACAAGAATTAATTGAACATATTGCAGAAATATATAGTACAGATGCAGAATATCCTTGGGAGTCTGCACCTCAGTTTGCCGTGTTCCGCCACCAAAGCAACCGAAAATGGTTTGCGGTTATTATGGATATTCCAAAAGAAAAGCTTGGACTTTATGATGATGGTATGATTGATGTGCTAAATCTTAAATGCGACCCAATTTTAATAGGTAATCTGCGACAAGAAAAGGGATTTTTCCCCGCGTATCATATGAATAAAACATATTGGATTACCGTTGCCCTTGACGGCACAGTAGAAAGTGATAAAATCAAATGGTTGCTTGATTTGAGCTTTGATTTGACTGATATAAAGACGAAAAAACCCACAAAGTAGGTGAACACTTACTCTGTGGGATTTTTAATGTTATTTTATTACATTAAGCCCAATGCAAATTTAATCTTTGCAGTAAATCTTTTGAATGATGTTGAGCGTTTTGCCTTTGCGGATAAATCGGGTTTGAAGTCAAGGCTTTCGCCGTTGATTTCATTGATTGTACCGTCATCTGCTACGCTGAAAACGGTGTATTTAAGGTGTGCTGCCTCGTCCTCATAGAATACCGCGAAATTACCGTCGGGCAATTCTGTAAGGCAAGAATAACCGTAAAAACCTTGTGTGAGGTGATATTTGCTTATCCAATTAACCTCGCCGTTATTCTCAACAACACCTGCGCGAAGAACACCGTCGGCTCTTGCCCTGAGATTACCACCCGCCGAGCAGAGAAGCATTTGCTTGCCGTTAAGTTTTCTTGTAGTGTCAATGAGTGAAACCATACAGTTTTTTGTGCCCTCAAGGGCTCTGTCAGCACGGAAAGCAGTCCAAGTTTCTCCTCCGTCAGTACTGTCAGCATATGCGATATAGTTACTTAAATTTCTTGCGTACATACGCAATGCCTTATAGTCACCGCTGTCGATTTTTACAAGCTGTGCTTCACTTGTTTTCCGAAGTCCTGCTTTGATTTTGATTTTATTGCTTCTGTGCCATGTAGCACCGTTGTCATCGGTATAAATAGCACTTGCGTTTTCAAAAATCGGGTCCTTGAAAAGTCCGTTGTTATCATAAACACAGAAAAGAATTCTCTCTTTGCCGTTATGATTAATTACAACTCCTCTGCCGGGACCAACGCCTAAAAATGACTCTTTTTCATTTTTAACCTGCTCTGAAAGAATTGTGGGGTGACTCCAAGTTTTGCCGTTATCGTCACTGTAACGCAACCAAAGATAAGTTGTCTTGTAGCATCTGAGCTCAGCGGCACTATAGAAGATATTCTGCTGAACCTTAACACCCTCACTGCCTTTTTGCTCAGTATATAATGCTTCTCCGTTTTTATAAAGGCGGAACTCTCTGTCAACAGAATATTCGGTAGCTTTTGAGTCTGCTCTTGTGAAAACAGGTGCAAATTCGCCGTCAAAATCGCCAACATAGTAACCGAAGGTGCTCAATTTATCACCGTGATTTCCGTTGGTGAGAAGAAGATGCTTTTTGCCGTTGATTTGGGCATATCCCGTACCTGTTTTGCACTGAAGATATCCACATTCCGCGGGTTGAGCATCGGCAACCATAAAAATTCTGCCAGCAGATGACTGTGCAATAGCCGAGTCAATGAATGACGCGCTGTCAGTTGAAGTAACCGTATCAGCATAATCGTCAAAATGATTAACCATTATATAATCCCAGTCAGTATAACCGTCTTTTGAGATTGCAATGGCAATGTCGATATTATTAGGGGAGTCCGAGCCGTGACCATATCGGATATCTGCACCCGCCATTATGCTGCCGTCATTGAGCGTATAAAGTGCGGGGATACGATTTCGTTCAGACTGAAACTCTTTGTTATCAAAAATTTGCTCGTATGTAATTTTAGAATTCATAATTAATCTCCTTAATCAAAGAGGAATTTTTTGAATGTGTCAATATATTCTTTAGCGCGAACGGGATTTGTGCTTTCAGCGAATATACGAAGAAGTGGCTCTGTACCTGAAAAACGGCAGATTACAAAGCCGTCTTCAAAATAAACCTTACAGCCGTCTTCATAGCTTACGCGTGTAATCTCGTCCTTGAATTCGGGCAAGCGCTTGTCAACCATAAGAGTTTTCTGAACAACGGGCTTAATTGCAGGGTCAAAGCGCATATCATCCTCAACCATAATAAATTCGCCGAAATCCTTTTTGAGCTCGTCAAGAATTTCAGAGGGGGATTTGCCCGTAACACTTACCATTTCTGCAAAAAGTGATGCGGCATAAACTGAGTCCTTACCGTGAATATGACCGCGAACTGTAAGACCGCCCGATGACTCGCCGCCGAGAACTGCGTCAACCTCGTCAATCTTTGATGAAATATATTTAAATCCAACGGGAACTTCATAACATTTTTCGCCAAAACTCTCAGCAATCTTGTCAAGCATATGAGTTGTTGCAAGATTTCTTACAACGGGACCACGCCAACCCTTGTATTTAACGAGATAGTAATAAAGCAGGCAAAGAATTTCGTTTGCATTTATGTATTTTCCGTTAGCGTCAATAATACCAAGTCTGTCGCCGTCACCGTCCATAGCAATACCAAAGTCATATCCGCCATTCACAACCTGATTTCTGAGTGTGAAAAGGCTTCTCTCTGACGGTGCGGGCATAACTCCGCCGAAATATGCGTCTTTGTTCACATTTATTGTGTCAATTGTGCATCTTGCGGTATGGAAAATTACAAGCAGGGGATATGTGCCCGAGCCGTGCATTGAGTCGAAAAGAACTCGTAAGCCGCGTTCTCTCAAGGCGTTCATATCAAGAAGACCGATAATGTCATCAAGGAATTTGTTAAATGGGTTTTTAATATATGTAACAAGTCCGTTTTCAACCGCAACCTCGAAAGCTGTGAATTCAACATCATCAACCGTCGCAATTAATTCTTCAAGATGATTTGTGATTTCAAGGGGAGCATCTCTGCCCTCTTCTACAATCAATTTAATTCCATTGTAGTTTGAGGGGTTGTGGCTTGCAGTGATTTCTTACCGAAATCAAGCTCTTTATCCTTAACGGTGTGCATAACAAGAGGGGTGGGAACGCTTCGCTCCATAAACCAGACATTCACGCCGTCATTTGTCAAAACTTCAGCAACCCATTTTGCTGCATTTTCAGAGAGAAATCGTCTGTCATAACCGATAATTACGGGCTTATCTGTCTTTTTTTCTTCTTTCATTAAAAGACTTATACCCTTTGCAACACGACGCACATTCTCGCAAATAAAGTCTTCACCGATAATTGCACGCCAACCGCCGGTGCCAAATGAAATCTTATTCATATATATCACCTCAAAAAAATAATGATTTCAACCTTTATAATACCAAAAAAATATACTATTGTAAATATTGTTTTATAATTTTAGCAATTTCACCATATATATTTTGGAATGGCTAATCACACAAAAATATGTTAATAACTTTGTGCAATTTCACCTGTTAAAACTTTAACAAAACCATTGACATAAATTAGTACGCGTGCTAAAATAGGACATATCCTAAATTAGTACGCGTGCTAATTCGCTTGAGATGAGGTGATGAAAGTGGCTCGAAGAAAAACGAATATTACAAAGCTTGAAATTTTAGAGGTTGCAACGCGGATGTTCCTCAAAAAAGGCTTCACAAACACCTCGGCAAAGGCTATAAGCAATGAACTGAATATCAGTACGGGAAATTTAACATTCCATTATCCTACTAAAGAAAATATTCTTTTAGAGCTTACAAAAGAAATCACAAGTTTTCACAAGCAGGCTATAGAAAAGGTGCAAAACGACGGTTGTGATGATTTGTTCGCATATTGCTGGGAGGTAACTTCTCAAATTACACTTTGCGAAGAAAATCCGCAAATGAATGACCTTTATCTTGCGATTTATTCTCACCCTGCAACAATGCTTTTTGTAAAGGATTGGACAGCCGAGAAAAACTTTGAAATACTGGGTGAAAGGTTATCGGATTGGTCACTTGAGCGTTTCAGACTTGCTGAAAATGTAACCTGCTGTATTGAGCGCAGTGCACTCACAGAGCCTTGTACGGAAAGTTACACATTAGAAGATAAAATCAGACTTACTCTTACTTGTCTGTTAAAGATTTATGATATAGGTAAAGACGACCGCGAAAGAGTAATAGATGAAATACTAAAAACCGATTACCGAAAAACAGGTAACGATTTGCTGGTGCAGTTTACAAAATACATTGAAAAACACAATCAGCAAATAATTGAAGAAGCAATTAAAGAAAATTATAAATAAACGGAGGATTTTTTTATGTTGAATTACACAATTGAGGGCGGTCACTTGCCCGTAGTTATATGTTACCCCGAAATGGGGCAGACTTTATGCACAGAGGGTGGCTCAATGAGCTGGATGAGCCCCAATATGAAAATGGAAACAAATTCGGGTGGCGGAATTAAAAAAGCCCTCGGCAGAATTTTTGCAGGTGAGTCAATCTTCCTTAACGAATATACCCCGCAGGGTGGTAGCGGAATGATAGCATTTGCTTCAAGCTTCCCCGGTTCAATTATTCCTTATGAGGTAACCCCCGGTAACGGAATTATCGTTCAAAAACGCGGATTTTTAGCAATGGAGAAAGGCTTGGATTTGTCAATCCATTTCCATAAAAAACTCGGCGCAGGCTTTGTTGGTGGCGAAGGCTTCATAATGCAGAAAATCACAGGTAACGGACTTGTATTTTTAGAGATTGACGGTCATTGTCAGCAGTACGATTTAGCCCCCGGGCAGAGCATTGTGGTTGATACAGGCTACCTCGCCGCAATGAGCGAAACCTGCACAATGGATATTCAGACAATTAAGGGTGCAAAAAATGTGCTTTTCGGTGGCGAAGGCTTTTTCAATACCGTGATTACAGGTCCCGGCAGAATTTATTTACAGACAATGCCACTTATGAAAACCGCAGAAGCCCTTATTCCCTATATGCCCACCGCCTCAAGCAGTTCAAATAACGGCGGGTTTAGTATAAACTTGGGGAATTAATAGGAGAAAATCAAATGAAAAAGAACAAATTATTTGGAATTATAATCGCAGTCATCGTGGTTGGAGTAGCAATATTTATGTTTATGGGTAATGATTTGGAGCACATTGAAGATACCAACGGAGCAGACAACTTTGCACTTCAACAAATTACCGATGAAAATATTGTACAGAAAAATATTGGTGCTTTGAATGTGGGAATAAAAACAAACAGCATTACCAATATGACAGAAATTTATTCAAACAAGTTTACGGGAGTTTATGAAGTTCTTTACACGAATTTGCTTGGTAAATCGGATTTTGTTTTAAATATATACGATTTTAAGATAAACAGCGGTAATTTCAAGATGGTAGTTGTTCACGACGATGAAATCGTACATACAATTACCCCCGAAAACGCAGACGAATTTGTGCTTGAAGATATAAGCGGAACAGTTTCTCTTGTTATCGCAGGCGAAAGTGCAGATTTTTCTTTTGAAATGACAACTTTTGATTACGACAGCTTTGCACATTGATGATGAGGCTTTTGAGTTCAAATATCTCTAAGGAGGATTTTATAATGAAAAACACAAGAAAAATATTTGCAATTATTATGGCGGTGGTTATGTGCTTCAGTATGCTCTCTGTTACTGCTTTTGCAGAGGATAATACCAGCATCTACAATCTTTTCGTTGGCGGTGTAGCCGTTAATGAAGATAATGCAGACGACATTTTAGGTGACGGTACAGCAAGCTATAATCCTGATACAAACGAGCTTTATTTAGATGGTTTGAACATTACAGAAGGCTATCCTATGAATGAATACATTAATGTGGGTATTTTTGCGGCACAAGATTTGAATATTGTTTTGGCAGATGGCTCTGAGAATACAATTTCTATACCTGCAAATGAGGCGACATACGGAATTGCAGTTGAGGGTAGTTTGTATATTTCAGGTGATGGCGCGTTATCTGTTTTCTGTAATGATGTTGACGGCGAATATGAATATGCCTACAGTTACGGTGTTTATGCAACAGGCGGTATGTGTGTTGAAGGTGCAAGTGTTTATGCCCGTGGCGGTGACCTTAATGTAACCGAATACGGTCAAAGCACAGGTGTTCACACTTATGGTGATATTAGCGTGGATTTTGACGGAACATTGATTGCCGAGGGCGGAAATGTAACATCGGATTATGTTGCATATAGTGATGGTATAACTGCTATGTCGGACAATATTATTTACGATAGTGATGATGAAGATATACAAGAATATATTAATGTTTCTGTATATGAAGGATATTTAGAGGCTACAAGCGGCAATACAACAGCCGGCCAATATGCCATGAGCTCAGGTTTGTATTTCAAAAGTGCAGGAGTTTACACCTATGATAAAAACTCTGCCCTTGTGGTAAACAGTGGCAACGCAACAGTTCCTGAAGCTGAAAACACACGGGCTATAAGTGCGGGCATTGTTATTAATAAAGGCGATGCAGGTTTTTATGCAGGCGATATTTCAGTTTCAACAAGTGAGGTTGCAGGCTTTGAGGCAATTGCTTACGGTATTTTTGCTACCGCTTATGAAGATGAAGACGGCAGTTTCTCAGGCGGTTATGTAAGTGTTTACTGTGATGAAGTAACACCCGGTGAACACAGCCCCGGTCTTGTTGGTACAAAATTAAATGTTTCATCACCCGACGGTGTCGCAATTATTGCTCAAATGGGTATTGAAATCGGCGAAGAATTAACAATAGTAAATCCCGAAAATGCCGAAGTTACCGAACATGACGATATATTTGGTACAGTAGGCTATACAGTTTTTAATGAAGACGGCAGTATGGCAGAGAATGTGACAATCGAGCCATTGGGTTATAAGGTAACAATCAACGGACTTAATAACGGCATGGCAGCAAAGGTACCCGCTGGTATGTCACTTAATGAATTTTACTGTGATTTCTTCGGTATTGAAGATTTCTCTGAAGTTCTAAATACAGAAAAAGAAGGCTATACCTTTGGTGGCTTCTATACAGACGAGGCTTGCACCGACGGTAATGAGTTCAGCTTTGACGATGAGATTACAGGCGACATTACAATCTATGCAAAGTGGATTGAAAATGCTGACGATAACGAACAGGGCGGAAACGAGCAGGGCAGTACAGATATTGAAAATGACAATAATAATCAGAATACTGATAAAGAAGAAAATAAACAGCCCGTAGTAGACCCCGAAATTCCCAATACAGACGCAACTGACTCAAACGCTTTATTTGCAATTCTTCTTGCAAGTGCATTTGGCGTAGTGCTTATTATGAATTCAAATAAAAAGAGAGTTTTCTCAAAATAATTAAATCGTAGGGCGGGGGCTTGCTCCCGCCGTACATTTTATATGTAACCAATTGGTAAATTGTAGGGGCGATTCACGAATCGCCCGTAATAGTAAGTAAACAATCCTTGAAGGAGAAAAAATATGAAATCAAGAATTTTAAGCATAATATTGGTGTTATGCTTGTGCTTAAGCTTGCTTCCAATATCTGCACTTGCCTCGGGCACAGAAGAAATCAAAATTCTTTATACCAATGATGTGCATACATATATTGACAATGATATAACTTATTCCAAATTGGCATCACTTAAAGACAGTTATGAAAATGCCTTGCTTTTAGATGCAGGCGACCATGTTCAAGGCACAGCTTATGGCTCAATGGAC
>JAZNYY010000047.1:0-4212 GCA_045594645.1 Candidatus Fimenecus sp.
GTTGTTTATAAATCCTATACTATCTATTAAATTATTAAACATCTAAATCTCCTTACATATTACCAGAATAGTTAGGTGCTTCCTTGGTAATATAAACGTCATGAGGATGGCTCTCTTTAAGACCTGCATTTGTAATTCTGATGAACTGAGTCTTTGTCTTAAGGTCTTCAATTGTTGCGCAACCGCAATAACCCATACCTGCTTTAAGACCGCCCATAAGCTGATAAATTGTATCTGATAGAAGTCCCTTATAAGGAACACGACCCTCAACGCCTTCGGGAACAAGCTTCTTGTTGTTAGCCTGGAAGTATCTGTCCTTTGAACCATTGTTCATTGCGGCAATACTGCCCATACCACGATAAACCTTGAACTGACGGCCCTGATAGATTTCGCTCTCTCCGGGTGACTCTTCACAACCTGCAACAAGTGAGCCCACCATAATAGCAGAAGCACCTGCAGCGATAGCCTTAACGATTTCACCTGAATATTTGATACCGCCGTCTGCGATAACTGTGATACCGTGCTTTGCAGCTTCGTTTGCTGAATCATAAACTGCAGTAATCTGAGGAACACCAATACCTGCAACAACACGAGTTGTACAGATAGAACCAGGTCCGATACCAACCTTAACGCAGTCTGCACCTGCATCAATAAGAGCCTTTGTAGCCTCAGCAGTTGCAACATTACCTGCAATAAGTGAAAGCTCGGGATATGCAGCCTTTACCTTTGCAACAGCATTGATGATTCCTCGGCTGTGACCGTGAGCAGAGTCAAGAGTAACAATGTCAACACCTGCTTCAACAAGAGCAGCAACTCTGTCAAGAACATCAGCAGTTGCGCCTACTGCAGCACCGCAAAGAAGTCTGCCGCGTGCGTCACGAGCAGAATTGGGGTATTTAACTGCTTTTTCAATATCTTTAATTGTGATAAGACCTTTAAGATAACCGTTTGCATCAACTAAAGGAAGCTTTTCAATCTTGTGCTGCATAAGAATTTTCTTTGCTTCGTCAAGAGTTGTGCCTTCGTGTGAAGTAACAAGGCCTTCGCTTGTCATATAATCCTTGATTTTTCCGCTGTAGTCAGAGATAAATCTCATATCGCGGTTTGTAAGAATACCAACAAGCTTGCCGTTTTCGTCGCAAACGGGAACACCTGAAATTCTGTAACGGTGCATAAGGTTGTCAGCTTCTTGAACTGTGTTTTCGGGATTAAGGAAGAATGGGTTGTTGATAACGCCGTTTTCACTTCTCTTAACATTGTCAACCTGTGCCTTCTGTGCCTCGATTGACATATTCTTATGAATAATACCGATACCGCCTTCACGAGCAATAGCGATTGCCATATTGCTCTCTGTTACTGTATCCATAGCGGCTGTGAGAACGGGTGTGTTGAGCTTGATTTTCTTTGTAAGCTGTGTTGAAATATCAACATCGCTTGGAAGAACATTGCTTTCTGCAGGAATGAGAAGCACATCGTCAAAGGTAAGACCTTCTTTTGCAAACTTGTTGTCTGTCATGGTTTTATATCTCCTTCACTTTTATATTTCCTTAATTATTTTTATATTAAACAAAAAGAGAAACTTTATGAGTTTCTCTTTTATTCGAACAGAATTATTCCGCAGGGAAGAAAGCCTTATGAACTGCGCTAACTGCACGGTCAGCATCCTCAAGGTCAATAAGAACTGAAATTTTAATTTCGCTTGTAGCAATCATATCAATGTTGATGTCACGCTCGTAGAGAGCCTCAAACATTTTTGAAGCTGTACCAGGGTGAGATTCCATACCTGCACCAACAATTGAGATTTTAGCCACAGATGTATCGCAGATGATGTCTTCATCTTCAATATCAAATACTTTCTTAACGCACTCGATTGTCTCTTGAGCGTTGCCCTTTGAAACTGTGAATGTAATATCCTTTGTAGCGTCACGACCAACTGACTGCAAAATAATATCAACATTAATCTTGTGCTTTGCAAGAGCATCGAAAAGCTTGAACGCAATACCGGGGGTATTGGGGATTTTTGTAACTGAAACGCGTGCTACATCTGTATCCTTTGTAACACCTCTGATGAGCATTTTTTCCATTTTGGTAACCTCCTTAACGATTGTACCGGGCACTCTCTTAAGGCTTGAAAGCACCTCTATCTCAACATTATATTTCTTTGCCATTTCTACTGAACGGTTATTAAGCACCTGTGCGCCGAGAGTTGCTAATTCAAGCATTTCATCATATGTGATTTCTTGAAGCTTTTTAGTATTTTCAACTTTTCTCGGGTCAGCAGTGTAAACGCCCTCAACATCTGTGAAAATCTGGCATTTTTCGGCTCTCATTGCGGCTGCAATCGCAACTGCACTTGTGTCAGAACCGCCACGACCAAGAGTTGTAAGGTCATCATATTTGTTAATGCCCTGAAAGCCTGCCACAACAACAATGTTATGACGGTCAATCTCAGAACGAAGTCTGTCAGTTTTGATGTTTTTAATTCTTGCCTGACCATAAGCTGAGCTTGTGTTAAAGCCTGCTTGCCAGCCGAGAAGCGAAACCACGGGGCAACCAAGCTTTTCAATAGCCATTGAGAGAAGTGCTATTGAAATCTGCTCACCCGATGTGAGAAGCATATCCATTTCTCTTTTTGAGGGCTTAGAATTAATTTCATAAGCCTTTTCGATTAAATCGTCAGTTGTGTCACCCTGTGCCGATACGACAACAACAACATCGTTGCCTTCACGGTAAGTATCAGTAACAATCTTGGCGACATTCATTACTCTTTCGGCGTCGCGAACACTTGAACCGCCGAACTTCTGAACAATAAGTCCCATATATTGCCTCCTGTATTAATAATCAGTAACTCTTATTAAAGATTTTATGCTGATTGTTGATATATTGTTAAGCTTTTCTGTGAGCTCGCCCTCTGCCATAGGTGATGTAACAAATGCTAACTCATTTGATTTACAGCCTGCAAATTCAAGCACCTGAACCTTGCCGATTGATGCCACAACATCCTGCAAAGCACCTGCCTTATCAGTAACCTCGGCACGAATGTAAAGAGGATTAACTGCTGACTTGTAATCAACAACATAATTCTCTTCTGCCTCGCCCCAGCCGATAGGCTTCTTTCTGCCCATATTGCGTGCACAGTCAATAACATCTGCCACAACTGCTGATGCGGTCGGGAGCTTGCCTGCACCCTTGCCGTAGAACACAACATCACCCGTTGCGTCACCGCGAACAAGAATTGCATTGAAAACATCGTTAACACTTGCCAACTGACTACCCTGCATTACGATTGCGGGAGTTACAACTGCAAAAATTTTGCCGTCGTCCATTCTCTTTGCACGACCTAAAAGCTTAATAACACCGCCGAATGCACCAACATAAGCCACATCGTCAAGTGTGATTTTTGTGATACCCTCAGTATAAACTGACTCGGGGTAAACATGCTTGCCGAAGCAGAGAGATGCAAGAATACAAATCTTTCTGCAAGCATCATGACCTTCAACGTCTGCTGTGGGGTCCTTTTCTGCATAGCCGTTATCCTGCGCAAGCTTGAGGGCATCTTCAAAGCTCATATTCTTCTCTATCATCATAGTAAGAATAAAGTTTGTTGTGCCGTTAAGAATACCTGCGATTTCATCAATCTCGTTTGCTGCAAGGCACTGTGAAATTGGACGAATAATCGGAATACCGCCACCAACTGATGCCTCAAACAAGAAGTTTACATTATTTTCTGCCGCAAACTGTAAAAGCTCACAGCCCTTTGCTGCAACAAGCTCTTTGTTTGATGTAACAACGCTTTTACCCGATTTAAGGCAGGATGAAACAAATTCATAAGCGGGGTGAAGCCCACCCATTGTTTCAACAACCACCTTAACATCGTCATCATTGAGAATAATATTAAAATCCTTAATCATCTTATCTTCGTTGGGGTCGCCCGGAAAATCTCTCAAATCAAGGATATATTTAACTTCCATTTCGTTTTGGGTACTTCTTTTCACTATGCTTTCGTGATTTTTTGTAAGCACCTCTACAACACCGGAACCAACCGTGCCGTAACCCATAACTGCTACATACATTTCAGAATTCACTTCCTTACTGCCACCCGCTGTGGCTAAAAAAGGTTATAATCAAGCATTATAAATATTTATAAAAATACTTTTAAATATTCTAACACAAAAATCTCACAGAATAAAGGGGCAATATACAATATATTTG
>JAZNYY010000048.1:0-23605 GCA_045594645.1 Candidatus Fimenecus sp.
TCTTCTCTTGTCTTCCTAAGGCCGCTTGGCCTCCGACTTTGTCTGACTCATTGATATGGTTATGTAATCTTGTAGGGGCGATTCACGAATCGCCCGTTTGTAGTTTAATTACACACTTTGGAACGGTCGCCTCATGAAGCGACCCTACATAGTATTGCGTTCTAAATTGGTGAGGTATAAATTTGCGTCGCAGACCCTTCGTTTTGCACTTTGCGCTTTGCATTTTGCATTTAAAAGCTTGTTTTATACATTATACAATGCATAAATGTATAAAATATACAAAATATGTAATCAAAATGCATAAAAACCGAATATTAATTCAATAAATAGTTGAAAATATGAATAAAAATACACAAAATCTTAAAAATATATGCAAAAACACTTGATTTAATAAAATTTATGTGTATAATATAACTTGTTCAAAATTTATACGGCAGTTTGCACAAAATAAATGCCGTTTTTTCGGAGGAATATACAATGGAAAAGAAAGATATCAAAAAGGTAGTTTTAGCTTATTCAGGCGGTCTTGACACATCAATTATTATCCCTTGGTTAAAGGAAAATTATAATAACTGTGAAGTTATTGCAGTTTCAGGTGATGTTGGTCAGGGTACTGAGCTTGACGGACTTGAAGAGAAAGCAATCGCAACAGGCGCTTCAAAGCTCTATGTTCTTGACCTCAAAGAAGAATATGTTGAAGAATATATCTGGCCTTGCCTTAAAGCAGGTGCAGAGTATGAACAGTATCTTCTCGGCACTTCACACGCTCGTCCTTGCATTGCAAAGGGTCTTGCAGAAATCGCAATCAAAGAGGGCGCAGACGCAATCTGTCACGGTTGCACAGGTAAGGGTAATGACCAGGTTCGTTTTGAGTTGACACTCAAGGCATTTGCTCCCGAAATGGCAATTATTGCTCCTTGGCGTGAATGGAATATCAAATCTCGTGAAGAAGAAATTGAATATGCTGAGGCACATAATATTCCTCTTAAGATTAATCGTGAAACAAACTATTCAAAGGATAAGAATGTATGGCACTTGTCACATGAGGGTCTTGACCTTGAAGACCCCGCAAATGAGCCAACATACAATAAGCCAGGTTTCCTTGAAATGAGCGTTTCACCCGAGCAGGCTCCCGACGAACCAACTTATGTTACAATTCATTTTGAACAGGGTGTTCCTAAGGCTATTGACGGCGTTGAAATGGGCGGTCTTGCAATCGTTGAAAAACTTAACGAGCTTGGCGGAGCAAACGGTATCGGTCTTCTTGACATCGTTGAAAACCGTCTTGTTGGTATGAAGAGCCGTGGCGTTTATGAAACTCCCGGCGGTGCAATTCTTTACAAGGCACACGAGCTTCTTGAAATGATTTGTCTTGACCGTGAAACTTCACACTACAAAAAGCTTGTAGCACAGAAGTTCGGCGAGCTTGTATATAACGGACTTTGGTTCACTCCTCTTCGCGAAGCTCTTTCAGCATTCGTTGACGAAACACAGAAAACTGTAACAGGTGATGTTAAGGTTAAGCTTTACAAGGGTAATATCATCAATGCAGGTATCACATCTCCATACTCACTCTATGATGAAAATGTTGCATCATTCGGTGATGACGGCGGTGCATATGACCAGAAGGATTCAGCAGGATTTATCAACCTCTTTGGTTTATCAATCAAAGTTAAGGCTCTTCTTGATAAACAGCGTGGAGAAAACAACTAATTTTGTCCTGTTTTTCGTTATGCTTCGTTGCTCTCAACTCGTGGTATACCTGAACATTTACAAAATTAGAGATATATTAATACAATTTGAATTTGTATAGAAAATAACAATACAAGCGACAAAGGCTGAAAATGCCTTTGTCGTATTGTGCTAATATAGGAGAATAACTATGCAACTCTGGAAAGGCAGATTTTCAAAAGAAATCGACCCCAAAACCAATGATTTCAACTCTTCAATAAAGTTCGACAGCCGTATGTACAAAGAGGACATTGACGGCAGTCTTGCCCACGCGGCAATGCTTTGCGCTCAGGGTATAATCTCTGCAGAGGATTTAACCGCTATTACTGACGGATTAAAAGCAATCAAGGCAGAAATCGAAAGCGGAGAATTAGAAATCGACCCCAATGCAGAGGATATTCATACCTTTGTTGAGGGTGAACTCACTTCTCGAATCGGCTCGGCAGGTAAAAGATTACATACAGCCCGTAGCCGTAATGACCAGGTTGCAGTTGATATAAGACTTTATCTCCGTCACGAATGTGATGCGCTTTATCAGCAATTAACCGAACTCGTTGATGTTCTTTGCAAAAAAGCAGAGCAGTATGCAAGTGCAGTAATGCCCGGTTATACACATCTTCAACGCGCACAGCCCATTACATTCGGTCATCATTTAATGGCATATGCCGAAATGCTAATGCGTGATAAAGAAAGACTCAGCCAAGCAACAGACAGAATGAATTATTCGCCCCTTGGCGCTTGCGCATTGGCGGGTACAACATACAACACAGACCGTGAAATGACAGCAAAAGCACTCGGCTTCAATGGTGCAATGCAGAATTCACTTGACTCGGTTTCTGACCGTGATTTCTGTATGGAATTAGCATCAGTAATCTCAATTATTATGGTGCACCTTTCTCGTTTTTCAGAGGAAATCGTGCTTTGGTGCTCTTGGGAATTCAAATTCATCGAGCTTGACGACGCATTCTCAACGGGCTCGTCAATTATGCCACAAAAGAAAAACCCCGATATAACAGAGCTTATCCGTGGTAAATCAGGCAGAGTTTTCGGTGATTTGACAACACTTCTTACTATGATGAAGGGCTTGCCCCTTGCCTATAACAAAGATATGCAAGAGGATAAAGAAGCAATTTTTGATGCGTTTGACACAGTTAAAATGTGTCTTACTGCATTTATCCCAATGCTCGACACAATGACCGCACTTCCCGAAAATATGAGAAAAGCGGCGGCAGGCGGATTTATAAATGCAACTGATTGTGCTGACTATCTCGTTGGTAAAGGACTTCCTTTCCGCGATGCATATAAAGCGACGGGCGAGCTCGTGGCACTTTGCATTAAAAAGGGACTTACTCTCGAAACACTTCCCCTTGAAGAATATAAGGCTGTTTGCGACATTTTTGATGACGGTGTTTATGATGCCATCAATCTTGATAAATGTGTAAATGACCGTACATCTCTCGGCGGCCCCGCGCCACAGAATGTGTTGGCACAAGTACAGAGAGTGAAAGAATTAAATAAACAATAATAACAATTTAATACTAACAGCCAATATTCCGCCCCATCTTTGAGGGGGCTGTCAGCGAGCTGACTGGGGGGAGTTGCTCCCTCCGTCATTTTCTTGCGAAAATGCCACCTCCCTCGCGGAGGGAGGGGAATAGTGTGCATAATTTAAAAGGAATATATACTATGACCAAAATATTCATTGACGGCAGTCAGGGTACAACAGGACTTAAAATCTTTGACCGCCTTGCAAAAAGAGAAGATATTGAGCTTATAACTCTTCCAGAGAATTTAAGAAAAGACACGAATGCTCGAAAAGAAGCACTCAATTCTGCTGATATTGCGTTTTTATGCTTGCCCGACGCGGCGGCAGTTGAGGCGGTAAGCCTTATTGAGAATGAAAATACAGTAGTAATCGACACCTCAACTGCTCACAGAACTGACGACGGTTGGGCTTACGGCTTTCCTGAATTGTCAGAGGATTTTGAAAATAAATTAAAGAATTCAAAGCGAATTGCAGTTCCCGGTTGCTATGCAAGCGGATTTATAGCACTTGTAAAACCACTTGTAGATGCAGGAATTGTGGATAAGGATATCTGTATTGCTTGTCACGCAATTTCGGGTTACAGCGGTGCAGGTAAAAACGGTATTGCACAGTATGAAGACGAAAATCGCGACACTCTTTTAGATGCACCCCGTGAGTATGCTTTAACTCAACAACATAAGCATTTAAAAGAAATGAAGATTATTTCCGGACTTCAGAATGAGCCGATTTTCTCGCCATATATCTGTGACTATTTCAGCGGTATGGTAATGACAGTTCCGCTTTTTAAGAAAGATTTACAAAATGGCAAAACAGCCGAGGACATCAAAGCTCTTTATAAAGAAAAATATAATTCTGATATTGTGAAATACAAAGATAGCATCGACGAAAACGGATTTATCGCAGGTAATAAAATGAGCGAAAATGATGGTATGGAAATCACAGTTTGCGGTAATGATGACAGAATTCTTTTAATCGCAAGATACGATAATCTCGGTAAAGGTGCTAGCGGCGCCGCGGTCCAATGCTTGAATGTGAAAATGGGAGTAGACGAAACATATCAGTTAAACTTGTAAACGAGAATTCGTAGGGGTCGGCGTCCTCGACGACCCTAAATAAAGACAATATGGAACAAAAACAAAGAAAAAGAACAAGATTAAAAAATTTTGATTATTCTTCTAAAGGTTGCTATTTTATAACTATTTGTGCAATAGATAGAGAAAAAAGCCTTTTTGGAAAAATCAAGAGAGAAAACTTACAAACAGAACCGTATATTGAATTGACAAGATATGGCGAAATTGTGAAAGAACAAATTGAAGAAATAAATAATGTTTATGATGATGTTAAAATATACCCGTATGTTATAATGCCTAATCATATTCATTTTGTAATTGAAGTTAAAGGGTCGTCGGGGACGCCGACCCCTACGAACAAAAGAGTACCTTCTGTAGTTTCAACTTTTAAAAGGTTGAGTAATAAAAAGGCGGGTATTAAAATGTGGCAACGCGGCTATAATGACCACATTATTCGTAACGACGAGGATTATTTAAGAATCGCAGAATATATCATAAATAATCCATATGGAAAGATTTGGTGAAAATAATGTTCAGTATTAAAATCAATCTTGATGGCGGTGTTACATCGCCCAAGGGCTTTAAAGCAAACGGAATTCATTGTGGAATTCGCAAGAACAAAACAAAAAAAGACTTAATGCTTTTAATTTCTGAAAAGGAATGTGACGCGGCGGCAGTTTATACAAAAAACCTTGTATATGGTGCGCCCATAACCGTTACCCGCAAAAATCTCGAAAACGGCAAGGCTCGTGCAGTAATCTGCAATAGCGGTATTGCCAACACTTGCAATGCTGACGGAGTCCCCAAAGCACAGGCAATGTGCGATTTGGCGGCACAGTACACAGGGATTTCAGCAAGCGATGTAATCGTAGGCTCAACGGGTGTTATTGGTCAACCCATTGACCTTGAGCCAATCGAAAATGGTATGCAGGAGTTAGTTGACGGACTCAACGACAACGGCTCTGACTCGGCTGCCGAGGCAATTATGACCACCGATACAGTTAAAAAGACAATTTCAGTATCCTTTGACCTTGATGGTAAAACTTGCACAATAGGTGCAATCGCAAAGGGTAGCGGAATGATTCATCCAAATATGGCTACAATGCTTTCGTTTATTACAACTGATGCCGATATTTCAGCCGAAATGCTTAAAAAAGCACTTGTTTGGTGTGTTGACAGAAGTTATAATATGTTGAGCGTTGATGGTGACACTTCAACAAACGACACCGTTGCGATTATGGCAAACGGACTTTGCGGTAATGAGAGAATTACAGAGGATAATGAGAATTTCCAAAAATTCCAGAGAGCACTTTTCAAAATCTGCAACTATGTTGTAAAAATGCTTGCCAAAGACGGCGAGGGCGCAACAAAGCTTGTAATTTGCGATGTTGACAACGCAAAATCTGAAGATATTGCTCGCACTTGTGCAAAGTCGGTTATTTGCTCGCCCCTTGTAAAAACTGCAATGTTCGGCTCTGATGCTAACTGGGGCAGAATTTTATGTGCACTCGGTTATGCAGGCGCTGACATTGATGTTACAAAAATTGATGTTTCATTTGTATCTGCAAAGGGCGAAATTTTTGTATGCAAAAACGGTGCAGGAATTGATTTTTCTGAAGAACAAGCAAAAGAAATTCTTCTCGAAGATGAAATCACAATCAAAGTAAATCTTAATGATGGCGAAGCATCAGCAACGGCATATGGTTGTGATTTAACTTATGAATATGTAAAAATCAATGGCGATTACAGAACCTAATTTCTAATAGCAGATACATTTTGCATTTTGCATTTATCCGGAGGATATTATGGATATTTCAAAACTTACTCATGCTGACCGCAGTGAAGTGCTCGTACAAGCTCTTCCTTATATTCAGCATTACCACAACAAAACAGTTGTTATTAAATATGGCGGAAACGCAATGGTAAATCAAGACTTGCAAGACGCCGTTATGACCGATATTGTGCTTTTGCGTTCAGTTGGCATTAATGTTGTGCTTGTCCACGGTGGTGGACCTGAAATCAACGAAATGCTCACTAAAATCGGCAAGGAGTCAAAATTCGTTGACGGACTTCGCTATACTGACGAAGAAACAGTTGATATTGTTCAGATGGTGCTTGCGGGCAAGGTCAACAAAAGACTTGTGCATCTTCTTCATCATCACGGCGGTCACGCAATCGGTATTTGCGGACTTGACGACGGTATGATTAAGGCGAAAAAGGTCGATAAGGACATCGGCTTTGTGGGCGATATTATTGATATTGATACCACCTTGGTTGAAGGCATTCTCGACCAGCATTATATCCCCGTAATCTCAACTGTTGGCAGTGGTGAAAATGGTGAGGTTTTCAATATCAATGCAGATATTGCGGCGGCTAAAATTGCGGCGGCTCTCGGTGCAGAAAAATTACTTCTTATGACGGATGTTCGCGGTCTTTTGCAAGATAAAGATGACGAAGACACACTTATTCATGTGGTAAATGTCAGCGAAGTTCCTCAGCTTAAAAGTCAGGGCATAATCAAGGGCGGTATGATTCCTAAAATTGATTGCTGTGTTGAGGCTGTTCGCCGTGGAGTTAAGCGTACACATATTATTGACGGCAGAATACCACACTCAATTCTTATTGAAATGCTCACCGATTCAGGTATCGGAACTATGTTTTTATAATTGGTGATATAATATGAATTTACAAACAATTAAAAACCAAGCTGATAATTCTTTAATGCCCACTTATGCACACTTTCCCGTTTCAATTGAAAGTGGTAACGGTGCAACATTTGTTGACAGCGAGGGCAACGAGGTTATTGACTTCGGCTCAGGCATTGGCGTAAACTCTCTTGGATATAATAACGAGGGGTGGCTCAATGCAGTAACTGAGCAGCTTAAAAAAGTTCAGCACACATCAAATCTTTATTACAATTCAACCGTTGCCGAATATGCTGAAATGTTAACTGCGAAAACAGGCTTTAATCGTGTTTTTCTTTGCAATTCGGGTGCAGAGGCTAACGAGTGTGCAATAAAATTAGCAAGAAAATACAGTTTTGATAAATACGGTGAAAACCGTTATAATATAATAACCTTGGTAAATTCTTTCCACGGCAGAACAATGGCTACCATTACTGCGACGGGACAAGAGCATTACCATAAGTTTTTCAACCCATTTGTTGATGGCTTTAAATATGTTGAGTCGGGCAACACAGAAGAATTTTTGAGTGTTGCAGACGATACGGTTTGTGCAATTATCCTTGAGGTTGTTCAGGGCGAGGGCGGAGTAGTGCCCACGGATTTTGAATACCTTAAAACTGTTGAAAAGGTCTGCAAAGAAAAGGATATTCTTTTAATTATCGACGAAGTGCAGACTGGTATGGGAAGAACAGGTAAGCTGTTCGCATTTGAGCACGCGGGTGTTTCACCCGATGTGGTGACAAGTGCGAAGGGTATTGGTAACGGACTTCCTATGGGTGCTTGCCTTTGTACTGAAAAATGTGCAAATGTGTTAACTGCAGGAACTCACGGCACAACCTTCGGCGGAAATCCCGTGGCCTGTGCTGGTGCTAAATATATTTTGGAATGTTTAACTGACGAATTCTTAAATGAAATCACCGAAAAGGGTAATTACATAAGAGAAAAACTCCAAGAAATCGAAGAGGTCAAATCCGTCAGCGGTCTTGGATTGATGCTCGGTATTGAATTAAAGACTAAAAATGCCGGTGAAATCGCAAAAAAATGCAGTGAGAACGGACTTTTAATTCTCACCGCTAAAAATAAATTGAGAATGTTACCACCACTTGTCATCACAAAAACAGAAATCGACAAAGGTTTGGCAATTCTCAGAAATATTATTGAAGAGGTATAAAACTATGAAACACCTTTTAAGTATGTTGGCTCTCACAACTGAAGAGATTACAGATATTCTCAACCTTGCGGACCAGCTTAAATACGAAACAAAAAATAATATCAAGCATCATCGCCTTGAGGGACAAACTCTCGGTATGATTTTCCAAAAATCATCAACTCGTACTCGTGTTTCATTTGAAACAGGTATGTATCAGCTCGGCGGTCAGGCACTTTTCCTTTCAAACCGTGATTTGCAAATCGGTCGTGGTGAGCCAATTCAAGATACTGCTCGCGTTCTCTCTCGCTATCTCGACGGCATTATGATTAGAACTTTCGAGCAGAGCGAGGTTGAAGCCCTTGCAAAATACGGCTCAATCCCGATAATCAACGGACTTACTGATTTCTGCCATCCTTGTCAGGTGCTCGCTGACCTTATGACAGTTCGTGAGCATAAAGGTCACCTTGACGGACTTAAAATGACTTATATCGGCGATGGTAATAATATGGCAAACTCACTTATTGTGGGCGGTCTTAAAATGGGTATGAATGTGACAGTTGCTTGCCCCGAAAATTATGACCCCGACCAAAGAGTGCTTGATTTTGCAAACGAAAACGGTAATTTCGGTCTTTACCGCGACCCGATGAAAGCTTGCGAGGGCGCAGATGTAATCTTCACAGATGTTTGGGCATCAATGGGGCAGGAAGAAGAAGCCGCAGAGCGTCGCAAGGTATTTGAGGGCGTTTATCAGATTAATAAAAAGCTTTTGGGCGTTGCAAACAGCGGTTGTATGGTACAACATTGTCTTCCCGCACACCGTGGCGAAGAAATCACAGAAGATGTTTTCGAGGCATATGCAGACCAGATTTTCGACGAAGCAGAAAACCGACTTCACGCACAAAAGGCTGTTATGGTTACACTTATGGAACGCAAATAATTCTTTTTGGCATATTTTCTGCAATACCGCGTGTCTTTCGGCTCGCGGTATTTTTATACAGCTTCGCCTTTGACACATTGTCTTGCGAAAAACCTGCTCAAAAATAATGACTTCTATCTGAAGTTTAGATGATAATAAAAGAGGGACGATATTTCTATCGCCCCTTTTTGTTTGTATTAATTACGAATTACGCATTAAGAATTACGAATTTATTTAACCCATTTTGCAACGGCTGTTTCAACAAGCTCAACAACCTTGTCAACAATTACCTCGTCACCGTCTTGGAGGTTGAGAAGAGGTTCTCTTACGCCACCAAGCTCAAGTCCTGCTCTCTTTTTGAGCGCAGCCTTTGCGGTTGCGTACATATTGCCCTTTGTTGAGCACATTGTGTAGATAACCTCGTCAATGTCATCCTGCAATGCGCCTGCGTTTTCAACATCACCGTTTTCAATCATTTCGTTAAGCTTAACGAAAAGCTCGGGCATAACGCCGTATGTACCACCAATACCACCGTCTGCACCGATAAGACGACCGCCGACAAACTGCTCGTCGGGACCGTTGAAAATAACAACTTCACGGTTATTGAGCTTTGCCTGACGCTTGAACATCTGAATATCCTGAATTGGCATTGATGAGTTCTTAACACCGATTACCTTGGGGTTTTTAAGCATTTCGTCAAACAAAGGCATTGTAAGTGCAACACCTGCAAGCTGTGGAATGTTATAAATAACATAATCTGTGTTTGGCGCTGCTGCTGAAATATCGTTCCAGTATTTTGCAATAGCCTTTTCGGGAAGTCTGAAATAGATTGGGGGAATTGTTGCGATTGCGTCAACGCCAAGGCTTTCTGCATGGCGAGCAAGCTCACAGCTATCCTTTGTATTGTTGCAAGCCACATGAGCGATAATTGTAAGTCTGCCCTTGTTAGCTTCCATAACTGCTTCAAGTGTCTTTTTTCTTTCTTCAACACTTAAGTAAATGCATTCACCTGATGAACCGCCAACATAAAGACCGTCAACGCCTTTTTCGATAAGGAATTCAACCAATGCCTTTGTTCCCTCAACTGAAACATCGCCGTTTTCATCATAGCAAGCATAGAATGCGGGGATTATACCCTTATATTTTTCAAGACTCATTTTAATCAACCTCTCTGTTCAATTTCTTCAATCATTTTGTCAAGCATAATAAGACATCTCGGTACATGGAACGGTCCTTTAAATGTTGAACCGATACAAGCAGGCAATGTTGGATTACCGTCACGACGGAGATATCCGTACCATTCACCGCAGGGAACAACCGCGAAATGCTCTTTTGTATAGTCTAACAACTGATTGAAAATATTGAGATATTTCTCATCCTTTGTATCTCTGTAAATCATAAGAGATGCAATAAGTGCCTCGTTGTGTGGCCACCAGAGCTTCATATCGTGCTCATATGCCTCGGGCGGATTGCCAAGACAGTCAAAGAAGTACAGAATTCCGCCGAATTCATTGTCCCAGCCTTTTTCGAATGCCATATCAAAAATTTCAACAGCCTTTGCGTGTAATTCCTTGTCGCCTGTCTGATTTGCTCTTTCCATCAAGAACCAGCTACATTCAATGTCGTGACCGGGGTTTACAACTCGTCCTTCAGTAATATTAAGTCTTGGTGTGCCGTCAAGTGAAACGCTTTCAAGTGTGCAGCCTAAATCCTTCTTAACATGATATTTGAAAATATCCTCAACACATTCGTCGGCACGCTTGTTGTAAAGGTCAGCGTTTTCAGGGTCAACACGAAGCATAACAGATGTAACATTGAGAATAATCATAGGAATACCCAATGCTCTGCCTGTGCGTGTTTCGGGGTCAGTTTTAGGTCCAAGACCTGTGGGGTCGGGCATACCGTGGTTGAGATTCCAATACATATCATAAGCTCGGCGTGCTCTATCTAAATGCTCACGCTCACCTGTAATGCCGTAATATTCAGCATTTGCAATGCAGTAAAATGCCTCTGAATAGCAATATCTTCGCTGACGAAGAGGCTTGCCGTCTTCTGTTACTGTGAAATAGAGTCTGCCGTCTGCATTTTTATTAACGCAGTATTTTTCAAGGAAGTCAATACAGCTTTTGCTTGCCTCAAGCCATTCCTTTTTTACGCCGTATTCGTGACAGAGATATGCGAAGGTCCAACCGCAACGGCCCTGCATCCAGACGCTTTTGTCAGTTGAAAAAACCTTGCCGTCTTTGTCAAGACAAGTGTAAACACCGCCGTGAACCTTGTCCATACCGTTTTCGAGCCAGAAATCAGCAACACTCTGAAGCTCGTCGGCAACCCATTTTTTTGTTTCTTTGAGATTCATTAAAATTCACCTCATAAAATAGTTTTTTAACAAGAAAATTGTAGCACATAAAACCCGCTTTGTAAAGAAAAAATAAAGCGGAAAATGCGAAGTTCAGAACACCTCCCTCTGACGAGGGCGGTGGATTTTGCGAAGCAAAAGACGGAGGGGAGATTTATTTAATAAATAAAAAAAGAGCACGCAATTTGCGTACTCTTGATTTTCTATGGTGACCCGGACGAGAATCGAACTCGTGTTACCGCCGTGAAAGGGCGGTGTCTTGACCGCTTGACCACCGGGCCATATTTGGTAGCGGCAACGGGACTTGAACCTGTGACCTTCCGGGTATGAACCGGACGCTCTAGCCAACTAAGCTATGCCGCCATAATAGCCGCCGTGCTGACGGCTTGATTATTATAATATATGATTTTGGATTTGTCAACAACTTTTTACAAATATTTTGAACAATTTTTTTGAAATTATATATGGCAATTGATTTGATAAAATATTTGTGATAAACTTAGTTTATAAATAAATTTATTACAAGGGTTCATTATGAAAAAAGTTATTTACACTTTAACTGTAATTTCGGTATTGCTCTTTGCAATGTTTTATGCAGTTTTCAAATTCACTCAAAATGACATTGCGCAAATCCTTTACATAACCTTTATGACCTTTTCTTATCATTTTGTAATGCGATTGGTTGTAGGACTTGGTATTGGCAAGGTGCACAAGAAAGAATTCGATTATCACGCAAAATGGTTTCAACCTAAAAAATTTGAGAAGAAATTATATAAAAAGCTAAAGGTAAAAAAATGGAAAACACATATTCCTGCCTGGTCGCCTGAAAGCTTTGAGACAAAGCATCACACTCTGCAAGAAATCGTGGCGGCAATGTGCAATGCAGAGGTTGTGCACGAGATAATTATAGTATTAAGCTTTGTGCCCGTTCTTTTCTCGCTTGAATACGGCGTTCCCACGGTGTTTATAATCACTTCAATTTTTGCCGCGATGGTGGATTCTGTATTTGTAATTGTCCAACGGTACAACAGACCGAGAATTATAAAGCTTATAAACAGATGAATTAACACATTACTTTTTAGGGTAATGTGTTTTTTTATGACATAATTTGTGAAATTACATTAAAATATTGAACTTTTTAAGTGGTTTATGTCGAAAAAATCAAAATGAGGTGTATAATTAATAATAATTATGCTTACATTGGAACAACTTGAAAAGAATAAAATACCACAAAAAGATTCTCCGTTTGCTTGGTGCTCAAGTTATGGCACACCGTGGCGTGGCCCATCGGAATATTGCGTTAACAAAAAATCGTCTTTAAAAGGAATAGTGGTGCTTTCACAAAGCAAAAACAATAGTATCAGAAAGCTTGATTTTTCTGAGGCTATACAATGGGTTTTGCCCCATATCTTTATGCATCATTGGGACGAAAAATGTGTGGCAGATGTGCTTGCAACCTTTGAAAATGTCTTGAAAGAAGTTCCCGTGTGGCACCTTGCGTGCAGACCTGATGAAGAAGCCGTAATAATTGCAAAAGAACAAATTTTTAATAACGGTTAAGCAACTTGAATTAATGAAGTTCAGGTTGCTTTTTTTGTATTGTAATTTACATACAAAATATGATACAATATGCAAGGTGATTAAAATGGCAAAAACAAATTGTGAAACCTGTGTGAATTATTACTATGACGACGAATTAGAAGAATACTGCTGTGATATTAATCTTGACGAAGATGAAATGGTGCGTTTTCTTACCTCGTCAAATTACCAATGCCCATATTACAGGCTCTATGACGAGTACGGAATTGTCAAAAAACAGAATTAGTTTTTGGTGATACTGATAATTGAATTATAATTCAACAAAGTGTATAATATTTTATTGTATTAAAAAACATTTTGTTTGGGGGATTTAAAATGGATTGGTTATTCTATGTGGTTTTGGCAATCGGTATTGTGGTTACCGGTGTTTTTCTTTACCTTCGTGTTAAACAGGGTGGAGTTAAAGCAATGTTCACAAAAGCGGCGGCGTCACTTTGCTTTATAGCAACAGCTTTGGTGGCGTTCTCACTTAACCGTGATAATTTTGAGTATGCAATTCTCGTTATTTTTGGCCTTGTATTCAGTATGCTTGGCGATATTTGGCTCGATTTAAAATATGTTTATAAAGAGCAGTCAGATATGTTTTCCTTTGCGGGATTCGGTAGCTTTATGGTTGCTCACACATTCTTTATCCCCGCAGTTCTTATGGGATATGAGATTTATCTCTGGTGGCATTTTGTTGTAGATGCGATTATGTGCTTAATTCTTGTAATCAACACAATTACAATGGAAAAACGCAGAAATCTTGATTACGGCAAATTCAGAGCAATCACAATTATCTATACAGTTTTCGTAATGGGCACAATGCTTTTGTCAATCAACGGCTTTGTTGCAAGCGGATTTAAGAGCGTTAAGTACATAGTTTTAATTCTTGCAGGTGTATTGTTTGCACTTTCAGACCTTGTGCTTTGCTTTATCTATTTCGGCGACAAAAACAACAGTAAGTATGTTCTTGCAAATCATATTCTGTACTATGCGGCACAGTTCTTGTTTGCATCATCTATCATATTCTAATTTTAACCTCGAGGAGAGAAACTAATGGAACAGAAAAAGTATGTTCAGAAAAAAGAAATGAATGCTTTCTGCGTTGCGGGTTTAGGTCAAGGTATGATTTATGCTCTTATGTCGAGCTATATCAGTGACTACTACCTTAATGTTTTGCAGTTGGCACCAATGTTTGTGCTTTTGCTTATGCTTTTAGCGCGTGTGTGGGACGCAATCAACGACCCGCTTATGGGTATGATTGTTGACAGAAGCAAGCTTAAAAGCGGTAAAATGTTACCGTTTATCCGTTTCGCCCTTATCCCTATTGCAGTGGTTACATTGCTTATGTATTTAAGCCCCAATCTCGGCAAAACAGAGTTGATGGTTTATTCAGCAATCGTATATGTTGCGTGGGGTATGATTTATACAGTCGGCGATGTTTCTTTCTGGGGACTTCCCAATGTTATGACACCTGATTCAGAAGAGCGCAGTTCAGTTATTTCTGTAAGTAAGATTTATAATTCAATCGGTTCAGCTGTTCCTGAAGTGCTTTTCCTTGTGATTGGTCTTGTTATTATGGCTTGGGCAGGAAAGCAAGAGACAGCGCCTGACCCTCTTATGCTTCAAAAGAGAAAATATCTCATTATGGCTATCGTGACCGTAGGTCTTGGCATAATTCTTTATTCCCGTGCTTGCACAGGCGTTAAGGAACATGTTAAAATGCCTGTTCGTGAGCGTAAGGCGGGTGAGCCCTCACAGCTTGCGCGTGTATTTAAATGTAAACCCCTTGTTCTCGTTCTTTTGATGGGTGTTCTTTCAAGCGGTCGTTATATGGTTTCTGCAGCAGCTATTCATGTTGCTCGTTATTCATTCTACATAGGTCCTGACCTTGCAACTCTTGCAACAGAGGCTGAAAGAATTGCAGCTATTGAGGGCAGTATTTCAACAGTTAAAACAGTTTTCCAGATTAGCTCAATTGTTGGTCTTTTCGGTGCAACACTCTTTATGCCAAAGCTTATGAAAAAGTTTGATTACAAGAAGCTTGTTATTGTAACTTGTCTTGCAGGCTTTGTAGCAAGCATTGTTACCACAATTGTCGGTTGGTTTACAATGAACCTTTATGCTTGTATTCCGTTCATCATCATTTCTTGTATTCCTCTCGGTGTTATCAATACAGTAAGCCTTGCAATGATTGGTGACTGCCTTGACTATATGGAGCTTAAAACAGGATTCCGTGATAATGCTCTTGGTGCGGCTTGTCAGGGCTTTATCAATAAAATCGGTAATGCGTTTGCAACATCCGGTATCGTTATTATGTATATGGTAATCGGTCTTGACCCGGCACAGATGCTTTCTTCAACAGCGGTTGTTTCCGCACTTGATATGCCTGCTGATATGAGATTTGCAATGTTCTCGCTTGTATCTATCGTTCCCGGTATCAGTATGCTTCTTTGTGCAATTCCTATGTTCTTCTACAAAATTGCAGGCAAAGAAAAGAAAGATATGATTGCAGAACTTCAAGCAAAACGCGAAGCAGAAGGTTTAGTAGTAGAATAAAATTTTCAAAGCCTACATATAAATGTAGGCTTTACTTTTAGTAGGGGTCACGACCCGTATAAATTAAAAAGGTGAAAAATATGAAAGATTTTAAATTTTTAGTTTTAACTGACCCGCATTTTTTTGATACAGATTTAGGGTGTAGCGGTAAAGACTACGAGGATTTTATGCACTACGAGCAAAAATGCTTTGCAGAAACCGAGAGTATCAATAATGCAGTTTTCAAATATTTAGGTGAAACCGATTTAGCAGATGCCGTACTCATTGTAGGTGATTTGACCCAAAACGGTGAGCGCAAAAGTCACGAAAAATTCATTAAATTGCTTTATGAACTGAAAGAAAAGGGTAAAAAGGTTTATCTTATTACCGCTGACCACGACTGGAAAGGTGACCCGTTCGCATTCAGTGAAAACGGCAGATATATGCCCGAACCCACACCCAAAGAAGACCTCATAAAATTGTATAACGATTTTGGTTTCAGTAATGCTATCGCAGTTGATGAAGAGCATCTTTCATATGTGGCTCAGTTGAGCGAAAATGTGAGATTGCTTGCTATAAATGCAGACATCAAAACAAAAGGTCAGTTCAGCTTAACCGAAAAGCAGGTTGAGTGGATTAAAGAGCAAACCAAAAAGGCTCGCGAAGATGAGCAGACAATGTTCGCAATTTGTCACTATCCCGTTTTGCCAATTCAACCAGTTTTCTCAATTATCAAATCCGCGCTTATGTATGATTATAAGGCTGTTGCAACACTTCTTGCAGACGAGGGTGTGCATCTCGTCTTCACAGGCCATATGCATAACCAGAGTATAAATGAATTTGTGACCGAAAAAGGAAATAAATTCTTTGATGTTACAACAGGCTCAATTATCGCCGACCCCTCATACATAAGACTTGTGACACTTGGCGAAAATAAAGCACAAATTGAAAGCATTGCAACTCCCGATTTTGAGTATGACACAAATGGGTTATCCTGTAAGGAATACTTAACATCAGTATTCGACGCAATGATTAGAAATATCTTACTTGATTTGCGTGACGACACAACAAGAGCAATGAGAAAATTTCATATTAAAGAGAGCAAGGGGCTTATTTTTGCACTCCGTACGGCAGGAAAACTCCTCTGTTCCGTAAAACTCGGCACACTTGCAAGACTTCTCTTTATTAAGTGCGATAAGAGTATCAGAAAGGTTAAGCTTATTGACTATGCAACCGTGCTTGTGCGTAATGTGTTCCGCGGTAATCAGACATATAATGCGGGTACTCCTGAGGGCGATGTGTTTATCGCATTCTTAAAGAGAATGAAACCAATTCTCAAAAAAATCAGCGTAAAAGACCCATACGGCGAAAAGGTGGATATTGCCGAATTGCTCAAAAATACCGCAGGAAATTACGGCTATGATGATTACAATGAAACAATTGAATGGTAAAATATAGTACGGTAGCCTCCCTTGTCAAAGGGAGGCTACCGCGGAACGCGGTGGAGGGATTCACTCTCCGCCGTATTTTTTTAAATTCCCTATTGCATTTCACTGCTTTAGTGTGCTACAATATGTGAAATCGCATTTTATAGTGAAAGAAGTATTTTCTATGGTAACACTTGACAAAATCTATCACGCATCATTTGTTTTAAAAGATTTAATCCGTAAAACAGATATGATTTATGCACCTAAAATCAACCCCGATTGCGAGGTCTATCTTAAAACCGAGAATTTACAGGTAACGGGCTCGTTCAAGGTGCGCGGTGCGGCATATAAAATCAGTCAGCTTTCAGCAGAGGACAAGGCAAAAGGTGTAATTGCTTGCTCCGCGGGCAATCATGCACAAGGTGTGGCTCTTGCGGCCACAAAAAACGGTATTAAATCTTTGATTTGTTTGCCCGATGGTGCTCCGATTTCAAAGGTTGAGGCAACAAAGAGCTATGGTGCTGATATCTGCCTTGTTGAAGGTGTTTATGACGACGCATATAATAAGGCTCTGCAGTTGAGAGATGAAAAGGGCTATACCTTTGTGCACCCGTTTGACGATGACGATGTAATCGCAGGTCAGGGCACAATAGGTCTTGAAATTCTTGACCAGCTCAAAGATGTTGACGCAGTTGTAGTGCCCATCGGTGGCGGTGGACTTATCAGCGGTGTTTCGTTTGCCATTAAAGCACTTAACCCCAATGTAAAGATTTACGGTGTGCAGGCAAAGGGTGCACCAAGTATGTACAACTCAATCAAGGATGATAAAATTGAGCGACTTGACAATGTTTCGACTATTGCCGACGGTATCGCGGTTAAAGAGCCGGGTGCAAACACTTTTGAATATGTTAAAAAATATGTTGACGAAATCGTAACTGTTGCCGATGACGAAATCGCAACCGCAATTCTCACTCTTATTGAACAGCAGAAGCTCATCACCGAGGGTGCGGGCGCAGTTTCGGTTGCCGCAGTAATGTTTAACAAGATTGATGTCAAGGGTAAAAAGGTTGTTTGCCTTGTTTCAGGTGGTAATATTGATGTTACAATTCTTTCCCGTGTAATCAAGCGTGGTCTTTTAACATCAGGTCGTACATATTCACTTACAATTGAGCTTGTTGATAAACCCGGTCAGCTTAAAGGCGTTTCAAATATTATTGCTGATTTGGGCGGTAATGTTATTTCAATCCACCACGAAAGAGCATCGGAGAATTCTGATATCAACGGTTGTTTTTTACGCATATTGCTTGAAACGAGAAACTTTGACCACATTGAACTTATTAAAAACGAACTTATTTCACAAGGCTACAAATTGGTATAAGGAGAAATAATTATGATTAAAACAGTTAATACAGATAAAGCACCTGCAGCAATCGGGCAATATTCACAGGCAAAGGTTGTAGGCAATATGGTTTTCACATCAGGGCAGATTGCAATTAACCCCGCCACCAGCGAGGTTGAGGCAACAACAATCGAGGGACAGACAAAGCAGGTTTGCGAAAATATCAAAAATCTTCTTGAAGCCGCGGGCAGTGACCTTGAAAATGTTGTTAAAACAACTTGCTTCCTTAAAAATATGGAAGATTTCGGTGCATTCAATTCTATCTATGCAGAATACTTCACATCAAAACCCGCTCGCTCATGCGTAGCAGCAAAGCAGTTACCAAAGGATGTTTTGGTAGAAGTTGAAACCATAGCAGTAGTAAAATAAGTGCAAAATGTAAGGGCGATTCACAAATCGCCCTTTTTCTATGCCTCCCTCTGACGAGGGAGGTGGATTTGCCTTAAGGCAAAGACGGAGGGAGAGATAAAGTTTGTTACTCACTAAATCTCTCCCTCAGTCTCACTTTGTTCGACAGCTCCCTCGTCAGAGGGAGCCTCTTTGTTTTAATCTATCATTATTATTTAATCGGCTTAATTCTGAATGTATAAGTATAAACCTTGTTTGGCTTCAATTGATACTTTTCACGAACCTGTGCGTCACCGGGCATATCACCGCCGACACCGATTTGATTTAAGTCAACATTGAATGTTGTAATGTCGCGGTGTGGGAGCTCGTGAATATGCTTTGCATAGTGAAGCTCGTCTTGAGTGTAATGCCATGCGCTGAAGCAGATGGGCGTATCACCCATAGCCTCAAAGCGAAGTCCTGCACCGTCTTTGTTTGTAATCTCAACCCATCTGACATCTGTGCGGTTTGCGTTTTCTTGAGGTCTCATATAGTGATGCTCAAGGTCGGCTACGCTCTTTTCGTGAATTGTAATTTTACCGCCGGTCTTACGGTCAAAATATGTTTCCTGTGGACCGCGACCATACCATTTAACTTGGTCGAACTCGCGAAGAAGTCCCATCATTGTACCGAAGCGAGTGAGATTGAGCATCTTCGGAGTACCGGTATGAGTAAGCTCAAGACTTCCGTCGGGATTTACAACGATTGTTGAAGTTACACCGCCGAAGAACTGAACACTCCAATCAATCTTAACGATAAGCTGACCGAGTGCGTTCTTTTCTGCACTCTTAAGTGTTCCCTTTGCGCCCTTTGTCGCTCTCTGCCAGTTAAGGTATGGAGTAAAGGGGAGTAAGAACGGAACAAAGTTAAGATTTGAGAAATCGTTATCAGTAAGAGCACGGAAATAGTTTGGTGCTACTGCTGATTTCAAGTATTCCTTGCCCTCGTATTTAAGAGAAGTAATTTTACCGCCGTCAATTTTAACGCTGAAATTGTCACCGCTTGCAGTAACAACATTATTTTCCTTAACGAATGTAAGGTTGCCGTCAAATGTTGCGGGAGCTTCTGCCTTTGGAGCATCTTTTACAATGAACTGGTCAAAGCCCTGTTCATAGCCTGCTTCACACCAAGCATGAGCCTCTTTGTTAAGGTAAGAAATGATGAGCACACATTCCTTTTCGGGAAGAGTAGTCAAATCATAGGGGATTGTGAAGTCAATTTCTGAAAGGGGAGCACAGTTAATGTCAACAACACCGCTTTGTACTTCAATACCCTCTGCCTGCAAGCTCCATTTGAACTGGAAGCCTGAAAGGTCAGTAAAGAGCTTCTTGTTGATAAGAGTGAATTCGCCTTTCTGCAAATCTTTCTCTTTAACCTTGATTTCGCAATAAACCTTTTTAACCTCATAGTATGAGGGGTGGGGCTTGCGGTCAGCGGCAATAATACCGTTTGCGTTAAAGTATGTGTTTGAGCCCGTCATAGCTGTTGTGTTTGGAAGATGTGTATATCTGCCGGGTTCATAAGGCTCAAAGTCTGTGCCGTAAAGCCATTGGTCGCCCTCAGGAGTCTTTTTGCGGATTGCCTGGTCAACAAAGTCCCAGATATATCCGCCGCACATATGCTCGTGAGCCTCAAAATCGTCCATATATTCTTGGAAGTTACCAAGACTGTTTTCCATTGCGTGTGCATATTCGCAAAGAAGAACAGGTCTGCAATAATCCTCTTTCTTAATCGGCTTTGAGTCAGCGGCAAGTGAGTTTGCTATATTGTCATAAAGAGTGATTTCAATAGGCTCTTTGTTGCAAAGCTTTTTCATTGTAGCCTCAACGGGATACATTCTTGAAATAACATCACTCTTTGTAAAATTGAAGTCGCCTTCGTAATGGAACTGACGGGTATTGTCAAGCTTGAGTGCGGCTTTCTTCATTTCCATAAAGTTATTGCCGTCGCCAGCCTCGTTGCCGAGAGACCACATAAATACGCAAGCGTGGTTACGGTCGCGAAGTACCATTCTTTCCATTCTGTCAACTACTGCAGCGGTCCATACGGGGTTGTCACCGGGAACACCCTTACGGCGAACACCGTGAGTTTCAAGGTCACATTCGTCCATAACATAGAAGCCGTATTCGTCGCAAAGCTCATAGAAATATGGGTCGTCGGGGTAGTGAGAAGTACGAATAGAGTTAATATTCGCATTCTTCATAAAGTTTAAATCTTGATGGTATCTTTCAGTAGGTACTGCCCAACCGTTGTCGGGGTCAAAATCGTGACGGTTAACACCGCGAAGCATAAGTGGTTTACCGTTGAAAAGGAATTTGTCACCGATAATTTCAACTTTCTTGAAACCGAAACGGATACATTTATATGTAGTCTTTCCGTCTGCAGTAATGCTGATAAGAAGCTTATAAAGATAAGGACTTTCAGCGGACCACTTTTTCGGGTTTTCAATAAGTTTATTGAATTTAAGAGTTGCCGAGCCGTCAAATTCAGCCTCACCTAAAGTAATTCTCTCATCACCGTCAATGATTTCAGCCTTAACTGTTGCTGAGCCTGAGCCTGCATAGTCGTTAACCTTGATTTCAAGGCTTGTGTTACTGTCTTTGTATTCAGCGTCTAAATCAGTTGTGATAAAGAAATCGCGAACGCATTTTTTAGGTTCTGCAAACACATAAACCTCTCTGTAAAGACCGCAAAGAAGCCACATATCCTGATTTTCAAGATATGCACCGTCAGAAAAACGGTAGCATTTAACTGCAACTCTGTTTGAGCCCTTACGAGCGAATTTTGTAATGTTGAATTCGTGGGGTGTCATTGAGCCCTGTGAATAGCCAACAAATTCGCCGTTGAGATATACCTCAATTGCAGATTTTGCAGCACCGAAGTGCATAAAGATTTCTTGACCGTCAAAATTCTCGGGCATATCGAAATCGCGTACATAAATACCGATTTCCTGCATTGTGTGGTCGATTGACGGAATTTTGTTTTTGCTACGGCTGAGTGCACGGCAATATGTACTTGCATAGTAATAAGGATAACTTCCGTACTCTTCGCCAATCTGCCATACTGACGGAACCTTAATGTCGCGCCAGAAGGATGCGTCAAAGCCGTCTTTGTAGAAATCTGTCGGGCAATCGTTTAAGCCCCTCTGCCAATGGAATTTCCACATTCCGTTAAGTGTCATTTTCGTAACGGGCTCAACACGGTTTAAGGCATCAGCCTCGTTATCATATGAAAATGCGATAACATGACCGTCCTCTTTGTTGCGTTTGAAAATTGCGGGATTTTCCCAATCGTACTTATAGTTTCTCATATTTCCATCTCCTTATTTGGATGCTAAATATTCAATAAATTGTTTTGCTGTTCTCGGGCTTCTTCCGCCGTTGCGGAGTGCAAAAGCCTCTGCCGACATAAACAGTTCGTTTTTGTCAATACTTATATTATATTGCATAGAAAGATTTTCCACAATAGATAAATACAAATCTTTATCGGGTTTTGAGAAAGTAATTTTAAGTCCGAAGCGTGCTGAAAGACTGTTGATTTCTTGAATTGTATCCTGAATGTGAATATCATCACCATTTCTGTCGCTGAAATTTTCTTTGACAAGGTGACGACGGTTGCTTGTGGCATAAATTGCTATGTTTTTGGTTTTTGCTGCAACTCCGCCCTCTAAAATTGCTTTAAGTGCACCAAAATCATTATCGTTTGTTGAAAAACTCAAATCATCAATAAAAATAATGAATTTCAGCGGATTGTCGGCAAGCTTTTCAATGACATCAGCCAAAGAATAAAGCTGATTTTTCTTAATCTCAATAAGGCGAAGCCCCATATCCCAATATTCATTTACAATAGCCTTGATTGTACTGCTCTTACCGCTGCCTGCGTCACCGTAAAGAAGTACATTGTTACAGGGTCTGCCGAAAAGCAATGCCATTGTGTTGTCAATAACCTTTTGACGCTCGTTTTCATATCCGCTCATCTGCGAAAGTCGTTGCGGGTCGGGGTATTTAACGGGTACAATCTCGTTATCCTTATATAAAAACATTCTGTGCTCGGCATAAATTCCATAGCCCGTGGTTTTTATTTCTGAAATCTTTTTATCGTATTCTGCCTTTATACATATATTATTGTTTTTCCAATCGGGCAGAAAAATGTCGCAGTTGATTTTAGCTTTAATTTCGTCACTTGTTATTTTTGAAAGCTTTTCAAAGAATGTGAGCTCATTTTCACAAGCCTCAAGCATTAAAGGGGAGGCGTTACCCTTTGCAACCGCCCGAACAAATGAGTTTTCGTCATTCTGCAAAAGTGAATTTATGTATTCGCTCAAATCATCGGTTGTCTCATAAAGAGCAGAAACAAAAGCAGAATATCTTGAAACGGCTTTCTCTGTTTTGTCTTCGTCGGTATCTAACAACTCAATAAAAGCAGAAATCGCCTTATCGTTTATTATGTTTTTGAAAATTACAACTGATTTTGAGGTCAGAGTTAATTCTTTGTAACATTTCATATTAAACTTCCTTTGAAAATTTTTCCAACTTTTTTAAATTCACTATTGACATATTGACTTGACTGGTCTATAATAATAAACTGCTATTAAAGTGGAATTGTATACGCTGGAGTATTTTATGCAACACAAAGTGTACCATAAATTACCTTGAAAATCAAGCGTATATGCAACAATTTTAGTAATCTCCACGCCTTATATATTATGTATATAATATGGGGCTCAGGAATAAAAAAACGAACGGAGAGTGATTAAGCCCTATGGTAAATGTCAAACCGGTAAAACTTGGCAGAAATACCCGTATGAGTTTCTCAAA
>JAZNYY010000049.1:0-14159 GCA_045594645.1 Candidatus Fimenecus sp.
CTGAACTGAAATGGGGTTGTTACCGCCAATTTTAACATTACCTGCTGTTACTACGCGACTTTTTCTGCGTTCTATCATTTTAAATCACCCTAATTTTTAATTAAAGTTACTATATCGTTAAAGGTTACTACCAACATTAAGAGAAGTAAAAGTACAAGTCCCGCACCGTGAATATACCCCTCGTATTTAGGATTAATGGGTTTTCTGCGAATTCCCTCAATGAGAAGGAAGAAAAGTCTGCCACCGTCAAGAGCTGGAAGTGGCAACACATTGAATACACCAATGTTTATTGAAACAAACGCCATAAGAGTGAGTGCGGTAATAAGACCATCTTTGCTGTCTACTGCGCCTGCCGCCGCATCTGCAATAATATTTACCGTACCTACAGGGCCTGATAAATCGGTTAAGCCGTACTGCCCTGTTACCAAGTCAAAAAGGCTCAACCACACCAGTCGTGCAATTGACGCGGTACGCCTGAAAGAATTTTCAAGAACATTGAGGAATGTGGGCTCTTCACCAAGAATTACAAAATCATAGGTGATGAGTGTATAATCACCGTCTTTTTTGGTTTCAAAGGTAACGCCCGAAAGTTCAACCTCTTCACCGTCGCGACGAACTGTCATATCAAAAATGCCGTCATCACTACGGGTCATAAGGAATGAAATATCCATATCTGAGAATACGCGGTGACCGTCGATTTCAATTAACTCGTCGCCCTCTTGAAGTCCTGTTTGCTGACTTACAGCATTATCTTGGAAACGCAAAATCTGATTTGTGCCGATTAAATCCTCCATTGAGAGAACAGTTGCCACAATCACAATACCTAAAATAAGGTTCATAACGGCACCTGCGGCAACAATTATGAACTTCTGCCACACTTTTTTGCGGTTAAAGGCGTTTTCGTCCTGACTTTCTTCATCCTCACCCTCCATACTTACATATCCACCTATGGGAAGAAGTCGAAGTGCATAAGTAGTATCACCCTTTTTCTTTTTGAAAAGAGCGGGACCCATACCGAGTGCGAACTCATTAACCTTTACCTTGAAAAGCTTGGCAAAGGTAAAATGACCGAGTTCGTGTATTGAAATTAAAAGTCCAAAAAAGAGAATGGCAACAAGAAACGGCCAAACCTTAGACCAGATTTCCAAAAAATCACTGCTTTCTGTTTATAATCACAACTAATTTAGAGCTACTCGAATTGACGAGAGAATTTTTTGATTATTTTGTTCCAAAACCGCAGGCAATACTTGTTGTATTAACGAGGATTTTGGGGCGAAATAGCGGAAAATTATCCGTCAATTCGTATTACCGTTTTGCGTATTTAATTACAAGTTCGCGAGCCAATTTATCGGCTTCGTCAACATCATCTGCTGTATAAGAATCAACCTTGGGAGCTTCATTCATAACGCGTTCAACAAGCTCGCCAATCTGCAAGAATCCGATTTCACCCTTGCGGAACATCAAATTTGCCTGCTCATTTGCAGAGTTTGCAAATGCGGGGTAAAGTCCTCCGCGAGTAATAGCCTCACGGCAGATGTTCATACAAGTAAAGGTTTCGTAATCGGGCTTATAGAATGTGAGCGTGCCAAGCATAGTTAAATCAAGCTCACCTGTGAGAGATTCAATTCTCTCGGGGTAAGTAAGTGCATACTGAATAGGGATTTTCATATCGGGAAGCCCCAATTGAGCAATTACTGCGTTGTCTGTGTATTCAACGGCCGAATGAATTATGCTCTCGCGATGAACAACAATCTCAATTTTTGATGGGTGCACACCAAAAAGCCACACGGCTTCGATAAGCTCAAGTCCCTTGTTCATCATTGTAGCAGAGTCTATGGTTATTTTTTGTCCCATACTCCAATTTGGGTGCTTAAGTGCATCGGCAACCGTTACTTTTTCCAACTCTTCACGGGTTTTGCCGAAGAACGGACCACCCGACGCCGTTAAAATAATTCTCTTAAGTGCTCTGTTTGTAGGTTGCCCCTGCAAGCACTGAAATATTGCAGAATGTTCGCTATCTACGGGTAAAATGTCAATTCCTTTAGCCTTTGCCTTGCCCATTACAAGCTGACCGCCCGCAACAAGAGTTTCTTTATTGGCAAGGGCTATCTTTTTGCCACATTCAATTGCGGTGAGTGTGGGGCGAAGTCCCGCCATACCCACAACTGAGTTAATAACAGTATCCGCATCACTGCAAGCGGCACATTCGCAAACACCCGAAAGCCCCGAAAGCACCTTTGTATCGGTATCTGCCACGCGGATTTTTAATTCTTTTGCGGAATTTTCATCAACCAACGCGGCAATTTTGGGCTTGAATTCGCGAATTTGCGCCTCAATTAAATCCACATTAGAATATGCCGAAAGCGCGGAAACAGAGTAACCGCACTTTCTTGCTGTTTCAAGGCTCTGTGTACCGATTGAACCGGTTGAGCCCAATATACTTAAGTTTTTTGTAGTCATTATATAACAACTCCGAAAATGTTAAAGATGGCATAGAATGCCACAAGCACAAAAATCAAACTGTCAAAGCGGTCCATAATTCCGCCGTGACCGGGAATAAGCTTACCAAAGTCTTTAATGCCGAAATTTCGCTTGATTACAGACGCGGTAAGGTCCCCGCACATACTGATTATTGACAAGAAAATCGTCATTAAAATAACCGCAAGATAGTTATTCTCTTTGGTTTCAAAAATAAGATTTGTGAACACCGCGTAAAGAATAACTGTTGATATTACGCAACCAACAACTCCGCCGATTGCTCCCTCAACGGTCTTTTTAGGGCTGATATTCGGGCACAATTTATGCTTACCACAGAAACTGCCGACAAAATAAGCCATAACATCGGTCATCCACGCACAGAACATTGCGAAAAGTATTAAAAACAAGCCGTGATTTTCGTTGTAATTCTGTTCGGGGAAAACCTTATGGATATCGCGGAAATACAGAAGTCTTGTAATTGCAAAGGGTACACCGAGTGAGCCGATAACAACCGTTGCAATATGCGAAAACTTTGTTTTTTCATATTCAAAGAGCATAAAAATGCAAAGAGCAAGAATATAAAGGCAAACTAAATATTCTGCTTTTAAATTAAGTCCGAAATTCTGCAAATACCCGCCGAATTCATAATAAAGGGGTACGCAAGCGGAGGCGATAAGACTTAACACCATTACAGGCTTATTTTGAAGATTTACTGCGTGATTTAACTCGTGTGTTGCAATAACGCAAAGTGCCGCTACCACGAACACAAGCAATAAAGTATTGCGTAAAAACAGCATTGTTATGCCGAACGCTGCCCAGATGAGTCCAAAAATAATTCTTTTAGCCATAAACTAACTCCTACACTCCACCAAAACGGCGGTTTCTCTTTTCAAACTCCCTTAACGCCTCAATTAAATCCTCTTCTGTAAAATCAGGCCAGAGCACATCTGTAAAATACAATTCCGCATAGGCTGACTGCCATGTGAGGAAATTTGAAGTTCTGTACTCTCCGCTAGGTCTGATAATCAGGTCGGGGTCAGGAATATTCTTGGTGTAAAGGTGAGCCCCAATCATTTCTTCTGTGATTTCATCGGGTTTAATTTCTCCCGCAGCTACCTTTTTTGCAATTTCCTGAACGCCCTGTGTTATTTCGTGACGACCGCCATAATTTACGGCGATATTCAGAATAACATTGTTTTTGTCACTACTTTCCGCCTCGGTATTTTCCATTAACGCAAGAATATCCTCGGGAATTCTATCGCGGTCACCAATAAAACGAATAGAAATTCCTTTTTCTTCGTTTTCGGCTTTTCTGTCATCCACCTCAAGCAAATACTCGCGGAAAAGCTGCATTATTGCATCAACCTCTTCTTGAGGTCTTTTCCAGTTTTCAGTTGAAAAGGCATAGAATGTCAGGCACTTAACACCCACATCTGCGGCAAATTCGCCGATTTTACGGAATGTTTTTGCACCCTCAATATGACCTTTATAACGAGGCAAGCCCCTCTGCTTTGCCCAACGGCCGTTACCATCCATAATAATGCCGATATGCTTAGGTAAAACTGAAAATTTTGGAATAGTAATATTATCCATAATCTTAAAATATGCAAATCGGGGCGGAATTATCCGCCCGCAATTTGTTTATATCTCCATAATTTCTTTTTCTTTCTTATCAGCCACTGCGTCGATTTCTTTGATGAAATCATCAGTAATCTTCTGAATTTTTGTTTCAGCGTTTTTCTGGTCATCCTCAGTAATCTCGCTGTTTTTCTTCATAGCCTTGATTTTATCCATTGCATCACGGCGAATTGAACGGATTGCCACCTTTGATTCTTCAGCAGTTTTGCTTACATCCTTACAAAGAACCTTTCTGCGTTCTTCTGTAAGGGGTGGGAAAGTAAGGCGAATAACCTTGCCGTCATTCATAGGAGTGATGCCGATGTCAGAAGCCTGAATAGCCTTTGAAATTGTGTTGATTGTGCTGACATCCCAAGGCTGAATTACAAGAATTCTGCCTTCGCTTACTGAAATAGCAGCCATCTGCTGAATTGGAGTGGGAACACCGTAATAATCAACAGAAACTCTGTCAAGAACTGCTGCACTTGCTCTGCCGGCGCGCATTCCTGCGAATTCTTTTTCAAGAGCTATAACGGTCTTATTCATTTTCTCTTTCATTGTATCGAAAACTGTATTCATAATATATCTCCTTTATTGAATTGTTTTGTTATTACTTTTCAGAAACTACAACCGTGCCAACGCTTTCACCCATAACTGCTTTAACCATATTTTCAGGCTGTTGAAGATTGAAAACAAGAAGCGGAATATTGTTGTCTCTGCAAAGAGAAGCTGCAGTACTATCCATAACAGCAAGACCCTTGCTTAAAATATCCTGATGTGTAATCACATCATATTTGATTGCATCGTCAAAGCGGTTGGGGTCTTTATCATAAACACCGTCAACATTTGTTGCCTTAAAGATAATATCTGCATCAATTTCAGCAGCGCGAAGAGCCGCCGCAGTATCGGTTGAGAAGAACGGATTACCTGTTCCGCAACCGAAAATTACAACTCTTCCCTTTTCAAGATGACGCTTTGCACGATGGCTGATATAAGGCTCTGCAATTTTGTTCATTTCAATTGCAGTCTGAACTCTTACAATTACGCCCATCTGCTCAAGTGAATCAGCAAGAGCTAATGAATTCATAACAGTTGCAAGCATACCGATGTGGTCAGCTCTTGTTCTGTCCATATCGCCACTTGAACGACCACGCCAGAAGTTACCGCCACCAACAACAATAGCAACCTCTGTGCCAAGCTCTGTCATTTCTTTAATTGCAGAGCAAACACTGTTTACAGTATTAAAATCAAATCCGTGCTTTTTGTCACCTGCGAGAACCTCACCGCTGACTTTTAAAAGCACTCTTTTATATTTGGGTTCCATAAAATAACACCTCCGCGGTAAACCATACTTCTCCGTCTACCATATTTAGTATATTTTACAATAAAATCGTCCTTATGTAAAGTGGAATTTTAAACAATTACCGCATATTTTATTCTACAAATTGAGCATTGACTATTTTACACCAACGATATATAATTGTTGTGTATAATTTTGTCCTAAAAGTATGATAAATCGGGGTGTTATTAAAATGGCAACAAAGCCTTTTGATATTGAAAAGATTTGCAAAAACTTTTCACTTAACGGCGAATTCACCGGCTATGAAAAAAGCAATAACGGTCATATAAACAGTACATATATGTTAATTTTCGAAGAAAACGGCAAGGTAAAAAAATATGTTCTTCAATTAATCAACACTACTGTTTTTAAAGACCCGGATAAGCTTATGAGCAATATTGTGGCTGTTACAAGTCATATCCGCAAAAAGAATGAAGAAATGAATATCCCTTGGGCAGACCGCGGAACACTCACTTTTATGCCTTGCACAGACGGAAAATATTATTATATTGACGAGCAGAACAATTGCTGGCGCGTTTACGGTTATATAGGCGATGTTTATACCTGCAACTCAATTGACAGTGCAGAGGTTTTTGAGAATGCCGGTGTGGCTTTTGGCGAATTCCAGAAGCTTCTTTCAGACTTTGACGGTGCTTCACTTTATGAAACTATTGAGAATTTCCACAACACAGTTTCACGCTTTTTCGATTTCAAAAAGGCAGTTGATGAGAATAAATCAGGCAGACTTGACACAGTTAAAGACGAGGTCGAATTCGCATTGGCTCGCGAGGCTGACACACATATTCTTGTGGATATGATTGCCGAGGGCAAATTACCTCTTCGCGTAACTCACAACGACACAAAGCTTAACAACATTCTTTTTGACAATGTAAGTGACAAGGGCATTTGCATTATTGACCTTGATACAGTAATGCCCGGACTTTCGCTCTATGATTTTGGTGACAGTATCCGCTTTGGCGCAAACACCGCCGCCGAGGATGAAAAAGATGTTTCTAAAGTATCATTAAGCCTTGAGCTTTATGAGGCTTATGTGAGAGGTTATCTCAGCAGTGCAAAAGAAGCCCTCACCGACCTTGAAAAAGAGTTGCTCCCATGGGGTGCAAAGATTATGACCTATGAATGCGGAATTCGCTTCCTAATGGACTATCTCAACGGTGATGTGTATTTCCACACAGATTATCCTGAGCACAATCTTGTTCGTGCCCGCACACAGTTTGCGCTCGTTGCAGATATGGAAAAGAAAATGGACGAAATGCTTGAAATCACAAAGAAATATTGCTAATAAATATTATTACAACGCAAAAGCACCTACCGTCAGGCAGGTGCTTAATTTTTTGTTATTTTACTGTTCAGGTACATAGGTATATGCCTTAAAGCCGTCAGAGTAGCGTTGTTCTCCGTCGGGGAAAACCCACATTGCCTCAACATTATCCATTGATTTCACAAGCTCCAAGCCATCTTCGTATTCCATAAGAAAAAGTGCCGTTGATATTGCGTCTCCAAGTCCTGAATCGTCAGTAAGAACTGAAACAGAACGGTATTTTGTACCGGGCATAAGAGTTTCAGGGTCGATAATGTGGTGATAATTCTCGCCGTCAACCACATAAAAGCGCTGATATGTTCCGCTTGTTACGAGGCTTTCGCCACTCAAATGCAGAAATTCAATATATGGCTTTTCTTCATTTTCAATATCGGGATTTTCTATGCCCACATTCCACGGCTTATCACCCGCCATACCAACTGTGCGCACATTTCCTCCAAGATTTATTATATATCCCGTTACGCCCTTTTTTTCAAGCTCTTCTGCGATTTTTTCCGCCGCATAGCCCTTTGCAATTGCACCCACATCAAGACTCATTTCGGGGTCCGCAAGAAAGACTGTATTTTTCTCAACATCAATTATAACATCTTCAATATTTGTATGCTTTGATGCCTCAACAAGCTTATCCATTGGCGGTAGTTCTGCGTTTGCAGGGTCATCAATTCCGCGATTGCGGTAAATATGCCAGATTTTAAGCACACTACCCATTGCAATATTCACATTGCCGTCGGTTTTTGCATACATTTCCTTAGCAAAGGTAAGCATATCGATGATTTTTTGGTCAACCTTAACCTCGGTGTGCTTGCCGTCAACAAGGTCATTGATTGTTACAAGATTATTGAGCCCGTCATATCGATTATAAATATTGTAAAGTTGATGATATTCATTAAGCAATGCTTTGATTTCTTCACATACTGCCTTGAAGTCTTCTTCGGTTTCTTCATAGCCGATAATTGTTGTAGCGGTGTCAAAATAATCAAAGTAATATTCGCTGAATTTATTAAGCTTTGTGGTTTTATCGCAAGCCACAAGGCTAAAAGACTGCACCATAACCAATGCAAACACCAATAATAACGATAATACCTTTTTCATTTTAACACCTCCAATAAACCTTTGGCCGTCGAGAACGCCGACCCCTACAATTAATAAAATAGGGATGTTGTTTTCACAACATCCCCGAATTTTAAATGTGCAAATTAAGCAACTGTAGCAGCCTTAACTGCTGCAGCAACCATATCCTTAACTGCGATTGTGCAGCCTGCTGTCTGAAGGTCTTCTGAGCCGTAGCCTGTGTCAATTGCAAGACCGCCGATTTCATCAGCTGTTTTACCTACAAGTGCTGTATTAAATGCAGCAGCCTGCTCGTTCCATTCAAGAACTTTACCGTCACCGTTAAGGTCGGGAGCATACTGATTGCCACCCATACCGTAGTCAGCACCGGCCTCAAGCTTTGAAACTATTGCTTCTTCATTACCTGATGCTACAACGCCTGCTGTATCAAATGCAAACTTACCTACAACACAATCTGTTGCAGCAACAACAACCTTACCCTCTGCGTTTACAACTGCAGCAACGATTGTTGAGTCAACCTCAAATGAGCCCTGCTTTTCTTCAGTTGCATCTTCTGATGAAGTTGAAGAAACGATTGCAAGATTAAGTGTATCTTTAGCTGTAGCAGTTGACTCAGCAGCATTGTTAACTGCCTTTTCAAGAGCCTTTACGAAATCAGAAACACCGATTGTGCAACCTGCTGTTGCAAGGTCGCCTGTTGTAAAGCCGTCTTCTGTCATAAGAGCCTTAACCTCATCAAGAGTCTTACCCTTTGCAGTAGCAATAAATGCGTCAACCTGTTCAAACCATTCAAGAACCTTGCCGTCGCCGTTAAGGTCCTGTGCGTACTGGTTACCGCCCATACCGTAGTCTTTACCTAATTCATACTTTGTTCTTACATCTTCTGTAGCTGTAGCTTTGCCCTCATCGTTCCATACTGCAGCGATATCTGCTGTGTCAAGGTCAATAGCTGCAATCTTACCCTCTGCGTCAAGAAGAACCGCAACTGCTGTTGTTGCAACTGAACCGCCTGCCGCGTCTTTTGCTGAACTGCTTGCAACAACACCAAGACCGAACTTGAGTGTTTCATCCTTTGAGCAACCTGCAAGTGCAACAACTGCAAAAAGCATTACAACTGCAAGAGCTATACTGAGAACCTTTTTCATAGTGTGTTTCTCCTTTAAAATTTATTACCTAATATTATGTATTCATCTCCAGAATACAAATAAATTATTGCATAATTTTTCCGTATTGTCAATCAGTAAAAAAACAATAAGTATTACGGTTTTGTTACATCTTCACTTTTTCAAGGCGTTTTAAAAGCAAAGCCCCTGCAACACCGATAAACACGCCTGCAATTGTGCCTGTAATACTGAGAACTATCATATAATATCCCAACTGCGTTGTATCAAAAAGTGCGATTGCAACTAAAATCTGACCTAAATTGTGGCTTACTCCACCCACAACACTCACGCCAACCGTTGAGAAAAGATTAAGCTTTTTACAGACTGCCATAAGAGTAAGGCTTAAAGCTGCACCCACAACGCTGTAAATCAGCATCATTCCGCTACCGAAAAGCAGAAATGATGAAAAAAGCACTCTGATTAGTGACACAATTGCCGCGTCCTTCACCCCAAGCTTATAAAGCAGAATGATAGTTATTATATTTGGAAGTCCCATCTTTATGCCGGGTACTGCCGTCCATATTGGCGGAAGCAATGACTCAACATAGGACAAAACAAGTGCAACGGCGGTAAGTACGCCCAGCATTGCAAATCTTGTTACATTATTCTTTTTCATAATAATCGCCTATACTGCAACATCAATTTGAGGTTCTTCATTCTCTGCCACTATTTCAATTACTACCTTATGGGGAAGACAGACAATGGTTTCGCCCACATACTGTGCGGAACGGGTTTCGGCACAAATGCCGTCGGGGCAATTCGCCTCACTTACATATGCTTTCCCGTCACTAATTGTCAGCACATTGATGTTTTCATTATTTTCACCTGTGGTGATTGTTACCTCTGTATTAACCGACAGCGGATAAACTGCGGTCTGCTCGCCGTTGATATTCACCGCGACATAAGTTCCCACCTCTTTATTGAGTCCGAAAAACAAAAGTCCTGCCGCCGCTATAACAAATATAACGGCGACAAGGATAATATCGTTGCGAATTTTCCGCTTTTTATCAGAAGTAACATTATTTACTTCTTTATTACTCATATTCTTCCGTTGACCATATCGACAATCTTAAGACGACCTGTGGGACAAACTGCCGCGCACTCGCCACAGTCGTTACACTTATCATAATCAATAACCGCAAGATTATCGATAACCTTAATTGCATCGTGCTGACAGGTTTTTTCGCACTTTTTACAGCCGATACAAGCATTCATACAATTTTTGCGTGCAATTGCGCCCTTTTCTTTGTTACTGCAAGCCACAGCAACCACAACATCCTCACCAACAAGGGAAATCACACCCTTAGGACAAGTCTTGACACATTTTCCGCAAGCAATACATTCTCTTGGGTCAATATGAGCAAGGTCATCAAACACATAAATTGCACCTACGGGGCACACAGATGCACAGTCACCACAGCCGATACAACCATATTTACACTGTGAAGGACCGCCATAAACCAACGATGCCGCCTCGCAAGACTGAATTCCGTCATAAACCACATTGTAGTTAACTGCCGAACAGTCACCGCTACAATTAACATATGCTACTTTTGGCTTATCAACCTTAACCGAAACACCGAGAACCTCTGAAAGCTGACCTGCAACATCAGGTCCGCCGGGAATACAAAGATTTGCTTCTGCTTTGCCGTCAGCAACCGCCTCGGCATAAGCGTCACAGCCTGCGTATCCGCAAGCACCGCAGTTGGCACCGGGAAGGCACTCGCGAACCTTTTTTGCAGTTTCATTTTCGGGAACTGCGAAGAAATGAGAAGCTACTGCAAGCAACACACCTGCAATAACACCAACCGCTGATACAACAAGAAGAGCTGTTAAAATTTCCATAATTTCAGTTCCTCCTTATGCCAATAAGTTTTCAACGATTCCGGCAAAGCCGAAAAATGCCATTGAAATGAACGAGGCGGCTACAAGTGTTACGGGAAGTCCCTTAAAGCTTTCGGGAACATCGCTCTCTTCAATGCGCGAACGCATTCCTGAGAAGAGTACCATTGCAAGAAGAAAGCCGAGACCTACGCCCAAAGAAGCCACAATTGATTTAATGAAGGCTTCTGGACCATCAACACCGTAGTCTGTAATATTATTGATTGTTACACCGAGAACTGCACAGTTTGTTGTAATAAGAGGAAGGTAAACACCAAGACTCTTATGAAGTGCAGGAATAAACTTCTTCAAGAAGATTTCTATAAACTGAACAAGTGTCGCAATAACAAGGATAAACACGATTGTCTGCATAAATCCTAATTTAAGCGGTACAAGAATATAAGCCTGAATGGGCCATGTTACCAAGGTTGCAACAAGCATAACAAAGATAACTGCAATACCCATACCAACAGACTGATTCACCTTCTTTGATACACCAAGGAAGGGGCAAATACCAAGGAAACGGTTAAGAACATAGTTGTCAACCAAAACGAAAGACATAAGAATGATAATTAATTCTTTAACTGTTAATTCCATTTATTTGTCCTCCTTTTCTGTTGTTGCACATCCGCCGTTGCAGGTAGCTGCCGCAGGACAGCCTGCACAGGTGAATTCCTTTTTCTTAATAAGCTTACCCTTGGTAATCTTGTTAACAACTGCAATAAGAATACCGTAAACAAGAAGTCCGCCGGGGGCTTCAACAAAAATTTTGATTGTATGGTCAATCAAGAATGGAATTTCAACGCCTGCAAATGAGCCTGCGCCGAGAACCTCACGAACAGTTGACATTGCAAAAAGAGCAATTGTGAAGCCCACGCCCATTCCAAGACCATCAAGTGCTGACTTGCCAACTGAATTCTTACTTGCAAACATTTCTGCTCTACCCAAGATTATGCAGTTAACTGTAATAAGGTCAAGGAACACTCCTAATGACTCATACAAAGATGGAATATATGCCTGAATAAGCATACGAACAATTGTAACGAAGCCTGCAATAACAACTATGTAACAGGGAATTCGTACTGTGTCGGGAATAAACTTGCGGAGTGCTGAAATAACAACATTTGAACATATCAAAACTGCCATTGTAGCAAGCCCCATACCCAAAGCGTCAACAACATTTTTAGTTGTTGCAAGAGTGGGACAAGTGCCGAGAATAAGAACAAAAACGGGATTTTCAAGGAGAATGCCTTTAAGGAATATTGATAAGCTGTTTTCTTTTTTCACTTTTACGCATCTCCTTCCATAATCTTAACTGCCTCAAATGCCTTACCGATACCACTTCTGTAGCCTTGCGTTGTAAGTGTTACACCTGCAACAACATCTACATCTTTATATGTGGCTTCGTCTTTGCCGATATACTGTGAACTGAATTCTTTATCTGCACAGATAGAGCCTACGCCGTCAGTTTCACTTTGAGCAGTTGTCACGCAGTTGATAATCTTACCATCACTTGTGAGAGCAACCTTGATATAGATATATTCGCCTGATGGATTATAGTATTTATCACCGTTAATGCCAAAGCCTGATGCGTGAAGCTCAATCACATAATTACCGCTTGCAGTCTTATATGCCTTATCAATTTGAGCCGGCATATTTTCATATTTTGTGATGTCGATTTCTTCCATTGAAGAGTCAGCCATAATCTTAGCAGCCGCTTCAATATTAGCCTTAACATCTTCAGCTACTTCAGAAACTACAACGCCGTTAGCGTCAACACCAACGAATACTGCCTCTTCGCCCTCGCCTGTCACATAAACTGAGCCTGTGCCATTGTCTGCAGTATAAACTGTTGAAATGCCCTCAAGAGCTTCACAGATGAATACTTCTGTGAATTTATCGCCTGCGGGAAGAGCTGCAGCAAGGTTATCCGCAAGAATTTCTTCTTCTGAACGGATATCAGCACTGCCACCGCCGAGAATAATTGAAGCATTAAGTGCATCTTTAACTGCACCCTTATAAGCGGAGGTTGTCATTGTTGAGCCTGAAACTGTATCAATAGACTCAACTGTGTCAATTGTTGCACCTGCAACCTTTTCACCATAAGTTTTTTCGGCGCCGTTTGTTTCACTTGACACAATACAGGTAGCACCTGTAACCGTGCCGTTTGCGTCAACACCGCACATAATTGTCATTCCGGGGGCATAGCCTGTTGCAACAAGCTTGAACACATAACCGCCGTTTGAAGCACTGTAAGCTTCAGTTACGGTTGCGGGAAGCTCATAAGAAGTCAAATCAACTGCGGTAAAATCGCCACCGTCGGGCATTACAACCAACAACGCTTCATTAGCCGCTGCACTTTGATTTTTTTCAATTATGGGAGCAGTAATATTATTTGTTACTGCCAAAAGAGCGGTAACTACCGCACAAATTACAGTAAGAGCGAGTACGCTTTTTAAATATTTCTTCATTTCTTTGCACCTCCAAAAAGCTTGCGGGTGCATAATGAATCTATGTAAGGATTCAAAATGTTCATAAGAAGAATTGCGAATGATACACCTTCGGGATAAGATGAACTCCAGAAACGGATAAGCACTGTAATAACGCCTGCGCCGATACCGAAGATTATTTTACCCTTTGCAGTTGAAGGTGAAGTAACATAATCAGTTGCCATAAAGATAGCTCCTAACATGACACCACCGGTAAACAAGCGAGCCAGAGGTGAAGCATACATTACAGGGTCAATCATGTGCATCAATCCCGTAAATACAAAAACAGTAGCTAAAATGGAAACAGGGATATGCCAAGTGATGATTCTTTTCCATAGCATATAGCCTAAACCAAGCAAGAGCGCCAAAGCACTAACCTCACCTATACAACCATAATCTGCTCCCATAAACATTTCCCAAGAACTGGGAAGTTGCTCAAGAGCAGAAGCATCACCCTTTACAGCTGCTTTCATCAATGACAAAGGAGTAGCCGCAGTTTCTGCATCGAGATATACTCCCAACTGACCTTGTACGGGCCAACTTGTCATCTGGACAGGGAATGATATCAAAAGAAATATACGACCAACCAATGCCGGATTAAATGGGTTACAACCCAAACCACCAAAAGTCATTTTACCAATACCGATTGCAACCAATGCACCGATGATAATAATCCAAATCGGCAAGTTTGAAGGCAAGTTAAATGCCAAAAGAATACCGGTAAGAATAGCTGATCCATCAGTAATCGTTGAGTTTTCCTTCTTCAAAATAAACTTGGC
>JAZNYY010000050.1:0-40075 GCA_045594645.1 Candidatus Fimenecus sp.
GAATTACAACCTTAGTAATTGTGTTATCACCGATAAACCACTGCTTTGATGTTTCGCTGTCATCAAATGCCAACTCTTCTTCAGTCTTCATAATATACTCAAAGTTTGAGAAAGAGAATGAGCCGATTTCGGTAAGTGAAAGGTCTTCGGGAATATCAACCAAGCCACCATTACCATAGTAATGAGTAAGACTTGCACCAGTTGTTACATATGGGTCCTTAACCTCAACAGAAACAGTTTCTGAATAGTAAGTGCTTTGTCCGTCAAGAAGTACCTTGATTGTAACTGACGCAAAGCCTTCTGCAACACCTGTTACGTTACCGTATGCATCAATTTTAACAATGTTTTCATTACTACTTTCAAATTCAATTGTTGTATCTTTTGGGAAATATGAATCTAAAGAATAGTTAAGTAATACAGTTTCAGATGGATAAAGCTCTAATTTGAAATTGTTTTCAAAGAAGTTAACACTACCTGTATCACCAATGTCTTTATCTTCATTTTCAAGGATATAATAAGCCTTTAATGTTTCAAATCCGTCAAGAGTGAAAACATCTGCAACGGGTTTATCATATCTTCTATAACCATCGTCCTCTTTATCAAGAACTGTTACATTAAATGTAACACTTTCGTTTGTTGTGGGGTCCTGTGCCTTAATAATGGCATTACCACTGTGAACAGCAACAAGCTTATTGTTAACTACACGAACTACACTGGGCTTTGATGATGAATAATCAAGTAATTCTGCCCATTCTGTGTCGGGAGTTACAACGGGTTCAAGTGTATAAACTTCATTAGGACTTAGTGTGAGTCCATTTTCAAGTCCTTCAAAATAGAAGCTCTTGAAATCGTCGGGAAGTTCAATTTCATATGTTGCATAGTTGAGAGCGTAGTCGTAAACATTTAAAACATATGTGTTCTTAGTCGTTGCAAAGTTTTTGATGTCATAAATATAATCAGTAAGCTCATATGTAACCTTTGTTGTGCTGTTCTTCTCTGAATAAACAGGAGTCATAAACTGCTCAAAGGCCTTCATTTCAGGTGTTTCGTTACCGTTTTCATCTTCACCTGTCGTTACATAACCGATTTGTGAAGACATTGCATAATGGTTATCATAGATATAAACATCAGCATAAAGACGATTCTTATCGAGTGTCTTATCGTATTCAGAACGGTACTGAACATCTGTTACCGTTGGAGCTTCAAAGTCTGCAACCAACGGGAATTCAAATACATTGTTTTTGTTAGTTTTAAGACCGCCATCCTCACCATAGTCAAGATAACCAACAAGCTTAACTGTATATTCACTGTTGTTTTCTAAATTGTATTCTGTTGTATCAAATTCAATTTCTACATTGGCAGGGTAAATTGAAGCACCGCCGTCACTATATGATTTGCGCACATCAGTTTCGGTATGCTCAAACACTACCTCCCCTGTTATATCGTCTGTAATTGTAATATCAATCTTCGCAGCGTTACGGAGCATACCTGCCCATACGAAACGCAGTGAATGAATTGTTCCAACCTGATTTGATAATGCTACATAATTTTCATTTGCAGAGATTACCATATCATCGGGGTCCTGAAGGAAATAGTAAGAACCGAGATAGCTTACATAATCCTCACTTACGCCACCAACGGGACGAGTTGCATAAGCATCAGCCTTAACCTTATCCTCTTCGTCAATACCATCATCAAGCTCGTCAGCATTGGTATCATAATATGTAAGGTCAAACAACGGAGCTACTGTCCAGTCACCATAGAATGCAAGGTAAGGAACATTAAGGTCAACCTTTGTGCCTGACTTTGCTTCAAGCGTGATGAAACCTTCAACATACATACCGTTTTCAAATGAATCATTAAGGTATTTTTTGTCTGCATCGCTCAATGTAACCTTTACTGTTACAGTTGCTGATTCACCTTTCTTAACCTTAACTTTATTGTCACCGCTAAGCTTACCGTTTTCAACAGAAACTACTTCAATTGTAGCGCCATCTAAAATATAAGCTTCTTCAGTAACGGTTGTTTCACCGGCATTTGTTTTTGTTTCGCTGACACCCTCGGTCATAACATAGGCGCCGATTTCATAAGAAACCTTTCTCTTGCCTACATTATTGATTATGAAGCTCATTTCATAAACGCCTGTTTTTGAGGGGTCATCGCCAAGCTCAAGTTTTGCTTTATCCATTACATTACCTTCAGCATCAGTTGTGGTAATGTATGCGGGAGTTTCTATTGAGCTTTCAAGATTAGCAAGACCTGCACCCTGCTTTCTTACAGAGTAAGGTAATCCGTTTTTACCAAGAGCAATATCTGCAGTTGACATCAACAAGCAATTAACCATTGTGTTAACCTTCTGATTATCGTCTGCAATTTCAGGGAAGTTTTCAACAACATACTGTCTTAAAAGGACAACAACACCTGCAAGGTTGGGGCAAGCCATTGATGTACCTGACAAGCGGTCATAGCTACCACCGGTAACTGATGAAAGAATGCTTCCGCCGTGTGCAGTGATTTCAGGCTTAATGCGAAGGTCGGGAGTGGGACCCCATGATGAGAAGTCTGAAATGAAAGGACCAGAAGTCTGCTTACGGTTAATTTTAAGTGTACCCTTACCCTCAGCCGCTAACATTTCACCGTCATCCTGTGAAATCGAACAAGCAGCCAATGTTGCATCGCCGACATTCATCTTGATGTCACCAGAAACATTGTTATAGATAATAATACCTACTGCTCCTTGTTCCTGTGCAATGATTGCTTTTTCTTCAAATGTGTTCTGACCGCGGCGAACAAGGGCAATTTTACCCTCAACGTCTATACCTGTGTAGTCAGCTGAACGACCAACACCGGGAATGAGAACATATTCAATCTTCATTGATTTTTCTTCACCGAGAAGGTCATCATAGAAACTGTTTTCTTCAGCCGCACCGTCAGTTGTTTCTGTAAAGTAAATTATTTTATCATCGTATTCAATATAAGGAGTTTCTACACCAGCAATAGAAGCAACAGACATAACGCCTTCATAAGTTGAAGGTGAACCTACTGTACCTGTATCAGGGTTTGATGTAAGACCAAGGTTACCGTTTGCCTCTGAGCCATAAGCAGAGCTATAGCTGTTTGAAGCAGCAACAACCATACAGATGCCTGCTTCACGAATTCTGTCATAAATGCCGTCAACCTTTTCTTCGTCTGACTCGCGGCTAAAACCACAAGCAGTACCGATTGACATATTGATAACATCAACGCCGAGCACTACACAATCCTCAAGAGCAGCTAAAATCCATGCAGTTCTTGAAGTATCCATAACATCGGAGAAGATTTTCATTGAAACAAGCTGTGCATTGGGAGCTACACCGCGAATTGTATCATCGTTACCAACGATAACACCTGAAACGTGAGTACCGTGGTTATTATGAGTTGAATAAACGTCAGAATCGTTATCGGCATAGTCAAAACCGAAAGGAACTTTATCGTTGATATAAACATCATCAACTGTGAGACCGTCAATAAGCTCACTTGCTGCTGTATCATCAATAACTTTAGCAACATCATCATATGTAAGACCTAATTTTTCTGATGTAAAGTTGTTTGGTGAAAATGCGGTGTGGTTTCAGTCAAGACCTGTGTCAAGAACAGCAACGACCATACCTGAGCCGTCATAGCCTGATTCAGAGCTGTTGAAAATACCTGTATCAAAAACATTAACTTCATTTTCTACAAGCTCTGTTTCACAGGTTTCATAAACTTCACCGATAATTACATCCATACCATCACCAAGTGACTGACAGGTTGCTTCAAAGTCACCTGCTTTGATTACGATTTCAAAACCGCTCAAAACTGTTGAATATTCCTCACCTGTTTTGTATGAAACTGCCTTTTCGTCAAGAGCTTTTAAAAGTTGAGCTTTCTGACGAGCGATTTCATTCTTTAACTGTGTAGCATTGTCACTTGAAGTTGCATACTCTGCAAAGCTCATTGTCTTATTGGTCTCTTCATAAGCATCCATAAGACTAACTTCGTCAAGTGTTACGATGACAGAAATTTCTTCGTCGTCGCCAACACCTTCGGGCAATTCAAACATTACTGAATCGTCAAGGTATTCCGAATAGTTAGACGCAAAGTCATCTGTTTTGTGAATAATTGAAGCATCATTGTCAATATTTAATGCCATTCCGGGCACGGCAATTGTTCCCATTAAAATTGCCGCAGTCAAAAGAACAGCCAATGTGCTTCTTAAATTTTTTACAAGCCTTGTTTTACTCATTGGTTGTAAATCCTCCTAATTGGTATACGAATGCACTATAAACATACATATTCAATTTATAATACCTCATTTTGACAAAAAAAGCAAGTTTTTTAACGCATTAAATTGAAAAATTTAACATTAAATAAACATTTTAATTTACAATCTTTTAATCGCGTGATATACTATATTTATATAAAAACTTCCACGGAGGCTTATTTTATGACAATAGATAACAATACATATATACGCCGAGCGTTTAGTATTTTGCACAGTGTTTCTATTATTATCGCAGGCATATGTCTTATGTCCGGGTGCTTATCAATCTATTCATTTGGTGATGGTGCTTATTCGAGACAGATTGTAATTGAAACCTTCTCAAAGATTTCAATTCCTGTTATTTTATGTGTTGTGCTAACAATAATTAGTTTTGTATGGGATTTTGTTGCACCCGTATATGAAAACGGAACAGAATTCAAACCCTATGATTTTATTCTTAAAAGAATTACTGCAAAACGAGATTTAAGTATTTGTGATGAGCAAATGTTAAAATCTATTTACAAAGAAAGAAAATCAAGAAAAATACACACTATAATTCGCACTGTTTTAATATGTATATCGGGTGCAATTTTCCTTGGTTATGCACTAAACAGTAAAAATTATGAAACAGATATCAATTCTTCAGTGATAAAGGCAATGTGGGTGCTTATTCCCTGCTTAATTATTCCCTTTGCATATTCAGTTTTTACTGCATATCACAACGAAAAAAGTCTTAAGAAAGAAATTGAGCTTATAAAAAAAGCCCCATCAAAACCGAAATCGGAGAAAAAAGAAGTAACCAGAGATAATAAAATGGTTATCATTGTCCGTTTTGCGTTGCTATTCATCGGTGTGGGAATTCTGCTTTATGGCTACTTTACCGGCGGAACTGCTGATGTACTGACAAAAGCAGTTAATATTTGTACCGAATGCATCGGTTTGGGTTAATGAGGTGATGATATGAAAAGATTTAGTGAAAAATTAAAAAGACTTATCCCCTCAAAGCGCAAAATAATTCAGCTTTATGCGGCGGTGCTTTTCAATGCTAATTTAAAAGGTTTTTACACAGGTAACATTTTCAAAGGAAATACCAAGAAATTCTGCGTTCCCGGTCTTAACTGTTACTCTTGCCCCGGTGCAATTGGTGCTTGTCCTCTAGGCTCGCTTCAGGGCTCATTCAGTGCAGACAAGAGCACATTATTCTATGTATGCGGAATTTTATTGCTTTACGCTCTTATGTTTGGCCGTTTTATCTGCGGATGGCTTTGTCCTTTCGGGCTTATTCAGGAGTTACTTTATAAAATCAAAACTCCCAAGCTAAAAAAGAACAAGGTCACAAGAATACTATCATATTTTAAATATGTGATTTTAGTATTCTTTGTGTTTATTGTGCCGATTGCTTATGCTTTCCGCGATACTCCGCTCCCCTCTTTCTGCAAATACATATGCCCTGCAGGTACACTTGAGGGCGGAATCGGACTTCTTGCAAACAAGGTAAATGAAAGCTATTTCTCAATGCTTGGTCCTCTTTTTACTTGGAAGTTTTTACTAATGGTAAGCATTCTTGTTGCTTGCGTATTTATTTTCAGAATGTTCTGCCGTTTTATTTGCCCACTCGGTGCTTTATACGGTTTATTTAATAAGATTTCATTCTTCGGCGTTAAGGTTGATGTTCCTAAATGCACCAACTGCAATCTTTGCGTAAATCATTGTAAAATGGATATTAAAACTGTTGGTGATGCTGAATGCATAAGTTGTGGCGAATGTATTGATGTTTGTCCAACAAATGCAATTATGTGGAAAGGATTAAAGCTTAAAAAGAAGGATGAAACACTTAACGAAACAGTGAAAGACCATAAAAAAGCAAGACTTGTTACAAGAGCAATTTCTTGTGTGCTTCTTGTTGCAATGCTCATCACTTCAATTGCTTTTTATTGGAATGATGAGAGTAATAACATTCCTACACAAACAGGCACAGAGGTTGGTAATTTATGTTACGGTGCTGATTTGACGATTGTTGACGGAAGCGGAATTACAAATAGCACCATAAATCCTGTGAAAACGGGCAAAATTACAATTATTAATTTCTGGGGTACTTGGTGCACACCTTGTGTAAATGAACTCCCCTATTTTGACCAGATTGCTACAAATTATGCGGATACAGTTTCGGTTGTCGCAATTCATTCAAATATGGGCGGTGAGTTCACAACTGCACCTGATTATATAAAAGAACATTATCCACAAAGCAATTTGGTTTTTGCGATTGATTTGGATGAAGCGGGCTATTATACGATGCTTGGTGGCCGCGGAACTTACCCCTATACTGTTGTACTTGATGAAAATGGTGTAATAATAAAAATCTTCTTTGAAGCCTTAAAATATGAGGATTTACAAGAGGTTGTTGAAAGTCAGTTATAATATTTATACAAATACCCCTTGAAAAAGCATTCCGAGGGGTATTTTATTATGCTAATAATAAAATCACAAACTGACAAGTCATTGTACCGCTTCATTTTCCGTTTTGACAAATTGGGGTTTGTCGAACTCATTTCGTAGGGGTCGGCGTCCTCGACGACCCATTGTTAATTTACCAGTATATTTGGTTCGGGCTGTCGAGGACGCCAGCTCCTACAAAATTACATAACCATATCAATGAGTCAGACGAATTCAAATTTGTTATGACAATATACTGCTTGTTATTTAATGAGATTGTACGCTTAGTTTAGAATAACATAGTAAGACCACATTGGATTAAAATCATCATTCACAACACAAACTAACACACAAAAAAGAGGATAACCCTTGCGGATTACCCTCTTAATTTATTTGAGATTTAATTATTTAACTCTCTTTGACTTTTTTGTTGTTACAACAGTAGCGCCAAGAGCAGCTGCTGTGGCCATCATAGCAAATGCAACGCCAAATGCTTCTGCACCGGTGTTGGGAATTTCAGGATCAGCAACATTATCTGAACCAGTGTTGTCACCTGCATTATCGCCAGTGTTGTCACCTGTGTTATCACCAGTGTTGTCGCCTGTATTATCATTGCCGCCGTCATCAGCTGCGGGAACATAGCAGCATGCGAACATCCAAGCATCATCTGTGTCAAGACCTAACCAGCCTTCTTCACCGTACCAGCCCATATATGAACCGCAAGCAATATAGAAAACAATAAGGTCATCTGTCAAAGGATAAAGCATTAATGTGCCATCTTCTGTTTCAACATAATCTGCACAAGCGATGTATTCCATAATTGCATTTGTGCAATCAACAAGCTCTGTGCACTCTTCGTTGTTAGCACCTACCAATTTGCCGTGGCCAACAACCTGTACCATTGACATCATTGATTCATCAAGGTTAACATAGATAATAGGACCATCTTCTGAACCATAATGATAATAACCATCTTCATCGTTATAATAAACATCCATGCTGTCGTCTACATCATCTTCAACATCAACATAAACGAGCTCGTCTGCATTTTCTTCAAATGTAAACTCTTCAGGAGTTGTCATATTTTCATACTCAAACCAAACGATATCATCACTTGTATCAAGCTCATCTCTTGTGATTGTGATGTTAGCAATATTTGTGTCTGCCTTAACAGCAACCCAAATTGACTGACCAACGCCTGTGCATTCCCATGAGAATTCGTTTGCATTAACTGTGTCTGCACTTGGTTCAACTGTAACCCACATACCGTTGTAGCTTACAATACCCATTACAGAATCACTAGATGTGAATGTGTAGTTGCCTTCTTCTGTGGGCTCAAATGTGTAGATTGTGTATTCATATCCAGCGTCTACAACACACATATTGTCGCCGACCTGAAGATATTCACCATTGTTTACATAGTTAACATCTTCGCCGCCTTCATCACCGCCGCCGATGTCACCGCCACCGATGTCATCGCCACCTTCGTCACCAGTTAAATCTGTTGTAAATTCTAATGTCCAATCAACTGAACCTGCAGGTGAATAATAACCTGTAGCATCATAAGTTGAAACCATAATGCTTACAATGTCGCCGGCAGCTACAACAATTGATTCTGAAGGAACAGATGGGTCATCATCATACCAATGGATATCACTTGTATAATAATCTGCCCATTCACCGCTGATAGGCTCAACACTAACCTGATACATCCAACCACTTTCAGCATCCATTGAAACAGTTACTTTACCATCCTCAGTAGCTGTCCATGTGTAATGATATGAACCATTATCAGAAACAGTTGCTGTCTGTGAGCCAATAACCGCTGTATCGGGATTTGAAGAAGCACCGAGTGGCATATTATCAAGTGCAAGAGTATATGTCTGTTCAACTTCTGTATTATTAACGATGCAGATGCTAGCAGGTCCATAATACGCACTAGTAGTTGTTACAATTTCACCATCTGTATCCCATGTTGGCATCCAACCCTCAGAAACTCCAAAACCTGTGTTACCTGTAATTGTAAGCTGATACTCTGTCATTGGTTCTGGAAGAGTAGCACCTACATAATACTCTGTGTAAGCAGGAATTGTAACTGTAGCAGTACCACCAACTGCAAGAGTAATTGGGTAGGGATTTGACTGTGAACCCTGAGGGAACGCAATTGTACATGTGTAATCAACTGCTTCAGCAGAATTGTTTGTGATTGCAAATGCACAGTAATAATATGTGCTTTCAAAACCTGTGATTGTTGTTTCAACCATACCGTCAATTGCAGAAACGGGAGTGCCATCTAAGTAAGCACCTGCACCATCTTCAGTACATACAGTAACATCAAAATCACCAGTACCCTCAACTAAAAAGCCAAGTGTATCCGTGCTACCCTCTGTAGCAATTTCAAAATAAATTGTTTCACCAGCACCAACTGTTACTGTACTGCCTGAATAAATGCAATACTCCCAAGAGGGAACGGGAACAGGGTCGCCGGCTGCAGCGAATACTGACATTGGTACGAGAATCATAGCCAAAGCAATAATTACGCTTAAAGTTTTCTTCATCATGGATTTCATGATTTTTCCTCCTTTAATTTTGTGTAGTTGTCAAAAAGGACTGACAATTACATAAATAATCGAAATAATTTTATCACTAAATTATTCATAATGCAATACAAAAAATCCACTTTTTTCATTTTTTTAGAAAAAAGTGGATATTTTTTGTTTGTTTATTCATACTCACCGCGCCAAGTAATATCGGTTGCGGGATATTTACCGCGTTTATTAGGCATTGCGCCAATGTTAATCATAAGCTCGTCGCCCTTTTGCACCTCAACCTCAATGTACTCGTTACCATCTTCATCGGTTAAAACATCAGCCTCAGTAGTTCTCTGTGCTGAATTTCTGTTATTGGTAACAACCAAAATACTGTCTTTTGTTGCAGTTATATAGAAACGGATTGTTCCTGTTTTTTCAGCTTTGTATTCATAATAATATCCTGTTTCAACACCTGCTGCAAGGCTCTTTTCAAATTCACCTGTAAGCTTTGAAATCTTTTCGGGGTTTGCATAACTACCCTTAAGATTTGCAAATTTAATTGTGAAGCTCTTAGCTGTTGAGCCATTATTACCAATCTGGAATGAAACTGCATCACTTGCCAAAGCGTTTGGAACCTTGAATGAAACCTTACCATTTTTTGCGGTGTATTTGGTACCTTCGCAAATAACATAAGCATCGGCATCATTAATTGTCAAATACATTCCGCCTACACGGTAAATATCATAATAAAGAGCTTTGCCTGCGGGAACTTTTGCTGTTGTTACTGCAAAATCAGTACCGGGAGTTTCAAGGTAAGGCTGGTCTTTGCTACCTGCACCAAGAATTTCGTCACCTTCGGGATTTGTAGCTGTGGGCTTTTGAACCGCTGTAGTTCCATCACCTTTATCACTGCTGTTAGTTTTATCTTCTTCGCCGTTTTGTGTATCTTCTTCAGAGCTTGAATCTTCTTCACTTGAAGACTCTTCATCAGATGTGCTTTCACCATCTGTTGTCGATGTGGATGAATCGTCGTCATCGTCGTTTTCGTTTGCGACATATTCATTATTGGGTTTTGTATTATCAGGGTCTGTGTTTGCAGGCTTATCACTTGTAGCAATTACAACAGCAACAACTGCAATCACAACTACAAGAACAGCGGCAACAATGCCGATAATAACTTTTTTATCTAATTTTTTGAGTTTTTCCATTATGCCACCGCCTTTACTTCAAGCGTATATTCTGTAGCACCGTCTTCAAGATAAACTTCTGCTTCTCCTGTATATTCATATCCTTCGGGGCAAGACATTACAGACAATTTATAGCCATCAGTAACCTCAATGCTGAATGTAGCTTTACCACTGTCGTCTGTTTTCGCAGGAACACAAGCATCCTTGCAAAGCTGAACCATAACACCTGAAACTGCATTTCCGTTTTCGTCAACAACAGCAACTGTGAAACCTTTGCTTTCAACAGGATTTTCATTTTCTGTAGGCTGACTTTCAGTTGTAGTTGTGGTTGTAGTAGTTTTACCGTCATCATTACCACTGCATGCGCAAAAACAGAAAAGCATTCCGAGAGCAAGTAAAACTGCCAAAACTTTCTTTAAATTCTTCATTTTATATACCTCTTTATAAATTATTTAATATCACTTAAATTCTTGACTAAGGTTTGCTTGTAATCGTCAGCAGTAAAGAATTCAAAAACTTTTGTGAAATCCTCTTTGCTGGTTACCATTCCCCTATGAATCATACAAATTGTACCATATCGGTCAATTACAACAGTTGTAGGATAAGCTGTTAACTGCACGATGTTTGCCCAATCAGTATTCTCGTCTAACACCATTGGGAATGTAAGCTTATTCTCAACCGCATAAGCAGAAACAGTATCGTTTGTGCCGTCATATGGGTTAATAGCGATTAAAGCGATTTCATCCTGATAATCAATATATGCTTGTTGCAAATATGGGAATTCCATTTTGCAGGGCTGACAATTGAGATACCAAAAATTTAACACTACCGCCTTTTTGGTTTTTAATAAATCAGAAACCTTATAATCTTTACCGTCAGTTGCGGTTACTGTGAAATCGTGAACAACACTTCCAAGCTTATATGTAACGCCCGACATATCGTTTACATCACCTATAACAGTTTCAAGGGAAATAGTTCTGTTTTCGCTATTGATTTCATAGTTTTCTTCAACCTTATAACCCTCGGGAGCTTCTTCAAGAACTGCATAATAGGTTTTTGACGGCTCTGCGTCAAAGGTTATTACTCCATCATTGTCAGTTTCTGCACCCCATTGAAGATTTTGCATTTCGAAATCTTTATAAACCTTAACCATAATATCTTCAAGTGGCATTCCGCCGACTGTTTCAACCTTTACGGTATAAGCAACCTTTTCAGCATCTTTATTATCCGAGCCATTACAGCCTGTAAACAATATACACAATATTAAAGCAACTGATATAACAGATAATATTTTTTTCTTAAGCATATTCATACTATTAGTCAATGTAGCAACACATCAAAAGCCAAGCGATTTCAGCATTAATTGTTGCATCGTTGTTACCTGCTGCGTCTTTGAAGATATAGCCTGAGCTTTCAATATCCCACCAGCCGACATATCCGCCACGCTGCTGAATGATATATTTGAGGTCCTCAGTAAGAGGATAAACGCCCTCTGACTCGTCAACATATTCAATGTATTCGAGAAGACATTCAGAATAGCTTTCTTTCTTGACAAATTCGTCCTTTTCATCAAAGAAATACTTTGTAACGCCTGAACGGTCGAGCATTGTCTCAAAGCAAGCAATATAATCGCAATCTTCTGCAAGACGAACAAGCACCAATGGGCCATCTGCTGTATTGAGATGATAGAAACCATCTTTCTCATTGAGAACAAACTTATATGTATCTGTTGCTGCAGTTAAATCAAACTCTTTAATCTGCGCATCTGCAGGTAATGTATATTCAGAAAGGTCAACTGTTTTCTGATAAATTGTCCAAGGCTCGTCTGCGAGAGTTTTAATTGCATCACCAAGACGATTAACCGCAAGAACACAGCTCTTTGAATTAGCATCAAGAGCATCAATACCGATAACATAAGTTGAAGTACCGCCATCACCTACGCCAATCATACTTGCACTTACAGAAACAGTAAACTTGTTATTAACTACTTCTGCAACATTATTGCTCTGTACAAAATGAGGTGCACCATAATAACCGATTTCAGTTTTTACATCACCTATTACAGAGAATTCATAGTTACCCGCCTCTGTTGGAGTGAAAAGGAAATAGTTTCTGTGCTCATTTGAAAGCTCAACATAAGTACAACCTACTGAAACTGCATAAGCGTCAAGCTCTTCTGAGCCAACATAAAGGATTGTGGGCTCTTCAGAGGTTTTGTAAGCCAAAAGCAAATCAATTTCGTTTTCACTTGCAGTAACTTTTGTGTTCTCGTCATAGTAATACTCTGTTTCACTGTCAGTAAATGACAGTGAAACTGTATATTCACCTTTAGGAAGTTTTTTGGTTGCTACTCCGTTTTCGTCACAAGCCTGCATACCAACCTTTTCGCCGTTCTGCATAAAGTTAACCACTACACCTGTTGTATAAGGGTTACCAAGAGCATCTTTAACTGCAACCTTATAAGTCTTGTTACCGCCACAAGCGGTAAGAGTAGCAAGCATACACACTACAAGAACAATGGCAATAACGCCTTTTATTTTCTTCATTTTTTCAAACTCCTTTACAGTAATTTAAAGAGTTGTAAAATTATTTGCTTAAATTGTCGTAGTAATAGCAAAGCTTAATCCAAGAATTATCTACACCCTCGAATGTATATTTATCCATAAGAAGCTGTAAGATTTCTGCAAGTCTTTCGTCAACTACTACGCAACCATCTTTTTCTGTGCCTGACTTATCAATCTTCTTTGCATATGCACGCATTTCAGCAGTTAAATCGGGACCGTCACCGTGATAACGGCCTGCGTAAATATCGTCAAGTTGATAAATCTCAGCATTTGCATCATAATCTTCGCCCCAAAGCTTCTTGAGGTAAGCATCAGTCTTCTGTACATCATTGTCATTCTGTGCCATATAAGCAAGAATTTCACCGTCTGTCTCAGACTTACTAAAGTCAAAGCCACCCATTTCAATCATTTCAAGAATTGAGCGATCAAAAATACTTGTAAGACCTGTAAAGTCAGCATAAATCAAGCTGTTGTGCTCTGAGTCGTAATACTTGCCATTCTTAAGAACAGGAGTAATACCGCCAGAAATAATATCATACATCACATCACCTGTTGCGTCACTGTCATAAGTGAAATAACCTGGTGCACAAGCACGGAAAAGCTTATATGATGAGCCGAGATATTCAACATCATACTTAATTGTACCTGTTGCATAAATATCCCAGAATGCCATATTGATGTAGTATGACTTACCGGCCTCCATATAATATACCATTGAGCAGTTGATTGTATCTGTATACATTCTCTCGTCGTGCTCATATGTATAAATTACTTCGCCGTTACTGTTGAAAATCCAAGCATCGATACCCTCTTCGTAGTCGCTCTTTGAAGTAAAGCGATAAACACCTGACTTTGTGGGCTTGAATTCAGAGAAAAGTCCTCTTGGAATAATTGCTCTGTCATAATAGAAATAGTTTGTTGAAACATTTTTACCGAGCTTTGTTTCAAATGCTGAGAATGTCGCAAGTCCTTTTATTGGGTCATCAAGCTGTTTTGCATTCTTGCCGTATGCCTGATAGTACTTACAAATCTTGAGCCACTCATTTGCGTCATCTTCAAAGCCTGCAACTTCTGCAACCTGCTTGAGCATTTCAGCAAGCTCCTTGGTTACTGTACAAAGTCCATTGATAGTTGAGTTAGAAGCGTAAGAGAAATACTTAACCATTCCCTTACCGCCGTCTTTTTCATAATCATAAAGACTTACACCGTCTTTATCTGCATCACCTGCATAAACGATGTCGTGAAGTGACTCTTCTTCATTGAACTGTGTATAGTTCATAAGGTCAGCAAGAAGAAGTGGTCCATTTGCAGAGCCTACATGATAATAGCCGTCTTTTTCATTATAAACAACATCAACATATGAATATGTATCGCCATTATCTTTTGTTACGGCTGCTTCACGAGGAAGATATGTCGCAACATCAATATCCTTTTCATTCACAACACGCATATTGTCAATGTATACGGTATCGTCACCTGCTGAGCCATCACTATCTTTTAAGAAGCACAATGCAACCTCATAAGTGCCATCTTCATCAGCAACTACAGGATAACAAGACTGCCATTTTTCAGTATCGGAAACACCTGAAATCTGGAAAATATCTTCATCATTAACAATTACATATAATATATCGCAAAGGTGTTCAGAGGAAATTAAATAATCAAAGCCAAGCGCCTGACCTTTTTTCAATTCAACATCGGCATACATAATTGCGTATGAATCATCAATACCCTTGTTTGAAGCATAAATACAAAACTGACCAAGCTTTTCGCCTTCAATAAAGGGCCAGATGTATTCTGCATTTTCGTCTTCTGTTTCAGGACGATATGTTACATTAATATTGCCTTTGTTGATTAACTCTGCAATCTTTTCAGATTTTGGCATTTCAACATTCGGCTTAATCTGTGTAACCAAATCACCGATACCGTTTACGCAAAGCTTCTGTTCATAATCTTTTGCTGTAAAGTGGTCAAAAGCAGAAACCCAAGGTCTTTTGCTTGTAACAGCACCTGATTCTACAAGACAGATTACGCCATAACGGTCAATCATAATTGTTGTAGGATAGCCCTGAATTCCAAAAGTATTTGACCAAGATGACGGGCAAGATGCCATTGGAAATGAGAGTCCGTACTGCTTCTGAAAGGTTTCTACTGCTGAGATATCGTCCATTGGGTCTAATGCGATAACTTCAACATTATCCTTATATTCCTGATAAACTGTTTCGATAAGAGGAAATTCTTCAACACACCAAGAGCAAGTAGTATACCAGAAGTTAAGCACTACCAAATCTTTCTTTTTAAGAACATCAGAAAGCTTGATTTCTTTGCCGTCTGCCGCCATTACAGTGAAGTCATACATTACATCACCAAGGCCGAGAGTTGCGGTTGAAATGTCTTCACCGGTAATGAGTGATGATGTTAAAACGATTTCTGCACTTTCGCCGTCGAATTTATAGCTTTCTTCTACCTCATAGCCTTTTGCCACACCTGAAAGCTCAATTGCATATTTACTGCTTTTGGGAAGATTGAAGGTAACATTACCGTTTTCGTCTGTTTTACCCATATCCTCCATATTATCTTTCTTTTTGCTGTCATAAATATAAACATCAATATCAGACAAAGACATACCGCCTGCAGTTTTAACACTTACGCTGTATGTAGTATTTTCGCCGGGTGTTTCACTGCCAAAGCTTTCACCGCCACCTAAAACAACAGCGGCAACAATTCCACCGGCAATGGCTAAAACCAAAACACATGAGAGAACGATTAAGAGTATCTTTTTCTTTTTGTCAAGAGCCTTAACCTTTCCCAATAATTCTTTAACTTTTTTCATAGTTCCTCCTATTTACCGTCAAAGTATTTTGTCATAAGGGCACATTTTGCCTTATAATTCAGTATATTTTACCATAAATGGTAATCAATCGTCAATATCTAAAACAAGTTAATTTTAAAACATTAAAGTATTATCACAACAAAATACCGAATTCTGCTTGAATTTCAAACAAAATTCGGCATTTGTTTCGCTATGCGGCATCTTCCACTGATTTCTCTTCTGCCATATTTTCCGTTACATCAACCATTCTATCAACAAAAATTGCATATCCTTTTTTGGGGTCATTAACAAAAACATGCGTTACGGCACCTACAAGCTTGCCGTTTTGAACTATCGGTGAGCCACTCATTCCCTGAACTATTCCGCCTGTTTTTTCAAGTAATGCTTTGTCAGTAACTTCAATTATCATATCTTTATTAACCGAATCCGAATTAGTATATATCTTTTTTATTTCAATATCATAGTCTCTTACTCCACTGTCATCAAGAGTACAGTAAATTTTTGCCGCACCCGTTGTGACCTCTTGCTTTACCGCAACGGGAATTGATTCATTCTTTATAGTTTTAGTAAAGCCGTAAACTCCCATTTCATTATTAAGACAAAGCTCCCCTATTGATTTACCGGTTATTACGCCGCAAAGCTCGCCTACACTGCCCGTACTGCTTTTGTAAATTCCATTTACATAAGCCGAAAACACTTCGCCTTTGTTCATAGGCATTATTTCGTTGGTATCAACATCGTAAATTCCGTGACCGAGACCTGCAAAGGACTCTGCTTCTGAACTATAAAAAGTTACAGTTCCAAGACCTGCAGTACTATCACGCACCCAAAGTCCTGCTTTATATTTTCCCGTATTTACATCTTTATAGGTTGAAAAGTCAATTGTAAGAATTCTGTTATTACGCACAATATTAAAGCTCATTTTTTCGCCATTGCTTTTTTCAATTTTCTGTGCAAGAGCTTTAGTAGAGGTAACCTTTTCATTATTCACGCTTTTTATTATATCCCCTACTTTAAGCCCCGCCTTTTCAGCGGGATTAACATTACCGTTTTTCGTCTCAACTGAATCAGTATCAACCACAAGCACACCATCGGTATAAAGCTTAACGCCGAAAAGCTCTCCGCCCAAAACAACATATTTCCTTTTTGAATTAGTTATTTCGGCAGTTTTTACGGGAATAATATTCAAAAGGTCAATTTCAGCTTCATTATGTGAAGCTCGGGCAGTCCCCGACGCGACTCCTTTTTCGTTTTCATAATTTAAACGAAACAATGAAACACCGAAAATGCTTTTAAATTCATAAGTTGAATTTTCGATTGTTGTTATTCTATCAGGTATATTTTTTTGCCCCAAATATACCAAAGAAAAAATAAATACGCACAACGCAGTGCAGATTGCAGAAAGAGTTTTAAAAAAATTACACAAACGCTCACCTCCGTGCGACTTTAGCCGCAATAATAATTTGCCTCTTATGATGATTATTATTTGAGGTAAAAAAAACGCCTTACGGCTAAATTTCTCTTTAAAAGAAATTACCGTAAGGCGAATCATTTATACTTTTTTATTATAAAATTTTGAAATTTTTTCAACAGTTTGTTCTGCAGAACAACCATTCAAATCAAGAATATAATCGGCATATTCTTCATAAAGCGGAGAACGCTCATTGAAAATATTGTCAATTGTCTGTTCTTTTGAAGCTGCAACACCGCGGGTGCTGATATTATCAAGACGCTTTTTAATTTCGTCAAGCGGGACATTAAGATAAAAGATTTTTCCGTCTTTTTTCAAATGTGCAATAGCATCTTCACGAAAAATTACACTGCCACCAGTTGCAATTACACAGTTTTCACATTCAAGCGATTTTACCGCTTCTGCTTCACAATCGAGAAATGCTTCAATTCCGTCAGTATCTATTATATTCTGTAGAAGCTTTTTTTCACGCTGTTGAATTATCAAATCTGTATCGACAAAGCCAATACCCAAAGTCTTTGCAAGTATAACACCGACTGTGCTTTTACCACAACCGGGCATACCAATGAGGATAATATTTGACATCATCAGATAGAGATTTCGTGAGCAATCTTATAAAGCTCAAGGTCAAGTGATTTTGTCATATTGAGAGCCTCGAAAATATCAAAATCAACAATATTATCATGCTGCATAGCGATAACTCTGTTGCCGATACCTTCTTTTAGAAGCTCAACAGCCTTGTAGCCCATAAGGCTTGCTGTTACTCTGTCGCGAACCGTAGGATGACCACCACGCTGAACATGACCAAGAACTGTAGCTCTTGTTTCAACACCTGTTTCAGCCTCAATGCGCTTTGCCATTTCTTCAACACCGCCAACACCTTCAGCAACAATAATAATAAAGTGCTTTTTGCCGGTTTTCTGTGTTCTAATCATTCTGTCGATAACATCGCGTTGGAAGTCATACTCAACCTCAGGAATGAGAATTGTAGTAGCACCGCAAGCAATACCTGCGTTAAGAGCAATGTAACCTGCACGACGACCCATAACCTCAATTACTGAGCAACGATCGTGTGACTCTGAAGTATCACGAAGTCTGTCAGCCATTTCAAGAACTGTATTCATTGCAGTATCATAACCGATTGTATACTCACTACAAGCGATATCATTGTCAATTGTACCGGGAACACCAACGCAAGGAAGTCCGCGAAGTGACAAATCGCGAGCACCTCTGAATGAGCCGTCACCACCGATTACAACAACACCCTCAAGACCAACCTCTTTTGCAACATTGAGAGCCTTCTGAAGACCCTCTTCAGTTTTAAACTCGGGGCTTCTTGCTGAATAAAGAACAGTACCGCCACGGTTAATAATATTAGAGACGCTACGAAGATTCATTTCATACATATCGCCCTGCATAAGACCGTTATAACCGCGTCTTATACCCATTACGCGAAATCCGTTTTCACAACCTGCACGAACAACTGAACGCACTGCCGCGTTCATACCCGGAGCGTCACCGCCACTTGTAAGAACACCTATTGTTTTCATATTTATCACCCTTTAGACTTTTTGCTAAATATTACCACATTGAGCCTATATGATAACACAATAACTGATAAAATGCAAGTCATATATTGACTATTTTTGTAATATTACATTTTGACTGCCTGCAATATTTTTAAGCCCGTCAATCAAATTATTATCAACAGAAATCTTTTTTGACGGAAAATATTTTTTACTGTCTGCAAAAAAGAAATAAAGCGGTATATCCCCTGCTTTAGAATTATCTTCTATATATTTTGCACATTCAAAATACATTTTACTCTGATTATTATCAACTCGGACAAACAAACCAACCTTGCGAGTTTGCTTATCCTTTACGCTTTCTGCAGTTTCCGCAAAATCAAGAATAAGCTTGGGGTTTTCTTCTTCGCGGACAGAAAGTCTGCCACCAACAAACACCGCTACACCATTATTGAAGGCATTGGCATATCTTGCAAAAAGCTTTGGAAAAACAATCACTTCAATTGAGCCTGAAACATCTTCAAGAGTTATAAATGCCATTGTTTCGCCACTCTTTGTCTGTTTTCTTGTAATTCCGTTTACAATACCCATCACTTTTACAGAAGCGGAATCGCCGTATTTGTCATCGTATTCATCAGCACTTACAATATCACTGATTTTATCGCATTTCAGCTTCGCGATAAGCTCTGCATATTCCTTCATAGGATGAGCTGAAATATAAAGTCCGGTTGTTTCTTTTTCCATTGCAAGCAGTTCATTGGTTTTGAATTCTTGAATAGGCTTCATAACATATTCACTTTGAACATTATCCTGCATCAAGTCAAAGAAACCGATTTGACCATCAAGATTTCTGCGACGCGAGTCATCAAGCTCATCAATAATGAACGGAAGATTGTTAAGCATTTCGTGACGATTACTGCCTAAATTATCCAACGCACCACTTTTTATAAGACTTTCAACCGCTCTACGGTTAAAGCCCTTGCCGTGAACACGCTTACAGAATGAATAGAAAGAGGTGTATTCGCCATTTAGTTTTCGCTCATTAATTATTGTATCAATAAAATCGTGACCGAGATTTTTAATGGCAAGCAAACCGAACATAATAGTGTTGTTACCCTTTACATTCGGCGCAAAGGTTTTATAGCTATAATTCACATTAGGTGCAAGAATTGTAATGCCGTTACGCTTACAATCTTCAATATAATCGGCAACCTTACCTGAATCATCAAGAACACTCGTAAGTAATGCCGCCATAAACTCACAGGGATAATAGCATTTGAGATATGCAGTTCTGTAAGCTACAACAGCATATGCCGCCGCATGAGATTTGTTAAAAGCATATGAAGCAAATGATGACATATCATCAAAAATTTCATTTGCAATATTTTGTGAAATACCATTTTTAGCACATCCATCGCAGAAAAAAGCACGCTCTGCTTCAAGCACCTTATGCTTTTTCTTTGACATAGCACGGCGAACAATATCAGCTCTGCCGAGGGAATAACCTGCAAGTGAACGGAAAATCTGCATAACCTGTTCCTGATACACCATACAGCCATAAGTAACATCAAGAATATCACGAAGCATTGGTGTTTTATATCTTATTTTATCGGGATTATGACGATTTTCAATGTAACTGTCAATTGAATCCATAGGGCCCGGACGGTAAAGAGAAATAACCGCGATAATATCCTCCAGACTTGTTGGTTTAAGACGCATAAATACACTTCTCATACCATTTGATTCACATTGGAACACGCCGTCGGTCTGCCCCGCTGTGAAAAGAGAGTAAACCTTGGGGTCGTCATATGAAATTTTTTCAATATCAAAATCGGGATTTTTTCTTTTTACGGTTTTTACACAGTCATTAATAACTGTAAGAGTGCGAAGTCCCAAAAAGTCCATTTTGAGAAGTCCTAACTCTTCAATTGTGGTCATTGTAAACTGCGTGACAATCGACTCGTCATTTCGCGCAAGTGGAACATAATCACTTACGGGACGGTCAGTAATAACAATACCTGCCGCGTGAGTTGATGAATTTCGTGGCATTCCCTCAACGCTTTTTGCAGTATCAATAAGTTCTTTAATTTTAGCATCACTATTATAAAGAGCTTTTAGCTCTTCACTTTCTTTAAGTGCATCTTCAATTGTAATTCCCAATACACGAGGAATTTTCTTCGCAACATTGTCAACGGTAGCATAAGAAAGTCCCATTGCCCTACCCACATCACGAAGTGCCGCACGGGCTTTCATTGTACCGAATGTTACAATCTGCGAAACATGGTCTGCTCCGTATTTATCTATAACATAATCAATTACTTCTTGACGGCGTTCATAACAGAAATCCACATCAATATCAGGCATACTTACTCTCTCAGGATTTAAAAAACGCTCGAAAATAAGATTGTATTTTATAGGGTCAATATTTGTAATGCCCATACAATATGCACAGATACTTCCCGCACCCGAGCCTCTGCCGGGGCCTACGGGAATACCCTTATCTCTGGCATATTGAATAAAGTCAGCAACAATAAGAAAATAATCAACATAACCCATATCATTGATAACTGAAAGCTCATATTCAAGACGGTCAACATACTCTTGTTTAGGATTATTACCATAGCGAATTTTCAAGCCCTGATAACATTTCGCTCTGAAATAGTCATAATGGGACTGACCGTCTGGAACTTTAAAATTAGGTAATTTTGTATTACCGAATTCAAAATCAAAATTACACATATCAGCAATTTTTTGTGTATTTTCAATTGCTTCGGGAACATAAGGGAAAAGCAAACGCATTTCTTCTTCAGTTTTAAGATAGAAATTATCGCTTTCAAATTCCAAAGAATTTTCTTCATCAATTGTATGGTTAGTAGCAACACAAATAAGTATTTTTTGCGTATTTGCATCTTCACGGTCGATATAATGAACATCATTGGTAGCAACCAAGGGTATTCCGGTTTCTTTAGAAATGCGCATAAGCCCTTCATTAACACGGGCTTGCTCATTTATACCGTGATTTTGCATTTCAAGATAATAATTACCTTTACCAAAAACCGACTCATACCACAAAGCAGTTTGTTTTGCGCGATGCATATCACCATTTGAAATAGCTTTTGGAATTTCACCCGCAAGACAAGCTGAAAGAGCAATTAAGCCCTCGTGATGCTTCTCTAAAAGCTCGCGGTCAACACGAGGCTTTGTGTAAAAGCCATCAACCCACGCAGATGACACCATCTTTGTAAGATTTTTATAACCTGTTTCATTCTTGCAAAGTAAAACAAGGTGGTGGCGTTCTGAATCAACACCGTGAACCTTATCAAAGCGTGAGCGTGCTGCAACATAAACCTCACAGCCGATAATTGCTTTAATACCAGCTTTTTGTGCCGCCTTGTAAAAATCAACTGCACCGAAAAGGTTACCGTGGTCAGTAATTGCTATTGCCGTTTGTCCCCTTTCTTTTGCAATAGAACAAAGCCTGTCAAGACGGCAGACACCGTCAAGCAAGCTATACTCTGTATGCACATGTAAGTGAACAAAGGACATAATTATACCTCAAAAATTATTCGGTTACTTTTTTGTAAAAATTAAAGCAATCGAAGGTTGCAAAATAATCTGCGGGAGTTTCTGCACGGCGGATAAGCTCAAAGCTTCCGTCCTCTTTAAGAAGAATTTCCGCTGATTTAAGTTTACCGTTATAGTTATAGCCCATAGCAAAGCCGTGAGCACCGGTATCGTGAATATAGATTAAGTCACCCATATCAATCTTAGGTAACATTCTGTCGATTGCGAATTTATCGTTATTCTCACAAAGTGAGCCTGTTACATCATATTTATAATCACAAGGCTCATTCTCTTTACCCATTACGGTAATATGGTGATATGCACCGTACATTGCAGGACGCATAAGGTTAACTGCACAGGCATCAACACCGATGTACTCTTTGTGAGTATGCTTTTCGTTGATTGCGCGTGTTACAAGTGCGCCGTAAGGAGCAAGCATAAATCTGCCGAGTTCTGTATATATTGCCACATCATCCATGCCTGCGGGTATAAGCACTTCTTCATATACCTTTCTTACACCCTCGCCGATTGCGAAGATATCGTTACCCTCTTGGTCAGGACGATAAGGAATACCAATACCACCAGAAAGGTTAATAAATTTAATATGTGCACCTGTTTCTTCTTTAAGCTTTACTGCAACCTCAAAGAGAGTTTTTGCAAGCGTTGGGTAATACTCATTTGTTACTGTATTACTTGCAAGGAATGCGTGAATGCCGAACTCCTCAACACCCTTTGATTTCATAATCTTAAAGGCTTCGAAAAGCTGTTCGGTAGTCATACCATATTTAGCGTCACCGGGGTTATCCATAATATTATTGGCAATTGAGAAATATCCGCCGGGATTATAACGACAAGAAAGCTTTTTAGGAAGAACCCCTAGTGTTTTTTCAAGAATATCAATATGGGTAATATCATCCAAGTTGATGATTGCGCCCATATCATTAGCATACTTGAACTCTGCGGGAGGTGTGTCGTTTGATGAGAACATTACATCGTCACCAACAGCACCAATTGCCTTTGAGAGCATAAGCTCTGTAACAGATGAACAGTCACAACCGCAACCATATTCTCTTAAAATATTTATAAGGAATGGATTAGGAGTGGCCTTAACTGCGAAATACTCTTTAAAGCCCTTATTCCAAGCAAATGCTTTTTTCAGATTTTCGGCATTTTTGCGGATACCTGCTTCGTCATAAAGATGAAAAGGTGTTGGATAAACCTTTGAAATTTCTTCTAATTTTTCTTTTGTTGTAAATGGTACTTTGCTCATTTTTTTATTCTCCTAAATACTCTTCAATAAATTTCTTTAATGTATCAAGTCCTGCGCCCGTTTCAGATGAAAATGGAATTATTCTGTTTTCGGGCACAAAGCTCATTTCTTTTTTTGAGTTTTCAACTCGTTCGTTATATTCTTTTTTCTTTTTAAGCTTGTCCGCTTTTGTCATAACAACGATGAATTCATAACCGTTAGCCTGCAAAAATTCCATCATCATTATATCATCCTTGGTGGGCGGATGACGCATATCAACAAGCTGAACAACGAGTTTAATGTTACGGTCGTAATTAAAATATCCTTCCATCATTTCAGCCCAACGCTGTTTTTCGGTTTTGGCAACCTTTGCATATCCATAACCGGGCAAATCCACAAAATTAACATTTTCAGCCTCATAGAAATTAATTGTGATTGTTTTACCGGGGACAGAGCTTACACGCGCCAAACTTTTACGCTGAAAAAGTTTATTAAGAAGTGAGCTTTTGCCCACATTTGAACGGCCTGCAAATGCAATTTCGGGCAAATCGCTCTCAGGCAACTGACCAAATGTGCCGTAAGCCGCTTTAAATTCTGCTTTATCGTATCTCATAATTTACACCAAAGCTGTTTTGAGTACATCGTCACCTGAAGTGGCGAACACAAAATTCAGCTTTTCTTTTACCTTTTCGTCAATTTTTTCAAGGTCACTTCTGTTAGCTTCAGGCACAATTACTGTTTTAATTCCCTCAATATATGCCGCCATTGTTTTTTCACGAAGTCCGCCTATTGCAAGCACTCTGCCTGTAATTGTGATTTCGCCCGTCATCGCAACATCTGCACGCACCTTACAGCCCGAAAGTGCTGAAACAAGTGCAGTGAAAATTGTAACGCCTGCGGAGGGACCGTCCTTAGGCACTGCACCCTCGGGGAAGTGAATATGAATATCTTTATTCTGATAAAAATCCTTATCAATTCTGTACTTTTCGGCATTTGTACGGATATAGCTTACAGCCGCTTTTGCAGACTCTTTAATTACATCACCAAGAGAGCCTGTGAGCTCAAGCTTTCCTGTGCCGTCCATTACGGCAACCTCAACTGTAAGCATTGAGCCGCCAACTGAAGTATATGCAAGTCCGTTTACAACACCAACTCGATTCTCTTTTGCGGTATCATCGGGTTTGAATTTTACGGGACCTAAATACTTTTCAATATCAGTATTTTTTACAGAAACCTTACCGTCATAGCCCTTGGCATATTCAACTGCAATTTTACGAAGAACTGATGCGATTGTACGCTCTAACACACGCACACCCGCTTCTTTAGTATAACCGCTTATGATGTCTTTGAGTGCTTTATCGGTAATTTTTACATTTGACTTTTTAAGTCCGTTTGCTTTAATCTGCTTGGGGACTAAATGATTTTTAGCAATATTAAATTTTTCTTCGTATGTATAGCCGGGTAAATCAATAATTTCCATTCTGTCAAGAAGCGGAGCGGGAATTCTGCTCTTATCGTTGGCAGTTGTAATGAAAAGCACACGACTTAAATCATAAGGGATTTCAAGATAATGGTCAACAAATGTATTGTTCTGTTCACCGTCAAGCACCTCTAAAAGTGCTGATGACGGGTCACCGCGGTGGTCTGAACCAAGCTTATCTACCTCATCAAGTAGAATTAGAGGATTTGAGCTTTTCGCGCTCTCAATAGCCTCAATAATTCTGCCGGGCATTGAGCCGATATAAGTTTTTCTGTGGCCTCTTATATCTGCTTCGTCACGAACACCGCCCAAAGAAATTCTTGCATAGCTTCTGCCCATTGCACGAGCCAATGATTTTGCGATTGAGGTTTTGCCAACACCGGGAGGACCTGCAAGACAAATAATTTGCCCCTTAATATCTGGATTAATTTTTCTTACTGCAAGAAATTCGATAATTCTGTCTTTAACATCGCGAAGTCCGTAGTGGTCTTCATCAAGAATTGACATTGCATTTTCTATATCAAGATTATCGTCTGTTAACACATTCCAAGGGAGAGAAACAACCTTATCAAGATAATTTCTGATGACTGCAGACTCAGGGCTTGAGGACTGCATTTTCATCATACGGTCACATTCCTTGAGAAGCTTTTTTTCTGTATCCTCTGCAAAGCCGATAGCCTTGATTTTCTCTTTATAGCTTTCAGCCTCGCTTATTGCACCGTCGCCCTCGTTAAGCTCTTCAGAAATGGCTTTAATCTGCTCGCGAAGATAATAGTCGCGCTGATTCTCTTCCATTTGCTCTTGAACTTTTTCGTTGATTTGCTCTTCGATTGCAAGCAGTTCAATTTCACGGGTAAGAATCACACAAAGACGCTCTGCCCTTTTTAAAGGATTTAACTCTTCAAGTAAAGACTGCTTTGAAGAATATTCAAGAGGAATATTTGAAAGTATGTAATCAGTTATCTCAGACGCCTCTTTGCGAACAGAAACACCAACGATAATATCGGGCGGTAACTTGGGAAGAAAATAAGCATATTCCTCAAAAGTACCTGTCAATCTGCGCACAAGAGCCTCTTCATAAATTTTATCTTCTGAAGAAACTTTTTCGGTTTCGATTTTAGTTACAATTGCAGAAAGATAAGGGTTAGCTGATGCAATGTGAATAAGCTCTGCACGATAAAGCCCGTGAACAACCACACGCAATGTGTCAGTACCCGGAAGCTTCATCACCTGTTTGATTTCACAAACTACGCCGGCAGAGTACAAATCATCATAACGCGGGTCATCGCACTCTAAGTCCATTTGTGCGGCAAGAAAAATATTAGTTTTCTTTTCCATTGCAGCACGAACTGCACGAACAGACTTTTGTCTGCCCACATCAAAGTGCATTGTCATTTCGGGAAATATTACAAGTCCTCTCAAAGCGACCATAGGCATTGAAAAGGATTTTTCATTGAATTCATTAAATAAGTTTTTGCTTTTTTCCATAGATTTAAATATATCACTCCTATTATAGAAATTATATTATATAATAAAAACATTTTAACTTCAACAAATTGCGGGATTTTTTTTGAAAAATTGAAAAAATGCTCGACATTGTTAAAAATATTAACAACTTTTCAATCGAATAATTTATTTTAATAAATTTCTTTGTTAAATTTTTAGATAAGTTGTTGACATTTAGATATTTCTCTGCTACAATACGGTCAATACGCAATCGAATTCACATATACTGATTGTGAAAAGTATTTTTTGGAGGTCTTTACTATGGCAAGAGTTTACAATTTTTCAGCAGGTCCCTCACAGCTTCCCGAAGAGGTACTCAAAAAGGCTGCGGCAGAAATGCTCGATTACGAAGGCAGCGGCCAATCAGTTATGGAAATGAGCCATCGCTCAAAGGTTTATGACAGTATTATTAAGGGTGCAGAAAAGCTTCTTCGTGAGCTTATGAATATTCCTGACAATTATAAGGTGCTTTTCTTGCAGGGTGGTGCTTCAACACAGTTTGCGGCAATTCCCCTCAACTTTATGAATAAAAATGGCAAGGCTGATTTTGTAATTACAGGTCAGTGGGCTAAAAAAGCTTATCAAGAGGCACAGAAATACGGTGAATGTAATATTGTGGCATCTTCTGCAGATAAAACATTTTCATATATCCCCAAGCTCGATAAGAATACGTTTACAAAAGATGCAGACTATTTCTACATCTGTATGAACAATACAATTTACGGAACAGTTTATCACGAATTACCCGACACGGGCGATGTTCCGCTTATTGCAGATATTTCTTCTTGCTTCCTTTCAGAACCTATTGATGTTACAAAATTTGCAATGCTTTATGGTGGTGCACAGAAAAATGTTGCTCCCGCAGGACTTACAATCTGTATTATCCGCGAGGATATGCTCGGTAATGCAAGAGACATCACACCCACAATGCTCAACTACAAAACCATGGCTGACAATGATTCTCTTTACAACACTCCCCCCTGCTACACAATTTATATTTGCAAGCTCGTTCTAGAATGGCTTAAAGATTTAGGCGGACTTGAAGCAATGAAAGAAAGAAACGAGAAGAAAGCAAAAATTCTTTACGATTTTCTTGATAACAGCAAGATGTTTAAGGGAACTGTAGTTCCTGAAGACCGTTCACTTATGAATGTTCCATTTGTTACAGACAGCGAAGAGCTTAATGCAAAATTCATTAAAGAAGCAACAGAAGCAGGCTTTGTAAACCTTAAGGGTCATCGTTCCGTTGGCGGTATGAGAGCATCTATCTACAACGCAATGCCCGTTGAAGGCGTTGAAAAGCTCGTTGCATTTATGGCTGATTTTGAAAAAGCAAATTCATAAGGAGTAAACACTATGTACAATATACTTACACTTAACAAGATTTCTGAAACCGGACTTTGCCGTTTCAGCGACAAATACAGCTACTCTGCAAACACAGAAGCACCCGATGCCATTCTTGTGCGTTCAGCATCAATGCACGATATGGTTTTGAATGAAAACACTATCGCAATTGCCCGTGCAGGTGCAGGCGTAAACAATATTCCCGTTGACAAATGCAGTGAAGACGGTGTTGTTGTATTCAACACACCCGGTGCAAACGCAAACGCAGTTAAAGAGCTTGTAATTGCGGGTCTTCTTCTTGCTTCAAGAAAGGTTATTCCCGCAATTGAATGGGCAAAAACGCTCAAAGGAAATGGTGACACAGTTCCTAAGGATGTTGAAAAGGGCAAGAGCGCTTTTGCAGGCCCCGAAATTCTTGGCAAAACATTAGGTGTTGTAGGTCTTGGTGCAATCGGTATTCTTGTTGCTAACACCGCGGCAGCTCTTGGTATGAAGGTTATCGGTTATGACCCTTATCTTTCAGTTAAGCAGAGTATCAACCTTAATCATCATGTCAAATTTACAGATGATTTGAATGAAATAATTACAAATTCAGATTATATTTCGCTTCATGTTCCGCTTAATGACAGCACAAGAGGTCTTGTAAATAAAAATACGATAACACAGATGAAAGATGCTGTTCGAATTCTTAACTTTGCACGAGGAGAGCTTGTTGACAGTAATGATATTCTTGAAGCTTTACAGAGTGGCAAGGTAGCGGCTTATGTTACAGACTTTCCAAATGACGCTGTTATTGGTGCACCCGGAGTTATTGCTATCCCCCATCTTGGCGCATCAACTCCCGAATCAGAGGACAACTGTGCAATTATGGCAGTTGACCAGATTGCTGATTTCCTTGAAAACGGTAACATTGTAAACTCTGTTAACTTCCCAGCTATTTCATTACCCGCAAGCGACAAGCACAGACTTACAATTGCGCACAAAAACATTGCCGGTATTGTAAGCAAGATAACATCTGCATTTGCAAATGAAGATGTTAATATTGACAATATGGTTAACAAGTCAAAGGGCGAATATGCTTACACAATTGTTGAGACAGACACAGAACCTTCACCCGAAGCCATTGAGGCACTTAAGAAAATCAGCGGTATTATCAGAATAAGAGTTTTAAAATAATCACAATATAAGTGAAGAACCGATAGCGATTAAGCTGTCGGTTCTTTTTTATCGTCATTTTCTTTTGTATGAATAATTTCGCTATAGTTTCGTTTAATGTCAAGTCTGTCATAAAACTTTTTAACGCGAAGATTTACTCTGAATTCGCGGTTACAGTTGGGGCAGAAAAAAACACCTCTGAACGACTGATTCATAAACTTCCATTTTTTCTTTGTTTCAACCTTTCCGCCACAAATGTCGCAATAGCAATTAAAGAGATTTTTATCAATGAGTGGGTCATTTTTATCTTTAATTACATAGGGCTTGAAGTCAAGTCGGGCATAGAATTCTTTATCACAAACCTTAATAAATTCGGTTAATTTATCAGCATTAAACACCTTTTTAAAGCATTCTGCACTCAAAAGACTATCATCAAGCGCTCTGTGATGAGGATATTTTTCGGGGTCAATTTCAAGACAGCCCGCCGCATAAGAAAGACCTGCTTGCTGAACATTTTCCATATTTATAAAGCATTGACAAAACTTTTGCAAATCAGCATATCTTGTGACAAAATCAATGCTTTTTGTGTTGAGAAAACACTTGAAATTTGTTTGCAGAGTTCGAATATCCGTGTCGCCCCAAGTCATAATTAAGGCGTCATCCCCTACCCATTTTCTAAAATCTTCAATAACATCCTTAAAGGGTCTGCCGTGACGAACATCTTCATTTGTAATATGAGTAAGATTTTTAATTCGTGAACGAAGCTTCTTTGAAACCACAGGTTTAACAAGCTCTGAAAAGGTACCAATCGTATTAAGGTTATCGTCAAGTTTGACTGCACCGATTTCGATAATTTCATTTATAAACTTTTCAGCGGATTTCATATAAGAATTGTTCCACTCTAAATCCATTATTATGTAATTCATAAACCACCCAAAAACGCTGTTTATATTATTTTATCTTTTGAACAGTAAAACCGCACACCGTTATTTGTGAGTGCATTTTCAACCGTTTTCCTGTCTAAAAGACCATCAAAGCTCAAATCAAGCAACGGCTTTAATACAAAATCACGCTCCATCATACGAGGATGTGGCAAAATAAGTGTTTTTGTATTTTTTACCTCGTTTTCATATAAAAGCAAATCTATATCAATTATACGAGGACCGTTTTTGATTGTTCGCACCCTACCGAGTCCTGCCTCAATGCCCAATGCTGCGCCAAGAAGATTATCAGAATTAAGCTCTGTTTCAACCTCAACAACGATATTCAAAAAATCATCTTGATTGTCATATCCCACAGGGTCTGTTTCATAGACATTTGAACAATCTGTAACCTTTGTAAGAGGTAAAAGGTTAAGCACTGAAATGGAGTCTGCAAGATTTTTAAGCTTATCACCGATATTTGTGCCTATTCCAAGATACGCCCTCATACTCTCGACCTCTCAATTTCAACCGCAACATAAGAAAAATCTGCTTTGATTGGTGCTTCGGGCTTTTTAAGAAGAATTTTCAAAGTGCAGATTTTATCGAATTCTTCAAAAAGAGCATCAGCAACTCTTTGTGCGACTCTTTCAAGTAAATCATTCTTTTCGCTTTGTGCCACTCTGCGAACGGCTTTAATTATTTTGGCATAGCTTACCGTATCGTCGACATTATCAGTTGCACAAGGTGTTGTTAAATCAACGCCCGCTTCAATATCAAATATGAAATTTTGACCGTTAATCTTTTCTTCGGGGTTAACCCCGTGATAACAGAAAAGCTTTAAATCCTTAACAATTATTTTATCCATATTAACCTCTAAGGTGAGAAGAGCCGAACCGAATACGGTTTTTGACGGCAACTTTTCGCCTATTCTTCGTTAAAAATCTTGTAATACGGCAGTATGACTGCGATTTTATGCCTTGAATAGACAAAAATTTCCTCGTCAAAAACTGCCTTGCACCGTAAATACTTGAAATTAAGATGAATTTTTGCTTTTGAGACCGCAGATTTGCTGACGCAAATCAAGGATGAAAAAGTGAAAATTCGCTGAAGTTCTGTATTTACGGCGTGTTTGGTTCGACTCTTCTCACCTTAACAACCGCATCGACCATTTTAGAAGCCAATGCATTTTCTTTGACATTATGCACTCTTATAAAATCTGTGCCCCCTGCTATTGCCAGAACATCCGCAGCAATAGTGCCGTAAACTCTGTCATAGCCATCAGTATTTGTAGCATTTGCAACCACTCGTTTTGATGAGAGTGCAGTAAGTAATGCAACATCTTTTATTTTAAGCTGATTCACATTCCTGATAAGTTCAATATTCTGCTCGTGAGTTTTGCCGAAGCCGATACCCATATCGAGCATAATCTGATTTTCAGGAATGCCGAATTCATCGCATTTAAAAAGCATATCTTTGAAAAACGAAACAACATCTTCTGTAACAGTAGTTTTATATTCGGGTACAGTTTGTGCATCGCCACCGCCTGTGTGCATAATCACCCAACCGCAGTTGTAATCGCGAATTAATTGTGCCATTTTTTCATTAAATACGCCACTTACATCATTGATGATAGACGCACCGTTTTGAAGTGCATATTCAGCCACTTCGGGATAAAAGGTATCAACTGAAATGACCGCACCCGTTTCATCATAAAGCATTGGAAGATAATTCTTGATAATTTCTAATTCTTCATCCGCCGAAAGCTGAATACACCCGGGGCGAGTTGACTGTGCACCGATATCAATTATATCTGCGCCGTCAATAAGCATCTGCTTTGCATGTTCCAGCGCTTTTTTAGGCGAATTATATAATCCGCCGTCAAAAAATGAATCTGCAGTTACATTGAGAATGCCCATTATATAAGTTTTTTCCCCCAGAGGAAAAGTAAAATTCTTACCTGAAAACATTATTTTGAACCCAAAAGAGTCATAACCTCGGCTCTTGTGCGGGCATCCTTTCTTATAGTACCGCGAAGCACTGATGTCTGCGTTTGCGAGCCTGCAGCTCTTATTCCGCGCATCGTCATACAAAGGTGCTCTGCTTCAATTACTACTGCAACTCCTTTAGGATTCATCTCTTTTTGAATAAAGTCTGCAATCTGTGCAGTTAGACGCTCTTGAAGCTGTGGGCGACGAGCAAAGCTATTAACAATTCTCGCAAGCTTTGAAAGTCCGATTACAAGCCCATCGTCATTAGGAATATATGCAATGTGCGCCTTACCCACAAATGGTAAGAAATGATGCTCACACATTGAATACATTGGAATATCGCGGACAATTACGATTTCGTCACTTTGTCCCTCACGAAACATTTTAAGATGCTTTTCGGGATTCTCGGTAAGTCCCGAAAAGATTTCTTCATACATATTTGCGACGCGCTTTGGTGTCTCAACCAAGCCCTCACGGTCGGGGTCTTCACCAATTGCAATTAATATTTCGCGAAACGCACGCTCAATTCTTTCTTTATCCATTTTATCAACCTTCTTTAAATATTAAACACAAATAATTCTGCTCGTCCAATGTATAATACTCAATTTCATCCCTTTGCAAATCCTTACCGCTCTTTCTGACGGCATCACCGACAAAATCAAAAAATGCATAATTATTATTCTCAAGAGTTTTCATTGCCTTGGACAACTGCTCTTCATTTGCAAAAAGAATTTCGACTATATTGTCACCGCTTCTGAGCTCATCTGCTACGGGCGAAACTAATTCGTCATAGTTTTTAAAGCTTTCTACATACAATTTGTTAACTACAAAATAATTGGCATTCATACTGACGCAATTATTGTTATCGGGTACAAGATTTATATGGTCACGAGAAATAATATTGTCATTAACATTAAAATACAGATAGCCTATACCGTTTTCGTTTCCTGTATCATTCCATGTGGCATCAAGGTGATAATTCTCACCGTCAATTTCAACGATATTCCACATATGAGCCTCTGTGCCTTCTTCATTAACACCGTCACCAACGACAAGATAATTGCGAATTCCTACTCTGTCAAGCAACAACTGCATTGCGCGGGAATAGCCCTCGCAAATTGCCTCACCGTCAATTAAAGCACTATAAGCGGTATCACCCATTTTACCAAAAGTATCTTCGTTATATACCGTCATATCACAAACACAATCGTGAAAATAGAGTTCTTTCTCATAATCGGTCGTTAGATTTTCAGAGCCTTTGACAATTTTATCAATTTTTTTATCAAGAGTATCACTCATCTTTTCTGAGGTTGAGCGGTCAAATCTATAATTTGGTGAAAACTCAATTGAAGTTCCGTAATCAACAAAAGTATAATTAACATCAACCCAAAAGAATTCAGAGTTATCATAAAGAACCGCAACAAAAAGTTCCTTCAATTCTTCTTCAGTAACCTCAATGCGTCGGGAGTCTGTAAAATCGGTAAACATTGAATATAGCATTATGTAAGCCTGCTGTTGCTCATTATTTAACTCGTTATAATAATAAAATGTTTTGGTATTTAACTGACTTTCAAATTCTATTTGCTCTTGTTCGGTAATTCGGTCGTCATAAATTTGCTTCCAATCAATGAAAGCTTCAAGCTTCGCAACAAATACACCACCGAAAATCACAAATACCACAAAAAGAATTGAAATAATTACAGAAGCTTTTCTTTTCATAGCTATTCCCTTTCAGCACTTGTCACAGGCATAAACTTATCTTCTGCATTTGCGTAGATTTTAAGATTTTCAATGCTTTCTGAATAATCTATAACCGAAATATCGGTTTCGCCTGCATTGACAAAATCAGTAAACAAGCTTTGGGAATTATCGGTATATTTAGGAACCAAAACAGAATTAATTACATCGCAAAGAATTTGTTCACGGGTTGAATTGTTGCTTATCAACAAATAATTCAATGCGTATGCACCCGAAACGGTTTGCTTACCTTTATCAAGTTCAAGACTTATACCATTTGAATCATAATCAATATTTTCAGCTACATTTATGGTAATTCCGTCAAATAACGAGAGAATTTCTTTTGCGCCAGCTCGGTCACATATGAAATATTTATCTACAGAAATTTTATAGCTTTCGCTAAAGGCAGATTTCAACTCAAGAACAGAATTATTCTTATAAATCTCTCCACAAGTTGACGAATTACCGTTAAGAGATAGTTTTGTTTTGGAATCAATGCACTTAACAATCATTGACTGGTTATTAAAATCGCACTCAACGGTAAAGGCAAAATCGAATTCTTCTTTACTGTCAGCGCACACAAAAAGCACCGTTGATTTTCCCGAAAGAGAATTAACGGAGTATATTGGTTCGGTTGTACTTTCATTTGACTCGGTAGTTGTTTCTTCGGGCTTTTCGACAAAGTTGTTAAAGTCAAAATCAATTGAATACATAAAAAGAAACACCGATGCCAAACCGAGAATTACAACAAATGCACCAAAAGCTATTATAAAATATTTTAAAGTCCCTTTATTTCGGGAATTTTTTTCAAAAAGATTTTTACTCATAATTACACCAAAAACAAATATATAAAGTTAGTATATCACAAATAATATTTATAAACAACAGTTAAAACACTTTTATTTAATAAAAATCCCGCAAGATTTCTCCTGCGGGAAGTGGTTTAATCGTTTTGTGTGAAATGATATTTGTTTTCTTTTTTACCGAATGCTTTTGTACTGTCACTTGCTCTCAAAAAGACTGTAACTGTTTGCATAATCAGTTTAAAATCAAGCCACAAGCTATATTTTTCAATATACATAAGGTCAAGTACAAGCTTATCCTTTGGCGAGGTGTTATATTTACCTGCAATCTGTGCATAGCCTGTAAGACCGCCTTTAACACGAAGACGATATTTAAATTCGGGAAGCTCTTCTGTGTATTTATCAACATTCTCAATCATTTCGGGGCGAGGTCCAACAACACTCATTTCGCCCTTTAAAATATTAATAAGCTGTGGTAGCTCATCAATTCGGAATTTTCTTAAATATTTTCCGACCTTTGTAATACGGTCATCATCTGAAGTAACTGAACGGTTTACACTATTCGCCTCTCGCATTGTGCGGAATTTATAAACCTTGAAAAGCTTTCCGCCCTTTGTTGCGCGTACTTGTTTAAAGAATACATGACCGCCGTCTTCCAACTTAATAAGAGCGGCACAGATAAGCATTGGGATACCGCAAATCAATAGACCAACAGATGAAATTAAAATATCCATTATTCTTTTCACGAAGCGTTGTTCTAATGTAAGCTCTCTCACAACTGCAGAAACCATAGGTTTATCATCAAGCATTGCAGTTCTTGCACCTAACATTACAACATCATCCATTTCAAAATTGAAATAGATATTCTTACTCTTTGCGTAACAATACTCAGTTATAAAAGATTTTTCCTGAACGGGAACATCATAAATAAAAATGGTATCACAATCGTTAATAATATCAAACAAATCTTTTGATGTATGATGAATCATATGAACGATATTATACTGCTTTTTATATCGTCTGATTTTGGGAACAATATTGTTAAGTGAATCCTCAGAGCTTGTAATTACACAACATTTTTCGGGTGGATTGATTGTGAAATAGACATGATGGCCGAGATATGTGAAAAGAATAATCAGAGAAACCTGAATACACATTACCAATAAAAGCAAATGCGGAGATTCATAGATGAAATGAGAGTTAAGATTCTCATTAACATTCATGATACAAAGCTGCATATGAGTAACAAAATCAGCTATTATCGTCGCAATTGATATTTGCATTACTATAGGCTTACTTTTGACTCTGCCAATAGTAAACCCGCCATAAATCGCAACAAGCAACGCCTCAACAACACAAAAAGTTAAGAAAGTAACTGCGGTGGTTCTTGAGGGACGCAACAACCACACAAACTCTGTGCTGAAAACAATAAAGAATGTTCCTATTAAACAAACATACATAGATGCCTTTATTAAGAAAACAACTGATTTTTGAACTTTCGACAATATATCCATAACTGCCTCCGAAAAGACTACAGAACAATTTTATTTTATGCGGTTATTGTACTTAACTACACGACTTTTGTCAATAATTCGCCCTAAAATGTAATAAATGTGTCATAATTACTTCGTCATTTTTTACAAATTTTCTGCTTAACAGTTGGTATATCCAATTGCGATAGAATAATTCCAATAAAAATCAGCATACAGCCAAGATATCCCCTGCCACTCATAATTTCGTGAAGAATTATCGCACCACCGATTGCACTGAAAACTGATTCTGTTGAAAATACGATAGAAGCAAATGTGGGGTCCGCATCTTTCTGTCCGAGAATTTGGCAGGTATAAGCCACGCCAACTGACATAAGACCGCCATAGAGAATGGGTATGCCCGCACTTTGAATTGCGGAAAGATCAATTTTTTCTGTAAACAAAGCGAAAATAATACTTAAAAATCCGCAGACAAAAAATTGTGTCATACTGAATTTGAGTGGACTCACATCGTTCACAAATTTATCAACAACAAGAATATGACCCGCCCAGAAGAAAGCACCGATAATAAGCACAATATCGCCTATTCCAAATGAGATTTCATCGCCTGTCATACACAAGAAGAATAAACCAACAACGGCAAAAATTGCGCCGAAAAATGTAAGAACGCTTGTCCTTTTACCCATTACAAAGCGGATAAGGGGTACCAAAACTATGTAAAGACCTGTTAAAAAGCCTGCTTTACCTGCACTGCCGGTTATTTCAACACCGAATTGTTGAAGAGTTGAGGCAATGAAAAGCACAACGCCCGCTAAAAGTCCAGATGTTATTGTTTTTTTAAATTTTTCTTTATTAAATTTCTCTTTTTCAAAAATAAGTATTACGGGAATAAGCGATATTGTGCCAAGCAAAAAGCGGATACCGTTAAATGTGAACGCCCCCACATACTCTGCACCCACCCTTTGTGCAACAAAGGCAAATCCCCATATAATTGCTGTTAAAAAGAGAAGAAATGTGGACTTGATTTTTTTAGTTTTCATTTTTGTCACCCGACAGATAGATTATAAGCCACAGCTAAAACTGTGGCTTGGATTTATATTGCTTTTTTAGTTGAGGCTTTTCCAATATTTTTAGAAGTTAAAATATTGGGTTTTCTGTTTGCATCGCGAAGGATTTCAGGCTCTGCACCATTCTCAACACAATCTTTTGTGATTATAACCTTTGCGATTGTATGGTCAGACGGAGTTTCATACATAACCCCTGTGAGAACACTTTCCATAATACCGCGAAGTCCGCGAGCACCCGTTTTCTTTTCGAGAGTTTTCTCAGCAATTGCAACAAGTGCGTCATCAGTAAACTCAAGTTCAACATCATCCATATCAAATAACGCCTTAAACTGCTTTAAAAGTGCGTTTTTAGGCTCTGAAAGGATTCTGATTAAATCATCCTTTGAAAGCTGTTGAAGTGCTGTTATAACGGGTACACGACCAACAAGTTCGGGAATAAGACCAAATTTAACCAAATCCTGTGCGATAACCTTTGAATAAATATCTTCATTCTCAAATTCTGTTTTATTCTTGATTTCTGCACCAAAGCCAAGTCCTGAATTACCTGCACGCTTTTCAACGATTTTTTCAATACCGTCAAAAGCACCACCGCAAATAAAGAGGATGTTTGAGGTGTCAATCTGAATGAATTCCTGCTGAGGATGTTTTCTGCCACCCTGCGGAGGAACATTTGAAACTGTTCCCTCAAGAATTTTAAGAAGCGCCTGCTGAACGCCCTCACCGCTTACATCACGAGTAATTGATGGGTTTTCGCTCTTGCGGGCAATCTTGTCAATTTCATCAACATAAATAATACCGCGCTCTGCCTTTTCAATATCGAAATCAGCAGCCTGAATAAGCTTTAAAAGAATATTTTCAACATCTTCACCCACATAACCTGCTTCTGTAAGAGTTGTAGCATCAGCAATGGCGAACGGCACATCAATTATTTTAGCAAGGGTCTGTGCAAGAACAGTTTTACCCACGCCCGTAGGACCAAGAAGAACAACATTGCTCTTTTGGATTTCAACATCACTCTCATAGCCGTGATATATTCTCTTGTAATGGTTGTAAACCGCAACGCTTAAAGCTTTTTTTGCAGCTTCCTGCCCTACCACATACTCATCAAGAGCCGCTTTGATTTCTTGTGGCTTTGGAAGAACCTTTTCTTCAAGCTTAACCTTTTTGCCTGAACGCTTGCGGGATACATCAGCGTTTTCGTCGATTATGCCCATACAAAGCTCAATACACTCGTCACAGATATAAACACCCGGGCCGGCAATAAGCTTATCTACCTGCTCCTGAGTTTTACCGCAAAAAGAGCATCGAACGGTTCTCTCTTTATCGTTTTCTCTTGCCATAAGGTGTCTCCTTATCTTTTGTAAAAGACTTTGTCTACAATGCCGTAATCCATTGCTTCCTGTGCTGAAAGCCAGTTATCACGCTCAGTATCAAGAGCAATCTGTTCAATGGGCTTACCTGTATTTTCAGCAAGGATTTTATTAAGCTTTTCTCTTGTGCGAAGAATGTGCTCAGCCGCAATTTTAATGTCAGATGCCTGACCCTGAGCACCGCCAAGAGGCTGGTGAATCATAATCTCACTATTTGGAAGAGCATATCTTTTGCCCTTTGCACCGGAGGATAACAAAAATGCACCCATACTTGCAGCCATACCCATACAAATAGTCGAAACATCACATTTGATGTACTGCATTGTATCATAAATTGCAAGGCCTGCTGAAACTGAGCCACCGGGGCTGTTGATATAAAGGCTTATGTCTTTTTCGCTGTCCTGTCCTTCAAGATAAAGCAACTGTGCTACTACAAGAGAAGCTGTTGCGTCATTAACCTCATCTGACAAAACGATAATTCTGTCATTTAAAAGTCTTGAGAAAATATCGTATTGTCTTTCCCCTCTGTTTGTCTGTTCAACAACATATGGAACAAGTGCCATAAAATAACCTCCTTAAAATCTGTGAAAAGCATTAAAGAATCGCCCTTTGATTATTGGACAATTCTTCAACGCTTATACATATAATTATTTACTGATAATTATTCCTCGTCAGCCTTTTTCTTTGTTGTTTTCTTGGCTGCGGGTTTCTTTGCTGGCTTTTCTGCGGGCTCTTCACCCTCAGCATCTGCCTTTTTCTTTGCAGCAGGCTTTTTAGCTGCTGTCTTCTTTTCTTCCGTTACAACAGCGTTAGCTTTTACAAGCTCAATTGCTTTTCTTGACTTGATGTCGCCAGAAAGTGCATCGGCACCGATTGCCTTTTTAATCTGCTCAACATCCATATTGTATGTCTTTGCAAGCTTCTCATATTCTTCATTGAGTTCATCTTCAGTAGCTTCGATACCCTCTGCCTTGATGATTGCTTCAAGTGCGAGAGAAAGCTTTACCTGAGCCTCTGCATTTTCTTTATAACCGTCTCTGAACGCCTTCATTTCCATACCTGTGTACATAAGGTATGTGTCAAGGTTTAAGCCCTGAGCCTGAAGTCTGTAGTTGAAATCGTTAACGATGTTGTCAATTGCTTCTTCAACCATAACCTCAGGGATTTCAACCTCTACGCCCTTAACAACTTCTTCAAGAAGGTCGTTTGTTACTTTATTGTCAGCGTCAGCCTTTTTATGCTCTTCAAGCTGAGCCTTAACACTCTTCTTAAGCTCGTCAAGTGTATCGAATTCGCTTACATCCTTTGCAAAGTCATCATCAAGTGCGGGAAGCTCTTTAACTCTGATTTCGTGAAGCTTAATCTTGAAAACTGCATCCTTAGAAGCAAGGTTTTCCTGATACTCTGCGGGGAATGTTACATTAACATCAAATTCCTCGTCAACTTTGTGGCCGATAATCTGGTCTTCAAAGCCGGGAATAAATGAACCGCTACCGATAACAAGCTCATATTTTTCAGCTTTACCGCCGTCGAATGCAACGCCGTCAACAAAGCCTTCAAAGTCGATAACTG